>NZ_WLVC01000014.1:0-103132 GCF_016859735.1 Lelliottia sp. RWM.1 | reverse complement strand
GGTCGTTAGCTCAGTTGGTAGAGCAGTTGACTTTTAATCAATTGGTCGCAGGTTCGAATCCTGCACGACCCACCAATTTTAATATCTGACTCAGATGTTAAATGTGAAGGATAACGTTGCCTTAGCAACGGCCCGAAGGGCGAGGCGTAGCCGAGTCATCCTGCACGACCCACCAATGTAAAAAAGCGCCCTAAAGGCGCTTTTTTGCTATCTGTAATTTACACAATTCGAAGTTGCTGCAGGTGAGAGTCGGACGAAGCAAATCATCCAGCACGATCCACTCATATTTAAAGCCGCTTTTTCGCTCACCATTTCCGGTGACTTTTCACCTCAAATTCGCTATCTTGTTTAGTATATAAAACATGATTGTCATCCGTTTTGCTATGTCATGCAAAAGAAAGGCAATATTGTTAAGCCAGTAAAACGAGAAGCCATAATGAGCGTGATGTTTGATCCAGAAGCCGCAATCTATCCTTTCCCACCGAAACCTGTTCCGTTAAACCGGGATGAAAAACACTTTTATCGTGAGAAGATCAAACGCCTGCTCAAGGAACGTGACGCGGTGATGGTTGCGCACTACTACACCGATCCGGAGATCCAGCAACTGGCTGAAGAGACAGGCGGTTGTATCTCTGATTCTCTGGAGATGGCGCGTTTTGGCGCAAAGCATCCGGCATCCACACTGCTGGTTGCGGGTGTCCGTTTTATGGGGGAAACCGCCAAAATTCTGAGTCCTGAAAAAACTATCCTGATGCCGACGTTACATGCCGAATGTTCGCTTGACCTCGGCTGCCCAATCGACGAATTCAGCGCCTTTTGCGATGCGCATCCTGATCGAACCGTTGTGGTCTACGCCAACACGTCTGCGGCGGTAAAAGCTCGCGCAGACTGGGTGGTAACATCCAGTATTGCTGTTGAACTTATTGAACACCTGGACAGCCTTGGACAGAAAATTATCTGGGCCCCCGACCGCCATCTGGGAAATTATGTGCAAAAACAAACCGGGGCGGATGTCCTTTGCTGGCAGGGCGCATGTATTGTCCACGACGAATTCAAAACACAAGCGCTGGCGCGCATGAAAGGATTGTACCCGGACGCGGCTATCCTCGTTCACCCTGAATCGCCACAGTCGATTGTTGACATGGCAGATGCTGTTGGCTCAACCAGTCAGCTTATTAATGCCGCGAGAACTCTGCCGCATCAGCAACTTATCGTGGCAACCGATCGCGGTATATTTTATAAGATGCAGCAGGCCGTACCGGGAAAAGAGCTGCTTGAAGCACCTACTGCGGGAGAAGGAGCGACCTGTCGTAGCTGCGCTCACTGCCCGTGGATGGCGATGAATGGCCTGAAAGCGATTGCTGAAGGACTGGAAGCCGGTGGGGCAGAACACGAAATTCATGTTGATGCCGCCCTGCGTGAAGGTGCGTTAATTCCGCTTAACCGTATGCTTGAGTTTGCGGCTACACTACGTACTTAATTCAACATGCTCTGGGGAAAAGATGGATTTTTTTAGCACACAGAATATCCTGGTTCATATACCGATTGGGGCGGGTGGCTATGACCTGTCATGGATCGAAGCGATTGGTACACTGGCCGGTCTGCTCTGTATCTGGCTCGCCAGTCTTGAGAAGATCAGCAATTATGCGTTCGGGCTCATCAACGTGACCCTGTTCGCCATTATCTTTTTCCAGATCCAACTGTATGCCAGTCTGCTGTTACAGTTGTTTTTCTTCGCGGCGAACATTTATGGCTGGTATGCCTGGTCGCGGCAGAACAGCCAACAGGAAGCGGAGCTACAGATCCGCTGGTTGCCCTTATCAAAAGCTATCGCCTGGTTTGTGGCGTGCGTTGTTGCCATCGGTGTTATGACGGTTTATATCAACCCGGTATTTGCGTTCCTCACACAGATTGCGGTGTCAGTGATGTCAGCACTAGGGTTGAATGTCACAATGCCTGAATTACAACCCGATGCTTTCCCGTTCTGGGATTCCTGCATGATGGTTCTGTCGATTGCCGCGATGATCCTGATGACCCGTAAATACGTTGAGAACTGGCTGTTGTGGGTCATTATTAACGTGATCAGCGTGGTCATTTTCGCATTGCAAGGTGTGTACGCGATGTCGCTGGAATATCTGCTGCTGACCTTTATTGCATTGAACGGTAGTCGTATGTGGATTAACAGCGCGCGTGAGCGAGGCTCTCACGCACTGTCCAGTCAGTGATGGTGATGATGTGAATGGCCGGACTGCGCTTCGTTCAGGTGGCAGTCTGGTCCGTTACACGGCTGGTACTCCATCTGTATGGTGGCATGCGCAATCTCATAGTGATGTTCAAGAAAGTGCTGAATGCGTTCAAGCAGAGCGTCATGATCATGCGGTGGGATTACCTGAACATGCAATGTCATCAGCGGTTTCTCACCTACCATCCAGACGTGAACATGGTGAACATTTCTTACTTCGGGAATAGATTGGCGCAGGTTGCGTTTGAGTGCAGCGATATCCAGCGACGCGGGAGCACCTTCCAGTAATTCGTTCACACTCTCTTTCAGTAACTGCCAGGCGCTGTGAAGAACCAGACAAGAGACCAGAACGGACAGAATAGGGTCGATGGGTGTCCATCCGGTATAGATAATCACAAGGGCGGCGACAATGGCCCCTATTGATCCGAGTAAATCTCCCAACACATGCAGCGCCGCAGCACGCACATTCAGGTTTTTCTCTTCACTGCCGCCGCGATGCAAAATCCAGAATGCCAGCACATTCGCGAGCAGTCCGGCTACAGCAATAACCATCATCGTCGCCCCTGCGACAGGCTGAGGATGCCTGAAGCGCTGAAAGGCCTCCCAGACGATCAAAATGGTAATCACCACCAGAGCGATGGCATTCACGAACGCTGCAAGAGTTGTGAGCCGCAACCAACCAAAGGTATGACGGCCATTAGGAGGGCGTTGTGCAAACTGCACGGCCAGTAGTGCAAAGAGCAGGGCTGCGGCATCAGTCAGCATGTGTCCTGCATCTGCCAGTAACGCCAACGAGCCTGAAATAATCCCGCCAATAACCTCGATAATCATGAATATCGCGGTGACGGAAAAAGCCAGCATCAGGCGTTTCGCGTTTTCGTCTCTGGGGGTATGCGAGTGAGAATGCGCCATGTCAATTTTCCTGGTTCGATTTTAAGCTAAGTGTAGAATTTTTAATGTGTTACACAAATGTCTTTTTCGTTCTGTCACCGCAATTTCCCAAGAGGGTGTAAAAGGTGGTTTACACTAAGCGACTTGCAAGATAGATTGAAAGGATTGCATTCAACACTAGAGTTATGGCAGAGCTGGAAAGAAAATGAATTATCAGAACGACGATTTACGTATTAAAGAGATCAATGAGTTATTACCTCCTGTAGCACTCCTTGAAAAATTCCCCGCCACTGAAAATGCCGCAAACACGGTTTCTCATGCCCGTAAAGCGATCCATAAGATCCTGAAAGGTAATGATGATCGTCTTCTGGTCGTGATTGGTCCATGTTCTATTCACGATCCTGCTGCGGCTAAAGAGTACGCCTCACGCCTGATTAAACTGCGTGATGAGCTGAAAGGTGAGCTGGAAATCGTGATGCGCGTTTATTTTGAAAAGCCGCGCACGACGGTAGGCTGGAAAGGGCTGATTAACGATCCGCACATGGATAACAGCTTCCAGATTAACGATGGTCTGCGCATTGCACGCAAGTTGCTTCTGGAAATCAACGACAGTGGCCTGCCTGCCGCTGGCGAATTCCTCGACATGATTACGCCGCAATACCTCGCAGACCTGATGAGCTGGGGCGCAATTGGTGCGCGTACCACAGAATCTCAGGTACACCGTGAGCTGGCGTCCGGTCTTTCCTGCCCGGTTGGCTTCAAAAATGGCACAGATGGCACGATCAAAGTGGCGATTGACGCGATCAACGCTGCGGGTGCGCCTCACTGTTTCTTGTCCGTAACCAAATGGGGTCACTCTGCGATCGTGAATACCAGTGGGAACGGAGACTGCCATATTATCCTGCGCGGTGGCAAAGAGCCGAACTACAGTGCAAAACACGTGGCAGAAGTGAAAACCGGTCTCGAAAAAGCAGGCTTGTCTCCAAATGTGATGATTGACTTCAGCCATGCGAACTCCAGCAAGCAGTTTAAAAAGCAGATGGAAGTTGGTGCGGATGTCTGCCAGCAGATTGCAGGCGGTGAGAAATCCGTGATGGGTGTGATGATCGAAAGTCATCTGGTTGAAGGTAATCAGAATCTGGAAGGCAGTGAACCGCTGGTCTACGGCAAGAGCGTGACGGATGCCTGCATTGGCTGGGATGACACCGATACGCTTCTGCGTCAGTTGGCTGAAGCGGTTAAAGCCCGCCGCGGCTGATACGGCTGGGCAAATAAAAAAGCGTGGATTGCTCCACGCTTTTTTTGTCTCTGGCGAAAATTACTTCGCTTTACCCTGGTTTGCGACTGCCGCTGCTTTTGCAGCGATTTCGTCAGCGTTGCCCAGATAGTAATGTTTGATTGGTTTGAAGTTCTCATCGAACTCATACACCAGCGGGACGCCGGTTGGGATGTTCAGTTCGAGGATCTCATCTTCACCCATGTTGTCCAGGTATTTCACCAGTGCACGCAGGGAGTTACCGTGAGCGGCGATGATCACGCGCTCACCGCTTTTCAGGCGTGGCAGAATGGTTTCATTCCAGTATGGCACAACGCGATCGATGGTCAGCGCCAGGCTTTCGGTTTGTGGCAGTTCTGCATCGGTCAGTTTCGCGTAGCGCGGATCGTGGCCTGGGTAGCGCTCATCATCTTTGGTCAGCTCTGGTGGTGTTACTGCAAAACCACGACGCCACTGTTTAACTTGCTCGTCACCGTATTTCTCAGCGGTTTCAGCTTTGTTCAGACCCTGCAACGCACCGTAATGACGCTCGTTCAGTTTCCAGGATTTTTCAACAGGCAGCCAGGCTTGATCCAGTTCGTCCAGAACGTTCCACAGCGTGTGGATGGCACGTTTCAGCACAGAGGTGTAAGCAAAATCAAAGCTGAAGCCTTCTTCCTTCAGCAGTTTACCTGCTGCTTTTGCTTCGCTTACGCCTTTCTCGGACAGATCAACATCGTACCAACCGGTAAAGCGGTTTTCGTTGTTCCATTGGCTTTCGCCGTGGCGCACCAGTACCAGCTTAGTTACAGCCATATCTTACTCCTCAAGCATTTTGAATGATAACAATTCTCATTATATTGCCGTGACTGCGCCAGCGGCAACGCTTAACCCTAACCATAGCGAAAATAGTCTCTGAGTGTAAGATGCTTGTGAATCCAGGGTTATGATTTTGTCTGTGATCGGCGCTATTTTCAGCAGTATGGGCAAAAAAAGCCCTCCGGAAGGAGGGCTGGACGTTAATGGGGAATAAAGTGATATTCCGTCAGGCTCATGTACTCTTCACCTGGTCGCAGAATACAGTCTGGCTGCGGCCATTCTGGATGGTTGGGGCTGTCCGGGAGAAACTCACTTTCCAGTGCCAGACCTTGCCAGTCGCGGTACTCGTCATGTTCCCGTGCCGGTGTACCGCCAAGATAGTTACCAGAATAGAATTGCAGGGCCGGGGCAGTGGTATAAACCGTCATTTGCAGCTTTTCATCGGCGGACCAGACTTGTGCGGCAGGCTGATGAATATCGCCTTTTGCCTGTAGCAGGAAGGCGTGATCATAGCCTTTCACTTTGCGCTGATCGTCATCGCTCAGAAAATCCCGGGCAATGGTCTTCACGTTACGGAAGTCAAAGCTGTTACCGCTAACGGGCTTCAGACCCTGTTGTGGGATACCCATCTCATCTACCGGCAGATATTCGTCCGCCAGCATTTGCAGTTTATGCTGGCGCACGTCGCACTGATGACCGTCGAGATTGAAATAAGCGTGGTTCGTCATGTTGACCGGACACGGCTTATCAACCGTTGCGCGATACTCAATGGCAACACGGTTATCGTCGGTCAGGGAGAAGTGGGCTGACGCAGAGAGAGTGCCAGGGAAGCCCTGATCGCCATCACTGGAGTCCAGCGTAAGTAATACTTCTCTGTCGTTCTGCTGGGCAATTTGCCAGCGACGTTTATCAAATCCTTCCGGGCCACCGTGTAACTGGTTTTCACCCTGGCTTGAGAGAAGGGGATAGCGCACACCATCGAGTTCAAAGCAGCTTTTGGCGATACGATTGGCGTAGCGGCCCACCGATGCGCCGAGATAGGCCGCCTGATTCACATACTGCTCCGGTGACGCACAGCCCAGAAGCGTTTCGCGCACGCCACCATCCGGCATGGGAACGCGTGCAGAGAGTAATGTTGCACCCCAGTCCATCAGCGTAACCACCATCCCTGCGTGGTTGCGCAGGGTTAACAGGCGATACGGCAGACCATCAGGGGCGAGGGTTGGCGTTTCGTTTAGCACTGTCCCGCTCCTTGCGATGCTTTGCAGACATAGAAGGTTTCTTTGATGCCGGTTTTCGCTTCGTATTGTTTCGCGACCGCATCCTGAACCGCCGAAACCAGGTCTTCCGGAACCAGGGCCACGATACAACCCCCAAATCCTCCCCCGGTCATACGCACACCGCCTTTATCACCAATTGCGGCTTTGACAATTTCGACCAGTGTGTCGATTTGCGGAACGGTAATTTCGAAGTCATCCCGCATAGAGGCATGAGATTCAGCCATCAGCTCGCCCATGCGCTTTAAATCACCTTTTGCCAGTGCATCAGCCGCTTCAACGGTACGGGCATTTTCGGTCAGAACATGGCGCACACGTTTAGCGACAACAGGATCCAGCTCGTGAGCCACTTTGTTGAATTCATTAATTGAAACGTCACGCAGGGCGGGTTGCTGGAAGAAACGCGCACCTGTCTCGCACTGTTCGCGACGGGTGTTGTACTCGCTGCCCACCAGGGTCCGTTTGAAGTTGCTGTTGATGATCACCACCGCTGCACCTTTTGGCAGTGAAACGGCTTTCGTGCCCAGTGTCCGGCAGTCAATCAGCAGCGCATGCTCTTTTTTACCCAAAGCGGAGATGAGCTGGTCCATAATGCCGCAATTACACCCCACGAACTGGTTCTCAGCTTCCTGGCCATTCAGCGCAATTTGCGCACCATCAAGCGGTAAATGGTAAAGCTGCTGGAATACCGTCCCAACGGCTACCTCAAGCGAGGCTGAAGAACTTAACCCTGCACCTTGTGGCACGTTGCCGCTGATGACCAGGTCCGCGCCGCCGAAGTTTTTGTTACGTTTTTGCAGGTGTTTAACGACGCCGCGCACATAGTTAGACCATTGCTGGCTGTCGTGCGTCACGATGGGCGCATCGAGAGAAAATTCATCGCTCTGGTTGCCGTAATCTGCTGCAATTACGCGGATGTTGCGGTCATCGCGTTTGGCGCAACTGATTACGGTCTGGTAGTCGATCGCGCAAGGCAGCACGAAACCATCGTTATAGTCGGTGTGCTCGCCAATCAGATTAACGCGACCAGGCGCCTGAATAACGTGGGTGGCAGGGTAGCCGAATTTTTCAGCAAACAGGGATTGTGTTTTATCTTTCAGACTCATTTTTTAGACTCCTGATTCGCGGTAATGGACGTCGCTCACTGCGCGCAGACGCTCTGCCGCTTGTTCTGCCGTCAGATCACGCTGGGTTTCTGCCAGCATTTCATAGCCCACCATAAATTTACGCACCGTCGCGGAACGCAGCAGCGGCGGATAGAAATGGGCATGCAACTGCCAGTGTTGATTCTCTTCACCGTTGAACGGTGCACCATGCCAGCCCATCGAATACGGGAAAGAGCACTGGAACAGATTATCGTAGCGGCTGGTCAGTTTTTTCAGCGCCAGGGCAAGGTCATCCCGTTGCGCATCGCTGAGATCGGTAATGCGTTGTACGTGTGCCTTTGGCAACAGCAGCGTTTCGAACGGCCAGGCGGCCCAGTAAGGTACAACGGCCAGCCAGTGTTCAGTTTCGACCACAGTACGGCTGCCATCTGCCTGTTCACGCTGAACGTAGTCCACCAGCATTGGCGTGTGATTTTCCGCGTAATAGGCTTTTTGCAGGCGATCTTCACGCTCGGCCTCGTTCGGCAGGAAGCTGTTTGCCCACACCTGGCCATGCGGATGCGGGTTGGAACAGCCCATTGCTGCGCCTTTATTTTCAAACACCTGCACCCAGGGATAAGTTTGGCCTAACTCAGCGGTCTGTTCCTGCCAGGTACTGACGACTTCTTTTAGCGCATCCACGCTCAGCTCTGGCAGCGTCTTGCTGTGATCCGGAGAGAAGCAGATAACACGGCTTGTACCGCGTGCGCTTTCACAACGCATCAGCGGATCCTGGCTTTCAGGCGCAGCAGGGGTGTCCGTCATCAGGGCGGCAAAATCGTTCGTAAAAACGTAAGTTCCTGTGTAATCAGGGTTTTTATCCCCTGTCACACGAGTGTTGCCTGGACACAAAAAACAGTCAGGATCATGCTGTGGCAGCGTCTGTTTTGCAGGCGTTTCTTGCGCCCCCTGCCAGGGGCGCATAGCGCGGTGCGGAGAAACCAAAATCCATTGCCCGGTTAACGGGTTAAAGCGACGATGCGGGTGATCGACGGGATTGAATTGTGTCATGACGGATCCTTAGTCCGGATAACCTTGCGGATGGCGTGACTGCCAGTGCCAGGTATCTTGTGCCATTTCGTCAAGCGTGCGGGTGACACGCCAGTTCAGCTCTTTATCAGCTTTTGTTGCATCTGCCCAGTAAGCGGGAAGATCGCCGTCACGGCGCGGTGCGAAGTGATAGCTCACCGCTTTACCACAGGCTTTACTGAAGGCATTAACCACATCCAGCACACTGCTGCCGACGCCTGCACCGAGGTTATAAATATGCACACCTTGCTTGTTTGCCAGCTGTTGCATGGCGGCAACGTGACCATCGGCCAGGTCCATGACGTGGATATAATCGCGCACGCCCGTACCGTCTTCGGTTGGATAGTCGTGACCAAAAATAGCCAGTGAGTCGCGACGGCCTACCGCGACCTGTGCAATGTACGGCATCAGGTTATTGGGAATACCTTGCGGATCTTCACCCATATCTCCTGATGGATGTGCGCCAACCGGGTTGAAATAGCGCAGCAGGGCGATGCTCCACTCTGGTTGTGCTTTTTGCAGGTCAGTCAGAATCTGTTCCACCATCAGTTTGCTTTTGCCGTAAGGGCTTTGCGGCGTACCGGTCGGGAAACTTTCTACATAAGGGATTTTGGGCTGATCGCCGTAGACGGTGGCGGAAGAGCTGAAGATGACGTTTTTCACGTTCGCCGCACGCATGGCAGAGATCAAACGCAGCGTGCCGTTGACGTTATTGTCGTAGTACTCAAGCGGTTTCGCGACGGATTCACCGACCGCTTTCAGACCCGCAAAATGGATCACGGTTTCAATGGCGTGGTCGTGAAGAATTTCAGTCATCAACGCTTCGTTACGAATGTCACCTTCCACGAAGGTTGGCTGTTTGCCGCCAAGACGCTCAATCACGGGCAGCACGCTGCGCTTACTATTGCACAGGTTGTCGAGGATGATGACATCATGACCGCTTTGTAGCAGTTGTACGCAGGTGTGACTGCCTATGTAACCGCTACCACCTGTTACCAGAACTCGCATATTTCGCTCCATTGGGCTTATGGTATGTATTAACCATAGCATAACAGAGACGCGAAAAGTGTGACATGGGATAAATTAGTGGAATCGTTTACACTGATTATCAAACCTGATTTTTACATGGCTTTGGGCATTCTAGATCAAAGAGATAGCGTTGTAATGATGCAGCTTATCCGAAAAGAGGGGGCAGCCCCCCTGCAGGTTAATCTATTTTGCTCAAAAGGTAGCGATAGCCTGTCCCATCAGGGATAAACTCCAGGCGATGAGTGATGCAGGAAGGGGCGTCTTCGGCATGGTGTGAAACAAACAGCAACTGAGTTTCACCTTCACCAATCAACACATCAACAAATCGGCGGATCAACTGGCGGTTTAACGGGTCCAGCCCCTGAAGCGGTTCGTCCAGAATCAACAGCGTAGGGTGTTTGACCAGCGCGCGGGCAATCAATGCCAGGCGCTGTTGTCCCCACGAGAGGCTGTGGAACGGCGAATCAGCAACGCGGTTGTCCATTCCCAGGATTTCCAGCCACTGCTGCGCGAGTTTGTGCTGTTTATCAGACACGGCCTGATAAATGCCAATGGAGTCGAAGTAGCCGGACAGAATCACATTACGCACCGTGGTGCTGACCCGGTAGTCCAGATGCAGGCTACTGCTGACGTAACCAATATGCTTCTTAATGTCCCAGATGGTTTCACCGCTGCCACGACGACGCCCAAACAGCGTCAGATCGTTACTGTAGCCCTGAGGGTGATCGCCGGTGATCAGGCTGAGCAGGGTCGATTTTCCCGCGCCGTTTGGGCCAGTGATTTGCCAGTGATCGCCAGGATTCACCGTCCAGCTCAGTTGATTAAGGATAGGGCGATCGTCGTAAGACACAACGCCATTATGCAGGACGATCCTTGGCTGATGAGGATCTAAACCGTGTCGAGCCGAAGGGGCATCGGGTTCCGGGAGGGTAATACCATCGAGTTTCTCGCTGTGCGCCAGTTGGGCGATAAGCGCTTGCCGGAGCAGCGCCTCTTTTGGTCCTGTTTCCATCAGGCTGCAATCCGCTAACACTCCCGCGTATTGCACAAAATCCGGGATTTCATCAAACCGGTTGAGTACCAGCACGAGGGTGTAACCCTGCTGATTGAGCGTTTCCAGAAGTGCCGCCAGTTGGGCGCGTGATTGCACATCGAGCCCATCGAAGGGTTCATCCAGAATCAGCAAGTCCGGTTCGCTCATCAGCGCCTGACACAGCAGCGTTTTGCGCGTCTCGCCGGTCGAAAGATATTTGAAGCGCCGATCCAACAGGGCGGCTATGCCAAACTGCTCTGCCAGTTGCTGGCAACGTGCGCAGTCCTTGATCTCGTCCTGGATTATCTGTGCTGTGGTACGGCCCGTATCTTCTTCACCGGGGCTGAGCAAATCGGTGTTGTTACGCTGCCACTCATCGCTCACCAGCTTTTGTAATTGCTCAAACGAGAGACGGGTCACACGCGTAAAGCGGTTCTGGCGTTCACCTTTAAGTTGGGTAAGCTCTCCCGCCAGGGCACGCGCCAGTGCGGATTTACCGCTTCCGTTTGTGCCGACAAAGGCCCAGCTTTCGCCGGCCTGCAGTGTTAAATCAGGAAGCGTCAGCGTCCGGGTATCGCTAAGACGAAACGTGCCTTGCGAAATATGCAATGATGACATGATGTATCCCATTTTTTGCAGCAACAGATGTCAGGGATACTCACAGTTGGCGCGAATGTCAACGCGCTTAGCATAACGTGGCAATAATCACCCGGTCTGCATTGAAATATGCCGTCACCTCAGCACCTTCTTCCAGATTAATGGCATCGGCGACCGGCACTGTCGCGCAGAGGATTTGTCCATCCGGCAGGCTCATCAGTACTTCGCACTGTTCCTCACCGCGTTCGATATGGCTGATTGCACCGTGTAACTGGTTGTCCGCCTCTTTTGCAAGCTCAGGATCGCGCGTCACGCTTACCCACGGTGCTTTCAGCAGGATTAATACCTCTTTGCCTTCATCCAGCCCAAGACGTTGCCCGCTTTGTGCTGTGATCGCGGCTTTCAGGCGAGTGGAGCCATCGGCGAGTAAGATCTCAATGTGCTGTTGCACCTGCGAATTGTCGCGGGCTGTCACTGTACCAAACCACTGGTTACGGGCACTGGTTTGTAATGAGAAGCGGGAGATGGCGGCCAGCAGACTGTCCAGCGGCACATTATCGTCATCGCTGAGCACATCAAAGGCTTTTTGCTGAATTTGCGCCAGCAGATCGTAAAGCTGGATCAGGCGCTGACCGTAGCGAGTCAGCATCGCGCCACCGCCGCCTTTGCCGCCTGTCGCCCGGTCGACCAGCGCCTGTTCGCTCAGGGTATTCATTTCATTGATTGCATCCCACGCACTTTTGTAGCTGATGCCTGCGTTTTTAGCTCCCTGGCTAATTGAACCTGTATGATCTATTTGTTTAAGCAGGGCGATACGTCGCGGATCGGCGAAAAGCTTCTGCTGAAGTCGTAGGGTGAGGAGAATTTCGGCCTGCATAACAGTGTCCTGGCAAAAAGTGTATTGTGACCCAAATGCCCCTGAGCGCAAAGCGCACCGCACAAAAGGGGATGTTTTTCTTACTTTTCAGGGTAGAATAAGCCGTCCACAATATCTGGAGAAAACCATGTTAGAGTTGTTGAAAAGTCTGGTATTCGCCGTGATCATGGTCCCAGTGGTGATGGCCATCATCCTCGGTGCCATCTACGGCCTGGGTGAAGTGTTCAACGTCTTTTCGAACATCGGCCATAAAGGCCAGCCTAAAAAGCAGCATTAATTCCCTTCAAAACGCCCGGCCAGTCCGGGCGTTTTGCTCTCAAGTTTCCTCTCTTTTCGCCGATAGTATTCACAGCATCGGGTTTATTTACTCATTAATCGGTACGATTTAACGCTAGGATATCCCTACAGTTGTCGTTATATTTACGCATATATAACGACACTCAAAGGAGTTACAGATGGCACGTACATGGGTACGCCTTTTCGCAGGGGCAACACTGACACTTTCTCTCACCGGGCATGCGCTGGCAGACGAAGGTAAAATCACGGTTTTTGCAGCGGCATCACTGACTAACGCGATGCAGGATATTGCAGCAGAATATAAGAAAGAGAAAAACGTCGACGTGGTCTCCTCTTTTGCGTCGTCGTCAACCCTGGCGCGTCAGATTGAAGCCGGTGCACCTGCTGATTTATTCATTTCTGCCGACCAGAAGTGGATGGATTACGCGGTTGAGAAAAAATCAATCGATACGGCCACCCGCGAAACGTTGCTGGGGAACAGCCTTGTCGTGGTTGCACCAAAATCCAGTGCGCAGGGTGATATCACTATTAATAAAGAGACCAACTGGGCCAGCCTGTTGAAAGATGGCCGTCTGGCGGTTGGCGATCCTGAGCACGTCCCGGCCGGGATTTATGCCAAAGAAGCTCTGCAAAAACTGGGTGCGTGGGAGACCTTGTCTCCGAAACTGGCCCCAGCAGAAGATGTACGCGGCGCACTGGCACTGGTTGAGCGTAGCGAAGCACCTCTGGGGATTGTCTACGGCTCTGATGCTGTTGCCAGCAAAGGCGTAAAAGTGGTTGGCACGTTCCCGGAAGACTCCCACAAGAAAGTGGAATATCCTGTGGCGATTGTTGATGGACATAAAAATGCGACAGTCAGCGCCTTCTACGATTATCTGAAGGGGCCTCAGGCGTCTGCAATCTTTAAACGTTACGGATTTACGACTCACTAATGATATTGACCGATCCCGAATGGCAGGCCGTGCTGCTGAGCCTTAAAGTCTCTTCCCTGGCAGTTGCACTCAGTTTGCCCTTCGGGATCTTTTTTGCCTGGTTACTGGTTCGTTGTAAGTTTCCAGGCAAAGCCCTGCTCGACAGTGTGCTTCATCTTCCCCTCGTATTACCGCCGGTTGTGGTCGGCTATTTATTATTGATCGCCATGGGGCGACGCGGATTTATCGGCCAGTGGTTGTATGACTGGTTTGGTTTGACCTTTGCCTTTAGCTGGCGTGGTGCTGTGCTGGCTGCGGCAGTCATGTCATTCCCGCTGATGGTCCGGGCGATCCGCCTGGCGCTGGAAGGGGTTGACCTCAAACTTGAGCAAGCGGCACGCACATTAGGTGCAGGACGCTGGCGCGTGTTTTTCACCATCACACTTCCGCTTACGTTACCCGGTATTATTGTTGGCACGGTGCTGGCTTTTGCCCGCTCGCTCGGTGAGTTTGGCGCGACGATAACCTTCGTGTCGAACATCCCTGGTGAGACGCGTACCATCCCTTCGGCAATGTATACCCTGATTCAAACGCCAGGCGGCGAAAGTGCGGCCGCGCGGTTGTGCATTATTTCTATTGTGCTGGCGCTGGTTTCATTGCTGGTCTCAGAATGGCTGGCACGTATTAGCCGCGAGCGGATGGGGAAATAATCATGCTGGAACTGAATTTCACCCAAACGCTGGGAAGCCACTGCCTGACGCTTAACGAAACCCTGCCTGCAAACGGTATCACGGCGATATTCGGTGTCTCGGGGGCGGGGAAAACCTCGTTGATTAATGCCATCAGCGGGCTGACGCGTCCACAATCAGGCCGAATTGTGCTGAACGAGCGGGTGCTGAACGATGTGGAGAAGGGGGTTTATCTTTCACCGGATAAGCGCCGGATTGGTTATGTTTTTCAGGATGCGCGGCTCTTCCCGCATTACAGCGTGCGGGGAAACCTGCGTTACGGTATGGCGAAGAGCATGTCTGCACAGTTTGACAAGCTGGTGGCATTGCTGGGTATTGAACCACTGCTTGAACGGCTTCCTTCATCATTATCGGGTGGCGAAAAACAGCGTGTTGCGATTGGTCGTGCGTTGCTGACCGCACCGGAGCTTCTGCTGCTGGATGAGCCGCTGGCCTCGCTCGACATTCCTCGTAAACGTGAACTTCTGCCGTATCTGCAACGCCTGGCGCGTGAGATCAATATCCCCATGCTCTATGTCAGCCACTCGCTGGACGAAATTCTGCATCTGGCGGACAAAGTGCTGGTGCTGGAAGAGGGCAGCGTAAAAGCGTTTGGCAATCTTGAGGAGGTCTGGGGCAGCAGTGTGATGCATCCGTGGCTGCCAACAGAACAGCAAAGCAGCATTCTGAAAGTCAGCGTACTGGAACATCATCCGCATTATGCGATGACTGCCCTGGCGCTGGGCGACCAGCATCTGTGGGTGAATAAAGTCGATAAGCCGCTGCAGTCGGCGCTGCGGATCCGCATTCAGGCGTCTGATGTGTCTCTTGTGCTGCAACCACCACTACAAACCAGTATTCGTAATATTCTGCGTGCCAAAGTGGCGCAATGCTTTGACGATAATGGGCAGGTCGAAGTTCAGCTTGAGGTCGGGAGCAAGACGCTCTGGGCGCGTATCAGCCCGTGGGCCAGGGATGAGTTAGGGATTAAGCCTGGCCTGTGGCTTTACGCGCAAATTAAGAGCGTCTCTATCACCACCTGATCAGAGCAGGTGAGTATAAATGTACTGCGCGACGCTGTCGGTGGTGTTATCGCCAATGACGACGTTAGCGCGGGCTTTGACGGCATCATCAGCATTTCCCATTGCCACGCCTGTACCTGCGGCTTCCAGCATGCTGATGTCGTTATAGTTATCGCCAAACGCAATCACATTCTGCATCGACCAGCCCTGTGACTCGACGAACTGCGTCAGACGTTTACCTTTGCTGTTGCCTTTACGGGCAATATCGACCTGATCATGCCAGGACCATTCGCACTCAAGACCCAGCGTCTGCTCAACGTGCTTCGCAAAGTCATTCAGCTTGTGAGTGTCTTCGTCTGTCAGGGCGAACTTCCAGATAGCGTCTACATCCTGAGCAGCCTGACGCAGGGAAGCGACCTGGGTAAAGACAGGACGTTGCGCTTCAGGCAGTGACAGTGCCCACTTGCTGGTGCGGATAACGTGGCCAGTTGGGCGCTCGTACACCATCGCGTTATCGACATACATCAAGCCATGAATCGCGTGTTCATCCAGCAGGTCAATAAGTTGCAGAGCCTGGTCAACAGGGAGGGGATCGGACTCCAGAACCTTTTTTGCTTGATAATCATACAAATAAGTGCCATTACAACAAATTGCAGGTGTATCTAACGCCAGTGCCTGATAAAAAGGATGAATGGCAACGTGATGTCGACCCGTTACGATGAGGAGTTGATACCCCGCTTCTTTTGCACGCTTAAGGGCATCAAGAGAAGAGGGAAGCAGGGTTTTTTGAGGGGTAAGCAGTGTACCGTCTAAATCCAGTGCAATCACACGCGAGGTCATTTGTTCTTCCGGGTTAATATTGAATTTAAGGTCTTATGGGATGGTACACCGAGAGCATATCGCTGCAAAATTCCTGACTACAATTCAGCATTCGCCGTTAAAAATAATTACTTTCACGCGCAGTGAGGAAAGGAGTATTCATGAAACAGACCGTTTATACCGCCAGTCCTGAAAGTCAGCAGATCCATGTCTGGCGTTTGAATGCGGAAGGCTCGCTCACGCTGGTTCAGGTAGTTGATGTTCCGGGGCAGGTTCAGCCGATGATTGTCAGCCCGGATAAACGTTTTCTTTATGTTGGCGTGCGCCCGGAGTTTCGCGTGCTGGCGTATCGCATCTCCCCTGATGATGGTGCACTGACCTATGCCGCAGAAGCGCCATTACCAGGAAGCCCAACCCATATCTCGACTGACCACAAGGGGCAGTTCGTCTTCAGCGCTTCCTATAATTCAGGCTGCGTCAGCGTCACCCGTCTGGACGAGGGGATTCCGACAGAAACCGTGGATATCGTAGAAGGTCTGGAAGGTTGCCACTCGGCAAATATCAGCCCGGATAACCGGACGCTGTGGGTTCCTGCCCTGAAGCAGGATCGTATCTGCCTGTTTACGCTGAGTGATGATGGTCATCTGGTGGCGCAAGATCCGGCAGAAGTGACCACCGTTGAGGGGGCGGGTCCGCGTCACATGGTCTTCCATCCGAACCAGCAATATGGATACGTTGTGAATGAGCTGAATGGCTCTGTCGATGTGTGGGAGCTGAAAGATCCAAACGGTGAAATTGAATGTGTTCAGACTCTGGATATGATGCCGTCTGACTTCTCCGACACTCGCTGGGCCGCAGATATTCATATCACCCCGGATGGTCGTCATCTTTATACCTGCGACCGTACTTCCAGCCTGATTACCGTCTTTAGCGTCTCGGAAGATGGCAGTGTGCTGGCGATTGAAGGCTTCCAGCCGACGGAAACCCAGCCGCGTGGTTTTAATATCGATCACAGCGGGAAATACCTGATTGCGGCCGGGCAGAAATCTCACCATATCGCACTGTACGAAATCAAAGGCGAACAGGGCTTGCTGGAAGAGAAAGGGCGTTACGCTGTAGGCCAGGGGCCAATGTGGGTTGTGGTCAACGCACACTAATCCGCTGATAATAAAAAACCTCGCCATGGCGAGGTTTTTTTATGCCTGAAACCAGACTTATTGCTTCGGTTCAGCAACCACTTTGCTACCCAGACCGCGGTTGTTGTATTCCCACATGCGGTTGAAGTTAGCGTCGTTCAGGTTGCGCTGCACGTTGCCTTTGTCATCCACGACTCCGGTGTTGCCGGAATAAGGACGTTTGGAAATGGCAGCATCAGCCCATGGTTTCGCCATGTTGAAGCCTTCGTTGATGACGCTGTCACGGATCACAACCTGCCCGTTTGTTGTGGAATCAACGTCCAGCGAGCGGCCCAACTGTGCAACACCGTCGCCGGAAGCGGTAAAGCGGCTGTTCACGGCCAGGAAGCCATAATAGAGGTTAGACTGTGTGGCTGGCGCAAACACGTAGCCTTCCTGCTGGGTGCGGGAATTCACTACGCGGAAATCGGTGTTATCAAAGACCACTGCGCCACGGCCGGACACGAGATCCACATCCCCTTCAATATAGCTATTGGTGACCTGGGTACGCGTCAGACGGTTGTTTTGCAGGGTGTTCTGCACGCCGCTGTTAGTCACGAAGAAGGTATTCTGGCGACCCAGAATGTTCACGTTATTAATCTGTACCTGATCGCCATCGCTACGCAGGGCTACAGCCTGGTGGTTTCCGGCATCGACGCTGTCACCCAGGGTGTTTTGGATAGTCAGATTCTGCAACTGCAGACCGTTGTTCTGTGACCAGAACACGGCAGAGCACAGTACACCGACGGTCGCGCTGCGTTTGCTCTGGCAGTTATCAAACATATACCAGGCTGGTTTGCCCGGCATGTATTTACCGGCTGGATTTACCAGGCGACGCCAGGTATTGCTGTCGATTTCAGAATCGATCGCCAGACCAATTTTTACGTCGAGCGCTTTTTCGCCCATGCCGTACAACGTAATGCTGCCAGGGGCCGCTGGAACGTAAACCGTACCTTCGTATTCACCAGGCAGGATAGCGATGTACTGACGTGACGCGCTGTGTTTGGTAATCGCTGCGTCAACTGCGGCCTGGATAGTGGTATGTGTCACGCCCTGCGTACCCGCTGGCCCAACAACGAAATCAGGCTGCTTAGGCAGACGAATAGAGGATGGTGTCCACGGGGCGGCATTTGGGTCCATCGCCGAGAAGTAGTGTGCCTGATTGAAGTTCTTTGCTTCGTCAGCAGACAGGATCGGGCGAGATGCTGCGCCTGGTGCAACCTGCTCAGATGGCTTCTGATCCGGTGGCGTAGAGCTGCATGCAGACAACGTCACGCCAAAGGCGAGGGCCAGCGCCAGACGGGAAATCCTGGAAATGTTCAAGGTAAAGCTCCTGAGTATGCAAGTCTTAACGGGATAATCGAAATAGCCTGCTTTTTTATACTAAGTTGAGCGAAACAGGAAGATGAAAAGGTAAAAAGTTCTATTTTTCACCTGTCTGATGCGGGAAAGTCATCACAAATAAATAACATTTTCCGTAAAGGCAGTTGACAGAGGCAAGCAGATGAAAATAAATGTCTATACAACCCATGACAAGTGAAAACCCCATGCAGCAGCTTCATCCCGACGATGTGATATGGCGTAATGCGCGACTGGCGACAATGGATCCTGGTCATCCTGCGCCTTATGGTTTGATGGAACATGCTGCGCTCGTGGTGCGAGGCAACAGGATACAGGCCGTGCTGGCTGAGTCTGATATTCCGTCCTGGCATGGCAAGTCTGTTGATTTGCAGGGACGTCTGGTGACGCCCGGGCTTATCGACTGTCACACCCACCTGGTCTTTGGCGGTGATCGTGCGGCGGAATGGGAACAGCGTTTAAATGGTGTCTCCTATCAAACGATTAGCGCTCAGGGCGGTGGGATCAATGCCACGGTAACGGCGACCCGCAACAGCGCACCAGAAACCTTACTCCAGCTGGCACAGCAGCGTCTGCAACGTCTGATGGCTGAAGGCGTAACGACGGTTGAAATCAAGTCGGGATATGGCCTGAACGCCGAAACGGAAGAGAAAATGCTTCAGGTGGCGCGTCAGCTTGCGGTGAACAACCCTGTCGAGATTAGCCCAACCCTGCTTGCGGCCCATGCCGTACCGAAAGAATACCGCCACGATCCGGATGCCTACCTCACGCGGGTTTGCGAACAGATCATGCCCGCGTTGTGGGAAAAAGGGTTGTTCGACGCGGTGGATGTGTTCTGCGAAAACGTAGGGTTCACGCTGTTGCAGACTGAGAGGGTCTTTAAGGCCGCCTCGGCTCTGGGCATTCCCGTAAAGGGACATGTGGAGCAACTCTCTAATCTGGGGGGCGCGGCCCTCGTCAGCCGCTATCACGGGCTGTCAGCCGATCATATTGAATATCTTGATGATGCCGGTGTTCAGGCGATGGCGCATAGCGGCACGGTTGCAGTGTTATTACCAGGAGCGTTCTATTTTCTGCAGGAGCGACAGCGCCCGCCGGTTGAACAGCTCAGAAAAGCGGGGGTTTCCATTGCCGTCGCGACGGATTACAACCCCGGAACCAGCCCGTTTGCCAGCCTCCATCTGGCGATGAATATGGCCTGTGTCCAGTTTGGCCTGACGCCGGAAGAGGCGTGGGCTGGCGTGACCCGTCATGCGGCGCATGCTCTGGGCCGAAGTGAAACGCATGGGCAGCTAAAAGCCGGATATGTTGCTGATTTTAGCGTCTGGGATGCACACCATCCGGTGGAAATGGTGTACGAGCCGGGACGCAACCCGCTGTACCAACGCATTTTTCGGGGAGAAGGGATATGACGTTATGGCAGCCCGTTTCAGCATCAGTCTGGCAGGGGCGCGATGACCGCGCGGAGGCCAGCAATGCGCTGCGCCTTTTCCAGACGGTGCGTCAGTGTGAACACTTTACGCCAGGTGCGTCAGGCATCGCGCTGATAGGGTTTGCGTGTGATGAGGGCGTAAGACGCAACCACGGCAGACCCGGCGCTGCACTCGCGCCGGATGTTCTGCGTAGCGCACTGGCAAATATGGCAAGTCACCAGGGGCACGATCGCCTGTGGGATATGGGATCGATTTATGTTGAAGGCGAAGCGCTTGAAGCTGCTCAGCAGGCGCTAAGTGATGCAGTCCTGGCTTGCCAGAAGTCAGGTATGCGCACGCTGGTGCTGGGCGGTGGACATGAGACTGCCTGGGCGCATGGTCGTGGCGTGCTGGATGCCTTTGCGAATGAACGTGTGGCAATCGTTAACCTGGATGCTCATCTGGATCTACGTAATGCTGACAGGTCGACCTCCGGGACACCGTTTCGCCAGCTTGCGCGCTATTGTGCCGCGCAGTCGCGTGAATTTCAGTATGCTTGCCTGGGTGTCAGCCGTGCGGCAAATACCGAAGCGCTTTGGGACGAAGCGGCTCGTCTGAATGTGACGCTGGTTGAAGATCTTCGTTTCAGTCAGGATGCGTTATCCTCGCTGGAAAAGGTTCTGGCGCAGGCGGATCGCATCTATCTGACGATTGATCTGGATGTATTACCGGCAGAAGAGATGCCTGCGGTCTCGGCGCCCGCGGCATTAGGTATTTCTGCCCGTGAATTGTTGCCCGTAATAGAGTGCATCTGCCGCAGTGGAAAATTGCAGGCAGCCGATTTAGTCGAATTTAATCCGCAGTATGACCGGGATGGTCAGGGAGCCAGACTGGCTGCCCGACTGGCCTGGCAAATCGCTCACTGGTGGGCATAAAAATAACATTAAGGAGTTACGATGTTTTCACGCTCACCTGAGCCACAATCCAGCCCGCCCGCCCCCTTTTATGAAAAGGTGAAGCAGGCGATAAGCGAAAAGATCGCGACGGGCGTCTGGCGTCCTCATGACCGTATTCCCTCAGAAGCTGAGCTGGTGGCACAGTTTGGTTTTAGCCGGATGACCATTAACCGGGCGCTGCGTGAACTGACCGATGAAGGGTTGCTGGTTCGTCTGCAAGGGGTCGGAACCTTTGTGGCAGAGCCGAAAGGGCAGTCGGCTCTGTTTGAAATCCGTAGCATCGCAGATGAGATTGCCGCCCGGCATCACCAGCATCATTGTGAGGTGCGGGTGCTGGAAGAGACACCGGCCAGCGCGGAGCAGGCGGTGGAGTTGAATGTCAAAGAGGGCACGCGGATCTTTCATTCGGTGATGGTGCACTTTGAAAATGATATTCCGGTACAGATTGAAGATCGTTGCGTGAACGCGGAGCGCGTGCCGGAGTATCTTGCTCAGGATTACACACAGACCACGCCGCATGCTTACCTGTCGCGGGTTGCACCGCTGACGGAAGGGGAACACATTGTTGAGGCGGTGCGGGCGACGCCGCAAGAGTGCGAACTTTTGCGCATTAAAGAGCACGAGCCTTGCCTGCTAATCCGCCGTCGTACCTGGTCATCTTCACAGATTGTGTCACATGCGAAACTGCTGTTTCCGGGCAACCGTTACCGGCTACAGGGCCACTTTATGTCATAAGCATTAAAAGCGTGATAGCTGACGCAATATAATAAAATTGTATCTTTTTTGTTAAAAACGATCTTGTGTGTGCTTGTCTATACAAGTATATCTGTTTGTATCTTCTATCCCTGTGAGGAGCACACAATGTCGTCAGGTAAATACCGCCAGCAGGAGATCCGCGCCCCGCGTGGAACAACGCTTACTGCGAAAAGCTGGCTCACCGAAGCACCACTGCGCATGTTGATGAACAACCTTGATCCCGACGTCGCCGAAAATCCTCATGAGCTGGTGGTTTATGGCGGGATTGGTCGTGCCGCGCGTAACTGGGAGTGCTATGACGCCATTGTCGAATCCCTTACCAACCTTGAACATGACGAAACTCTGCTGGTGCAATCAGGTAAACCGGTAGGCGTCTTTAAAACCCATAAAAATGCACCACGGGTGTTGATTGCCAACTCAAACCTCGTCCCGCACTGGGCAACCTGGGAACACTTTAACGAGCTTGATGCGAAAGGGCTGGCGATGTATGGCCAGATGACGGCGGGAAGCTGGATCTATATTGGTAGCCAGGGGATTGTGCAGGGCACATACGAAACCTTTGTTGAAGCGGGTCGTCAGCACTATAACGGTTCGCTGAAAGGACGCTGGGTGCTAACGGCCGGACTCGGCGGTATGGGCGGCGCGCAGCCGCTGGCCGCAACGCTTGCCGGAGCCTGTTCACTGAATATCGAGTGCCAGCAAAGCCGTATTGATTTCCGTCTGCGTACCCGTTACGTGGATGAGCAGGCCGAAAACGTTGATGACGCGCTGGCGCGTATTCAAAAATATACGGCCGAAGGTAAAGCTGTCTCTATTGCCCTGTGCGGCAATGCCGCTGATGTGGTCCCGGAACTGGTTGCGAGAGGTGTTCGCCCGGATTTAGTGACCGACCAGACCAGCGCGCACGACCCGTTACATGGCTATTTGCCAAAAGGCTGGTCCTGGGAAACCTACCAGCAGCAATCAGAACGCGACCCGGAAGGAACGGTACTTGCCGCCAAACGCTCAATGGCAGAACACGTCAGTGCAATGCTGGCTTTCAGTCAAATGGGCATTCCCACCTTCGACTATGGCAACAACATCCGCCAGATGGCGAAAGAGATGGGCGTGGCCAACGCGTTTGATTTCCCCGGTTTTGTTCCGGCCTATATTCGCCCGCTGTTCTGTCGCGGCATTGGCCCGTTCCGCTGGGTTGCGCTCTCCGGCGACCCGAACGATATCTACAAAACAGACGCGAAAGTGAAAGAGATTGTCGCTGACGATGAACACCTTCATCACTGGCTGGATATGGCTCGTGAACGCATCAACTTCCAGGGCTTACCAGCCCGGATCTGCTGGGTCGGACTAGAGTGGCGTCAGAAACTGGGTCTCGCCTTTAACGAGATGGTGCGGAGCGGTGCAGTGTCTGCCCCGATTGTGATCGGGCGTGACCACCTGGATTCTGGCTCTGTTGCCAGCCCGAACCGTGAAACCGAAGCCATGCGTGACGGTTCTGACGCAGTGTCTGACTGGCCGCTCCTTAATGCCTTACTGAATACCGCCAGCGGCGCTACCTGGGTCTCCTTGCATCACGGCGGCGGGGTTGGGATGGGCTTCTCGCAACATTCGGGAATGGTCATTGTCTGTGACGGTACGGATGAAGCCGCTGCACGTATCGCTCGCGTGCTGCATAACGACCCAGCCACTGGCGTAATGCGCCATGCGGATGCGGGTTACGAGATTGCTATTGATTGTGCGAAAGAGCAGGGACTTAACCTGCCGATGATCCCTGCCACACAAGGAAAGCATTGATGAACACGTTAACACTCACCCCCGGTTCACTGTCGCTGAAACAGCTGCGTAGCGCATGGCGCCAGCCTGTCACACTTACGCTTGATGAACGCGCGCACGCGGCGATTAACGCTAGCGTTGCCTGCGTTGAGGCCATTGTTGCCGAGGGGCGCACGGCATACGGGATCAACACCGGTTTTGGCCTGCTGGCGCAGACCCGCATTGCGACCCACGATCTGGAGAATTTACAACGCTCACTGGTGCTGTCACATGCCGCGGGCGTGTGCCAGCCTCTGGATGATGAGATTGTGCGCCTGATGATGGTACTCAAAATCAACAGTCTGGCGCGCGGTTTCTCCGGCATTCGCCTGAGTGTGATTCAGGCGTTGATGGCACTGGTGAATGCGCAGGTTTATCCGTGGATCCCGGCGAAAGGTTCTGTCGGCGCATCGGGTGATTTAGCCCCGCTGGCGCATATGTCTTTACTTCTGCTTGGTGAAGGTCAAGCACGCTGGCAAGGGGAATGGCTGCCTGCAAAAGAGGCGCTGAAAAAAGCCGGGTTATCGCCGATTACGCTGGCTGCGAAAGAGGGGCTGGCGTTGCTTAACGGCACGCAGGCGTCTACGGCGTTTGCGCTGCGTGGTCTTTTTGAAGCTGAAGATCTGTTCGCCTCTGCAGTGGTCTGCGGCGCGCTGACCACGGAAGCGGTGCTGGGTTCGCGTCGTCCGTTTGATGCGCGCATTCATGAAGTGCGCGGCCAGCGTGGGCAAATTGATGCCGCCGCAATGTATCGCCATCTGCTGACTGACAGCAGTGATATAGCCGACTCTCACCATAACTGCGATAAGGTGCAAGATCCGTATTCGCTGCGTTGTCAGCCGCAAGTGATGGGCGCTTGCCTGACGCAGTTGCGCCAGGCGGCAGAAGTGCTGCTGGTGGAAGCGAACGCGGTGTCTGATAACCCACTGGTGTTTGCACAAGAAAACGAAGTGGTTTCCGGCGGAAACTTCCACGCGGAGCCGGTCGCCATGGCGGCGGACAATATCGCCCTGGCGATTGCGGAAGTGGGGGCGCTATCTGAACGTCGTATCGCACTGATGATGGATAAACATATGTCCCAGTTGCCGCCTTTCCTGGTGCGCAACGGTGGAGTGAACTCGGGCTTTATGATTGCCCAGGTCACAGCCGCAGCACTGGCAAGTGAAAACAAAGCGCTGTCTCATCCGCACAGTGTGGATAGCCTGCCTACGTCGGCAAACCAGGAAGATCATGTCTCCATGGCGCCTGCTGCCGGGCGTCGTCTGTGGGAAATGGCGTCAAATACGCGCGGTGTCCTGGCCGTTGAATGGCTGGCGGCGAGTCAGGGGGTTGATCTGCGTGAAGGACTGAAGTCCAGTCCACTGCTGGAACAGGCACGTCATACGCTTCGCGAGCAGGTGTCACATTATGATGACGATCGCTTCTTCGCACCGGATATTGATAAGGCGATGGCTCTCCTTGAGAAGGGGAGCCTGGTTGGGTTGTTGCCTTCAGTGCTGTGATATGTTGCCCTCATCCCGCGCAAGAGGGCAGGGTGAGGGCGTCAGGCTGTCCGGTTATGAATACATCGCCGTTAGCGACGCGCTACCCAGCGAATGGAAGTGCACGTTAAAGCCCACCATTGCGCCACTCGCCCTGTCATCCACCTCAATCTTGTCCACATCCAGGGCATGCACCGTGAAGATATAACGGTGTGTTTCCCCTTTCGGCGGCGCTGCGCCACCGTAGCCCGCTTTCCCAAAATCGGTACGCGTCTGGATAGCGCCCTCAGGCAAAGCAACCAGACCGGAGCCTGAACCCTGTGGCAGTTCGCGGGTCTCTGCAGGCAGATTCGCCACAAGCCAGTGCCACCAGCCGGAGCCTGTTGGGGCATCCGGATCATAGACGGTCACGACAAAGCTTTTGGTTCCCGCAGGAATATCATCCCATGCCAGATGAGGGGAGAGATTATCCCCGTGATACCCCATCCCGTTAAATACGTGGCGCTCCGGCAATTTCTCGCCGTCACGCAGATCCTGACTGGTGAGTTTCATTCGTTTTCTCCGTACTGAGTCGTGCAAAAAGTGTAATGCATAAACAGAGTACCGAAGCTAACGCATTGGGTTAAATCGCAAAATGTGCGGGAATGTTAACGGCTGCAACAACGGCAGTGGTCAGCTTGCGTAACTGTGCCTCTGTGATGACGTATGGCGGCATCAGATAAATCAGTTTGCCAAACGGGCGAACCCACACACCGTGTTCAACAAAGAAACGTTGCAGCACCGCCATATTCACCGGATGTGTTGTCTCTATCACGCCAATAGCGCCCAGCACGCGCACGTCCGCCACAAACTGAGCGCCTGCAGCGGCGCTCAGTTCTTGCCTGAGCTGCGTTTCAATGGCGGTGACCTGGTGTTGCCATTCGCCACTTTCCAGAATCGCAAGGCTTTCATTTGCCACTGCGCAAGCCAGCGGGTTGCCCATAAACGTCGGGCCATGCATGAAGCAACCGGCTTCGCCATCGCTGATGGTATCGGCAACATGTCGCGTGGTCAGCGTGGCAGAGAGCGTCATCGTGCCACCCGTCAGCGCTTTGCCGAGGCACAAAATATCCGGCGCAATACCCGCATGTTCGCAGGCGAACAGCTTTCCGGTACGGCCAAAACCGGTCGCGATCTCATCGGCAATCAGCAAAATGCCCTCGCGATCGCACATTTTGCGGATACGTTTGAGCCATTCCGGGTGATACATCCGCATTCCCCCTGCACCCTGGACAACAGGCTCCAGGATCACTGCGGCAATCTCATGGCGATGGGCTGCCATCAGGCGAGCGAAGCCAACCATGTCTGACTCGTCCCATTCTCCGTCGAAACGGCTTTGCGGCGCGGGGGCAAACAGGTTTTCCGGCAGATAGCCTTTCCACAGGCTGTGCATGGAGTTTTCAGGATCGCAGACCGACATCGCGCCGAAGGTGTCACCGTGATACCCGTTGCGGAAGGTGAGAAAACGCTGGCGCGATTCGCCTTTTGCATGCCAGTACTGCAGCGCCATTTTCATCGCCACTTCCACAGCCACTGAACCGGAGTCAGCAAGGAAAACACATTCCAGCGATGCTGGCGTCATGGCGACCAGACGACGACAAAGGTCAATGGCTGGCTGGTGTGTGATCCCGCCAAACATCACATGCGACATCTGGTCAATTTGCGTTTTCATCGCCGCATTGAGACGCGGGTGGTTGTAGCCGTGGATCGCTGCCCACCAGGAAGACATGCCATCTACCAGCGGCTCACCACTGGCAAGGTGTAGCTCGCACCCATGGGCTGATGCCACCGGGTAAACGGGCAGGGGAGTTGTCGTTGACGTGTAAGGATGCCAGATATGCAGTTTGTCGAAGGCGAGATCGTCCTGGGTCATAATCAGACTTGTAAACCATTTTGAAAAGTTTTAGGTTTACGAGTATAAACCGAACCGAAAATTAACAAAACCCTTTGGAGAAGCCCAATGGCTCACCACGCACGCTGGACGATGTCGCAAGTTACTGAATTATTCAATAAACCGTTCCTGGAACTGATGTTTGAAGCGCAACAGGTACACCGCCAGCACTTTGACCCTCGCCATGTTCAGGTCAGTACGTTGCTGTCGATTAAAACCGGCGCTTGCCCGGAGGATTGCAAATATTGCCCGCAAAGCGCGCGCTATAAAACCGGGCTGGAGTCTGAACGCCTGATGGAAGTTGAGCAAGTGCTCGACTCTGCGCGTAAGGCAAAAAATGCCGGGTCCACCCGTTTTTGCATGGGGGCGGCGTGGAAAAACCCTCACGATCGCGATATGCCGTATCTGGAGCAGATGGTCCAGGGCGTGAAAGCGATGGGGCTGGAAGCCTGCATGACGCTGGGTACGCTGAATGAAAACCAGGCGCAGCGACTGTCTGCCGCAGGACTGGATTATTACAACCACAACCTCGACACGTCGCCTGAGTTTTACGGCAACATTATTACCACCCGTACCTACCAGGAGCGTCTGGATACGCTGGATAAAGTGCGTGATGCGGGGATCAAAGTCTGTTCTGGTGGCATCGTAGGTTTAGGGGAAACGGTGAAAGATCGTGCCGGTCTGCTGTTACAGCTGGCGAACCTGCCGACTCCGCCGGAAAGCGTGCCTATTAACATGCTGGTAAAAGTGAAAGGCACACCAATGGCGGATAACGACGATGTGGATGCGTTTGATTTTATCCGCACCATTGCCGTGGCGCGTATCATGATGCCGACCTCTTTCGTTCGCCTCTCGGCGGGCCGTGAACAGATGAGCGAACAAACTCAGGCCATGTGCTTTATGGCGGGAGCAAACTCCATTTTCTACGGCTGCAAACTGCTGACCACACCAAACCCGGAAGAGGACAAAGATGTTCAGCTGTTCCGCAAACTGGGCTTAAACCCGCACCAGACCGACGTTCTGACGGGGGATAACGAGCAACAGCAGCAACTGGAACAGCAGATTTTCAACGCTGATACCGAACAGTTCTATAACGCGGCAGCCGTATGACCTGGCACGAAAGGATAAACATCGCCCTGGAGGGGCGTCGGGCGGCCGAGGCTTTTCGCGTGCGAAAGGTAGTGGAAAACGGCGCAGGCCGTTTTCTCTCCCGTGAAGGCCTGCGTTTCTGCAATTTTTCCAGTAACGATTACCTCGGCCTGAGCCAGCACCCACAGATTGTTCGCGCCTGGCAGGATGGGGCGGCGCGGTATGGTGTGGGAAGTGGCGGTTCGGGGCATGTTAGCGGCTATACAACGGCTCATCAGGCGCTGGAAGAACAGCTTGCTGACTGGCTAGGCTACCCGCGCGCGTTGTTGTTCATCTCTGGCTTTGCGGCCAATCAGGCGGTCATCACGGCTCTGATGGGAAAAGACGACCGGATTGTGGCGGACCGCTTAAGCCACGCCTCACTGCTGGAAGCTGCGAATCTTAGCCCGGCGCAGTTGCGTCGCTTTGCGCATAACGATGCACCGCAGTTGTCTGCCTTGCTGGACAAGCCCTGTACCGGACAGCAACTCATGGTGACAGAGGGGGTGTTTAGCATGGATGGCGACAGTGCTCCTCTGGGGGAATTGCACGCCATTGCACAGAAGAAAAATTGCTGGATGCTGGTGGATGATGCCCACGGTATTGGCGTGATGGGTGATGAAGGGCGCGGGAGCGCTCATCATCAGGGCGTGAAACCGGAGCTGCTGGTCGTCACCTTTGGCAAAGGATTCGGCATCAGCGGTGCTGCCGTGTTGTGCAGTGAAGCAGTGGCCGATTATCAGCTGCAGTTCGCGCGACATCTGATTTACAGCACCAGCATGCCCCCCGCGCAGGCTGTTGCACTTTCGGCTTCGCTGAAGGTGATCCGCAGCGAAGAAGGGACGGCTCGCCGGGAGAAATTAACCTCGTATATTCAGCGATTCCGTCAGGGGCTGACTACGTTGCCGTTTCAGCGAACCGATTCCCTGAGCGCTATCCAGCCAGTCATTGTGGGTGATAACCGTCGGGCATTGCGGCTGGCGCAGTCGCTACGCGAGAAAGGCATGTGGGTGACGGCGATACGGCCGCCAACCGTACCTGAGGGGACTGCGCGTTTGCGTCTGACGCTTACCGCATCGCACGAACCCGAAGATATCGATGCATTGCTGGAGGCGCTTCATGTCGCCAGTCAATAAGCAGGCTATCGCCGCGGCGTTTGGCCGGGCAGCGCAGAGCTATTCCCGGCACGATGAACTTCAGCGGCAAAGTGCGCAGGGGTTACTTACCGCGCTGGGAGAGGGGCATTTCCCGTACGTGCTGGATGCAGGTTGCGGACCGGGAGCGAACAGCCGCTATTGGCGCGATACGGGAAGCCACGTCACGGCCCTGGATCTCTCTGAGAAGATGCTCGATGAGGCGCGTGAACAGCAATCTGCCGAAAGCTATCTGGTTGCCGATATTGAGGCGATTCCATTACCCGATGCGCAGTTTGACCTGGTCTGGAGCCACCTTGCCGTTCAGTGGTGCAGTAGCCTGCCGCAGGCGCTGCATGAATTGTATCGGGTGGCGAGACCCGGCGGAAAAGTGGCCTTTACGACGTTACTCGAAAGCGCGTTACCGGAGTTAAATCAGGCCTGGAAAACGGTGGATGAACAGCCGCATGCGAACCGGTTTCTCTCGCATCACGAGGTGGTGCAGACGCTGGCTGGCTGGCGTTATCGCAGTAGGGTACAGACCATTACGCTTAACTTCAGCGATGCACTCACCGCGATGCGTTCCCTGAAGGGCATTGGTGCAACGCATCTGCATGCCGGGCGCGAGCGAAAGGCGCTCACTCGTGGGCAGTTACGCCTGCTGGAGTTGGCCTGGCCGCAACAGCGGGGTCAGTTCCCGCTCTCTTATCAATTATTTCATGGGATTATCGAACGTGACTGAACGTTATTTTGTCACCGGAACAGATACAGAAGTGGGCAAAACGGTTGCCAGTTCCGCGTTGCTACAGGCGGCTCGCCTGGCAGGACATATCACTGCGGGGTATAAACCGGTGGCCTCTGGCAGTGAGATGACACCAGAAGGTTTGCGAAATACCGACGCGCTGGCATTGCAACGTAACAGCAGCGTCCCCCTTTCCTACGAAGCCGTAAACCCCTATACCTTTGAAGAACCTACCTCACCGCACATCGTGAGCGCTGACGAACAACGCCCCATCAATTTCGCTGTATTATCTGCTGGGTTAAAGTCGCTGGAAAATCAGGCGGATTGGGTACTGGTGGAAGGGGCTGGCGGCTGGTTTACTCCGCTTTCAGAAACGCAGACGTTCGCCGACTGGGTGCGCACCGAGCAGCTTCCGGTTATCCTGGTCGTTGGCGTAAAACTGGGTTGTATCAACCACGCCATGCTGACGGCACAGGCCGTTCAGCATGCGGGGTTGCGTCTGGCTGGCTGGATTGCCAACGATGTCGTTGCCCCTGGCAAACGTCATCAGGCATATCTGACCACCCTTAAACGGGTTCTTCCCGCACCGTTCCTCGGAGAGATTCCGTGGCTTGCGGACGGTGCTGACCATGCTGAAACCGGACGTTATCTGGAGCTCAGCGTCTTGCATCCCGCGTCATCCAGTGCGCAATAAGCGCATCATCCAGCTCGTTAACGTGGCCCTGAGCCACGTTACGCCCACGATAGAGCACGCAAAAGCGATCTGCGACCCGGCGGATAAACGATAGCTGCTGTTCTGCTAACAACACGGTCATCCCCAACTCCCGATTTAACCGCACCAGCAAGTGCCCGAGCTTTTGCGCAAAACTGTGTCCCGCACCCAGCATGGGTTCATCGAGGATCAAGACGCGTGGGCGGCTCACCAGCGCATTGGCGAGTGCGAGCTGGTACTGGTCGTCAGGGGCGAGTCCTGTTGCACGGGTTTGTCGCAACGCGTATAGCTGCGGAAACAAGTCATAGACCTCACTTTTGGCGACAGGATCAGGCTTTCCGGTTGCTCGCATGGCGATATGCAGATTTTCCTCAATGGTCAGTTGTGAAAAAATCCGCCGATCCTGCGGGACGTAGCCAATTCCGACCATGTTGCGCTGCTCGGGGGCTGGGCCGAGCAGGTCACGCGGCGGAGCACCCGCTTCATGCCAGATGATAGTGCCGCTTTCAACCGGTACATTCCCTGTAATGCAGTTCATCAGGGTGGTTTTGCCCATACCCGGCAGGCCAATCACCCCTGTACACAGGCCTGGCGGGAGATCTAAATCAACATTCCATAGCGTATGTTGGTTTCCGTAAAACTGATTGACTGCACGCAGACTCAACATGTTTCTCTCCTTAATTATCGCGGTGGGTGGGGCTCATACGGGAATGTGCAAAACCCCTGCCAGATCCGGCAAGTTGATTAAAAAAGAGACTTTTTTAGGAATACATCACAGCGATGAGCGGAGATTGTGGCCGTCTTGCACAGTCGCAGTGCCTGGCTGTTGGGTTGTGGTGCAGGCATCAGAATGGCGAAATTGTGAGTAAGATCTCACCAGTTCGTTATGATTAACTCAACTGATTATCATCAAAAAATAGCGATAAAAATTTTTTGTCACCCCACCGATGGGAAAAACCGGGAATTTGCTGAGTGGCGGTCTGTACGGGCTGGAAGCAGTTATCCACTATTCCTGTGGATAACCATGTGTATTAGAGTTAGAAAACACGCGATAAGCGAGAGAATACGCGGCCTACGCCTGAATTGGTGCGAAACACGGCTTTAGGAAATATCGCTTATTAATTAATTGGTTAGATAAAAGCAATTGCCGTAATGAAACTGTCACTCGTTGCCACAAAACTTTCATTACATGGCTTGACAAATGTTAAAAAAGGAAAAGTTCTGGGGATAACCGGTGGTCGCTGGTGTTTTATTTTGTCACAGTCTACATTTCAGCCGGGTTTACGCTAATCACCCGGATGCTAATCTAAATATTCTGATACGCTACTGGTTTTTCATCCAGTCTTTTTTACTGGCAATCCTGGCAACAGCGAGTAAAATTACTCACCTGCCGCTTATTAGGTCATCAGGTTGTCGCCCATGAGTAAACCGTTCAAATTGAATTCTGTTTTTCGTCCTTCTGGCGATCAGCCGGACGCCATTCGTCGTCTGAAAGAGGGGCTGGAAGATGGGCTTGCACATCAAACGCTGTTGGGCGTGACCGGTTCGGGTAAAACCTTCACCATCGCCAACGTGATTGCCGATTTGCAGCGCCCCACAATGGTGCTGGCGCCCAATAAAACGCTGGCGGCGCAGTTGTACGGCGAGATGAAAGAGTTCTTCCCTGAGAACGCGGTAGAGTATTTCGTCTCGTACTATGACTATTACCAGCCAGAAGCCTATGTCCCAAGCTCTGACACGTTTATCGAGAAAGATGCGTCGGTGAACGAACACATTGAGCAGATGCGCCTCTCGGCAACCAAGGCGCTTCTCGAACGGCGTGATGTCATCGTTGTGGCCTCCGTCTCCGCTATTTACGGTCTGGGCGACCCGGACCTCTATCTGAAGATGATGTTGCATCTTACGCAGGGGATGATTATCGATCAGCGCGCGATTGTACGCCGCCTGACGGAACTGCAATACGCCCGCAACGATCAGGCGTTCCAGCGCGGGACGTTCCGCGTGCGCGGTGAAGTGATCGACATCTTCCCGGCAGAATCTGATGATCTCGCGCTGCGCGTTGAGCTGTTCGATGAAGAGGTCGAGCGTTTGTCGCTCTTTGATCCGCTGACTGGCCATGTTGAATCGGTTATTCAGCGTTTTACCATTTACCCGAAAACGCACTACGTCACACCGCGTGAACGTATTTTGCAGGCCATGGAAGAGATCAAAGTGGAGCTGGCCGAGCGTCGTAAAGTGCTGCTGGCAAACAATAAGCTGGTTGAAGAGCAACGTCTGAGTCAACGTACCCAGTTCGACCTTGAGATGATGAATGAGCTGGGATACTGCTCTGGTATCGAAAACTATTCCCGTTATCTTTCGGGGCGTGGTCCAGGCGAAGCTCCGCCAACACTGTTTGATTACCTGCCGGCTGATGGCTTGCTGGTTGTTGACGAATCGCACGTGACCATTCCGCAAATTGGCGGTATGTACAGGGGTGACCGCGCCCGTAAAGAGACGCTGGTGGAGTACGGTTTCCGCCTGCCGTCGGCGCTTGATAACCGTCCAATGAAGTTTGAAGAGTTTGAAGCGCTTGCACCGCAAACTATCTATGTCTCGGCAACACCAGGCAACTATGAGCTGGAAAAATCCGGCGATGAAGTGGTTGACCAGGTGGTGCGTCCAACCGGTCTGCTTGATCCTGTGATCGAAGTGCGCCCGGTCGCCACGCAGGTGGACGATCTTTTGTCTGAAATCCGTGCGCGCGCGGTCATCAATGAACGTGTTCTGGTGACAACGTTAACCAAACGTATGGCTGAAGATCTTACTGAGTATCTCGAGGAACACGGCGAGCGCGTGCGGTATCTTCACTCGGACATCGATACGGTCGAACGTATGGAGATCATCCGCGATTTGCGTCTGGGCGAATTTGACGTGCTGGTCGGGATTAACCTTCTGCGAGAAGGCCTGGACATGCCAGAAGTGTCGCTGGTGGCAATACTGGATGCCGACAAAGAGGGATTCCTGCGCTCTGAACGTTCGCTTATTCAGACCATTGGTCGTGCTGCGCGTAATATCAACGGTAAAGCCATTCTTTACGGCGATAAGATCACGGCATCAATGGCAAAAGCCATCAGTGAGACCGAGCGCCGTCGCGAGAAGCAACAGCAGTACAACGAAGCAAATGGCATTGTTCCGCAAGGGTTGAACAAGAAGGTCGTGGATATTCTGGCGCTGGGCCAGGGTCTTGCCAGAACCAAAGCGAAAGGTCGTGGCAAGTCTCGCTCAGTGGTTGAGGAAGATACCGTCGTGCTGACACCAAAAGCTCTGCAGCAGAAAATTCACGAACTGGAAGGGCAGATGATGCAGCACGCTCAGAATCTGGAATTCGAAGAAGCCGCGCAGATCCGCGACCAGCTCCATCAATTGCGGGATCTGTTTATCGCCGCATCCTAGGTGAAAGTAAAATGGCAGCCAGTGGCTGCCATTCATCCTGCCTGCCCTCTCATCTGTGGGCAACTAACAGCAACTTGCTGAAACCGCTAACCCAGCGCCTGAATGGCCTTCTCCAGCGCCTCACGCAGCAGGTGGCGGTCATGGCGATATTTAATGTCGTCCGCTTCCAGAGGCTCCTGAACCACCACGCGCCCCTGAATGCCAGAGACATCCGTCTTCGGCCCAACGACAACGGCGTCGATAATCTTTTTCCCGACATACTGCTCCATCAGGCTGAGCTTATCCTCTAGTTTCAGGCTGGCGGCGGCGGGGCTGAGTTCGCGACCCAAATTGCCAATGTACACGACGGGAGCAGGCGTTCTGCGCAGGGCCTGCGCCAGCTCTTTCACCAGCAGGCCCGGCATCAGGCTGGTGTAGAAACTGCCTGGGCCAATCAGAATCAAATCCGCCTCGGCAATGGCCTCCACAGCTTCGCGCGTGGCGGGTACACTGGGATAGGTCATCAGCTCTTTGGGCGGGAGAGTAAGCTGGTCAATATTCACTTCACCATAAACTTCATGGCCTTCTGTATCGATTGCCATCAAATCAACCGGATACTCTGACATTGGTATCAGGAAAGCGTCTACTTTAAGCAGGTTACGTATTAAATTGATAGCTTCAAGTGGGCGCACGCTCAGGTGATCGAGTGCCTTTAACATCAGATTTCCGAGGTTATGGCCGGAAAGCTCTCCGTTACCGCCAAAACGGTACTCAAACATCGCAGAAGCGACGCTGGGTTCCGTAATTAACTGGTTCAGGCAATTACGCATATCACCCCAGGCGATACCGCCTTCAGAGCGACGGATCCGCCCTGTAGAGCCTCCGTTATCGGTCGTTGTCACAATCCCTGTCAGCCTGGAACCCAGCGAGGATAATGATGACATTACTCGCCCCAGGCCGTGCCCTCCGCCGAGAGCGACCACACGATCAAGATCCGCAAAAGTGCGATTGCGCATACCTATTCCTTATCACGTTCGAACCGCGTAACAGTAACCTAACTACCCCTAAAAGACGATGCCTCACCCGATGCAAAATGACGTATATCAATGCGAAAGTGCTGTTTTTGCGTATTCTGTAGCGAAAGTGCACGATCATGCCGATATATATATAATTATATAGCGAATGACGGGAATGGCGAAGAGCTAATTTCCGCGCTACTATCGGCATAACCACGTTTTCAAATTTGAAAACATACACTCTAGCCTTTGTGCCTGTGTCGAAAGATATGGCGCTCTGGCCGTGGCGGTTTCGCCACCAGGGTACAGAAAGAAATGACTGTGCCTCCCGTATCTGGAAAGGTGTACATGGCTTCACAACTCACTGATGCTTTCGCGCGTAAGTTCTTCTATTTACGTCTGTCGATTACCGATGTGTGCAACTTCCGTTGCACCTATTGCCTGCCTGACGGCTATAAACCGGGCAGCGTCACCAATAACGGCTTTCTCTCCGTGGATGAAGTGCGCCGCGTGACCCGCGCGTTTTCTGAACTTGGTACTGAAAAGGTGCGCCTGACCGGTGGAGAGCCGTCGCTACGCCGGGACTTTACCGATATCATCGCCGCCGTCCGCGAAAATGCTGCTATTCGTCAAATTGCGGTAACCACCAATGGTTATCGTCTGGCGCGTGACGCTGAAAAATGGCGCGATGCTGGTCTGACGGCCATTAACGTCAGCGTCGACAGCCTCGATGCCCGCCAGTTTCAGGCCATTACCGGACAAGACAAGTTTCAACAGGTGATGGACGGTATTGACGCTGCCTTTGCTGCAGGTTTTGACAAGGTGAAAGTCAATACGGTTTTGATGCGCGATGTTAACCATCATCAACTGGACACCTTTCTGGCGTGGATTAAACCACGCCGTATTCAATTGCGTTTTATTGAGCTGATGGAAACCGGCGAGGGCAGCGATCTGTTCCGTCGCCACCATATCTCCGGCATGGTGCTTCGCGACGCGTTGCTAAAACGCGGCTGGATCCATCAGATCCGCCAGCGCAGCGATGGACCGGCGCAGGTCTTTTGTCACCCGGATTACGAAGGTGAAATTGGCCTTATCATGCCGTATGAGAAAGATTTCTGTGCCACCTGCAATCGTCTTCGCGTCTCGTCTGTGGGCAAGCTGCATCTCTGCTTGTTCGGTGATGGCGGTGTCGATTTACGCGATTTGCTGGAAGACGATGCTCAACAAGCCGCACTTGAAGCGCGCATTTCCGCTGCCCTGACGCATAAAAAACAGACCCACTTCCTGCACCAGGGCAACACCGGAATTACTCAGAACCTGTCATACATTGGCGGGTAATCAGGCTTAAGAAGGAACCAGAAAATGAGTCAGGTAAGCGCAGAATTTATCCCGACACGCATTGCTATTCTTACCGTTTCTGAACGCCGTGGCGAAGAGGATGACACCTCCGGCCACTGGCTGCGCGATGCCGCTCTCGAAGCCGGGCATCACATCGCGGATAAAGCGATTGTCAAAGAGAACCGCTACGCGATTCGCGCTCAGGTCTCTCAGTGGATCGCAAGCGATGACGTTCAGGTGGTATTGATCACCGGCGGAACCGGATTCACCGCCGGAGATCAGACACCAGAAGCGTTATTACCGTTGTTTGACCGCGAAGTTGAAGGTTTTGGCGAAGTGTTTCGTATGCTCTCCTTTGAAGAGATCGGCACATCCACACTGCAGTCGCGCGCGGTTGCCGGTGTGGCGAACAAAACGTTGATTTTCGCGATGCCTGGCTCAACCAAAGCGTGTCGTACTGCCTGGGAAAACATTATTGCCCCGCAGCTCGATGCGCGAACCCGTCCGTGTAATTTTCATCCTCATCTAAAGAAATAAGTTATGTCGCAACTGACCCATATTAATGCTGCTGGCGAAGCCCACATGGTTGATGTCTCTGCCAAGGCTGAAACGGTACGCGAAGCACGCGCTGAAGCGTTCATTACGATGCTACCTGAAACGCTGGCGATGATTATCGAGGGCAGTCACCACAAAGGTGATGTGTTTGCTACTGCCCGTATCGCCGGGATCCAGGCGGCGAAACGCACCTGGGATTTAATCCCACTGTGTCATCCGCTGATGCTCAGCAAAGTGGAGGTGAACCTGCAGGCCCAGCCTGAGCACCACCGTGTACGCATTGAGTCATTATGCCGTCTAACCGGAAAAACGGGCGTCGAGATGGAAGCCTTGACGGCGGCGTCCGTGGCTGCACTGACTATTTACGATATGTGCAAAGCCGTACAAAAAGACATGGTGATTGGACCGATCCGTTTGTTAGCGAAAAGCGGCGGCAAATCCGGTGATTTTAGGGTGGACAGCAATGATTAAAGTGCTCTTTTTTGCACAGGTGCGCGAGTTAGTCAGCACCGACAGCCTGATGCTCGAGACCCCATTTGATAACGTGGCCGCGTTGCGTGCGCATCTCGCACAACAAGACGAACGCTGGGCGCTGGCGCTGGATGAGGGCAAACTGCTGGCCGCAGTTAACCAGACGCTGGTGGACTTTAATCATCCGCTGAAAGCGGGCGATGAGGTTGCCTTCTTCCCACCGGTTACCGGAGGCTGATATGGCAGAAACGCGAATTCTGGTAGGTCACGATCGCTTTGACGTTGGCGCAGAATATGGCTGGCTGGCGGAGCGTGATGAAGATGGCGCAGTGGTAACATTCACCGGCAAAGTGCGCAACCACAATCTGGGTGACAGCGTGAAAGCACTGACGCTGGAACACTATCCTGGTATGACGGAAAAATCGCTGGTTGAAATCGTCGACGAAGCGCGTGGCCGCTGGCCGCTCGGACGGGTGACGGTTATCCACCGTATCGGTGAAATGTGGCCTGGTGAGGAGATCGTCTTTGTCGGCGTCACCAGTGCACATCGTAGCAGCGCTTTTGCTGCCGGGGAGTTCATCATGGATTACCTCAAAACCAAAGAACCGTTCTGGAAACGTGAAGCGACGCCAGAGGGTGACCGCTGGGTTGAATCGCGAGAAAGTGATAAACAAGCCGCTGGCCGTTGGTAGCTGGTTTATGTGGATGTGTTAGTCTTAACGTGTGTGTCTACTTAATCAGGAGTGAATCATGGACCGATTTCCGCGTTCCGATTCTATTGTTCAGCAGTCCCGAACCGGGCTGCAAACGTATATGGCTCAGGTCTACGGCTGGATGACAGTCGGTTTGCTGCTCACCGCGTTTATCGCGTGGTATGCCGCAAATACGCCTGAGTTGATGATGTTTATCTTCTCCAGCAAAATCACCTTCTTTGGTCTGATTATTGCACAACTCGCGCTGGTGTTTGTGCTCTCTGGCCTGGTGCAAAAGCTCAGTGCGGGGATGGCAACCACATTGTTCATGCTGTACTCGGCACTGACAGGGCTGACGCTTTCCAGCATTTTCGTGGTCTATACCTACTCCTCCATCGCCAGTACCTTTGTGGTTACCGGTGGGATGTTTGGCGCGATGAGTCTTTACGGCTACACCACGAAACGTGACCTGGGCGGTTTCGGCAGCATGCTGTTTATGGGGCTGATTGGGATTGTGCTGGCCTCGCTGGTCAACCTGTGGCTTAAGAGCGAAGCATTGATGTGGGCGGTGACCTATATCGGGGTGGTTGTTTTTGTCGGATTAACCGCGTACGACACGCAGAAACTGAAAAATATTGGTGAGCAGATCGATGTACGCGACAGTTCAACGCTGCGCAAATACTCCATTCTGGGCGCGTTGACCCTGTATCTCGACTTTATAAACCTGTTCCTGATGTTGCTGCGTATTTTGGGCAACCGTCGCTAAACATTCCTTCTCACCCTAACCCTTTCCCCAATGGGAGAGGGCCGGGGTGAGGGGAAATCACTTCGCTAACGCCTTCTGATTTTTTGCCCGCAACGTCTTCGCCCGACTCTCCAGAATCAAATAACACACCGTCGCCAGCGCCAGGGGCAGAAAGTAATAGAGCACACGGTAAGCGAGCAGGGCGGCAATAATGGTTCCATGGGAGATCTCCTCTCCGGCGAGAAGGGCAATAAACACCGCTTCCAGCACACCTATCCCGGCCGGGATATGCACGATAACACCGGCGATACTGCTCACCAGTAGCACGCCGAGCACAAAGAAATAGTTCACCTCTTCGCCCATCAATAACCAGATGATGGCGCCCATCACCATCCAGTTGGCACTGGAAACGACCATCTGTATAACGGCGAATCGCCACGACGGCAGCACCAGTTTTTGCCCCTTAATCGTCATATGGCGGCGTCTGGCAAACGCGCTGGCCCACAGATATGCTGCAATCACCAACAGCAGAACTATGCCCGCGATTCGCAACGTGGCTTCATCGATATACCAGTGCTTTGGCAGTTGAACTATCCCTGCGGTGAAAATCACGCCGCCGAGCAGAATATAGCCCAGCCAGTTGGTGGTAATGCTCAGCGAGAAAATGCGCGTGATCGTGCTGCCGGGCAGTCCAAGACGTGAATAGAGACGATAGCGCATGCCAATGCCGCCAACCCAGGTACTCAGCGTCAGGTTAAAGGCATAACAAATAAAGGACACCAGCATGACCTGGCGTTTTGCAAGTTTATGACCGCAGTAAGCGCGTCCCAGCAGGTCATAGCAGCCGTAAATAAGATAACTTAGCACCGTCAACCCAACAGCACTCAGGAGGGTCAGGCGGTTATAATTGCGGATAACCTTCCAGACCTCTTCCCAGCTAATTTTCTGCGCGTAAATCACCAGTAATACTGCGACCGCCAGAAAGAATAATCCGGTGAGGATTTTTTTTGCCAGCCTCCAGCGAGGATGGGATTTTGACATCAGGTTTTCCCTCCGCTTTCTTCCGCTTCAATACGATCCTGTGTTTCCATTTCGGGCTGAGCCGGGGGATCGACCAGCGCAAGCTCAGGCGTATGGGCTGGCAGCCATCCCACCATCGCCGGGAAATGGCGCAGAAAGTGGAACACCACCACCCCAATACCCAGATTCCACCAGGTGCGTTTTGGAACCATCGATTCATCCACTCGTACGCAGTCATTGGCGATCAGCCCCTGAAGGTTATCGCGTAGCGTCTGGTTGAACTGGCGATCGTGAACGATCAGGTTTGCTTCCAGATTGAGTGACAGGCTCAGTGGGTCAAGGTTACTTGAGCCGACGGTCGCCCAGTGATCGTCCATCAGGGCGACCTTGCCATGCAGCGGCCGGCGGCGATATTCGTATATCTGCACGCCGCCTTTTACCAGATAGTTATAGAGCAGGCGCGCGCCCACTTTGACAATCGGCATATCCGGCTCGCCCTGGACAATCAGCTTTACACGCACACCGCGCCTGGCGGCATTGCGCATGGCGTGCAGCAGACGATAACCGGGGAAGAAGTAGGCGTTGGCGATAATCACCTCGCGCTTCGCGTTCGCCAGCATTTTAAGGTAATGGCGTTCGATATCGTCCCTGTGTTCTCCGTTATCGCGCCAGACAAAGAGCGCCTGTGCCTCACCAGGGTGCCGGTTCTCTTCGGGGCGATGACGGCGTTTCCACCAGCGGCGAACCGCTTCTTTACCCGGCAGATTTTCCAGCTCAAACAGTAAAATATCCTGAACCACGGGCCCTTCGATCCGAATGGCGTAATCCTGTTTGGCCTCCGGCCCGTAACCAGACATATGTTCGGCGGAATAGTTAATACCACCGACAAACGCCACGACCTCATCAACCACCACGATTTTGCGGTGCATTCGACGGAAGAGGTTGGTGCGCATCCCGAAAAGGCGCGGGGCGGGATCATAGTAGCGGAACACCACGCCAGCAGACGTGAGTGCGTTGACGAAGTCATCGCTGAGATCCGGCGAGCCATAGCCGTCGAGTAAGACGTCGATTTTGATACCGCGCAGGGCGGCGCGTAGCAGCACGCTGTGCAGCTGTTTACCCACCTCGTCTTCAAACCAGATAAAGGTTTCAAGGATCACTTTCTGTTGTGCGCGGTGAATGGCGTCAAACACTGCCGGATAATACTCATCGCCATTTTCCAGCAGCGTGATGCTGTTACCTTCCCGCCATGAGCTGTTCATAAATGGATCTCCGCACTGAGAGGCGCGTGGTCGGAGAGATGACGCCAGTTGAGTAACGTCAGTGCCCTTGGGGCGCTGGCATGGGCGTTTTTCACGTAGATTCGGTCGAGACGCAGCAGGGGGTAGCGGACCGGAAAGGTGCGCGCCGGTCGGCCATGTGCACGGGTGAAAATCTCCTCCAGCCCGGCATTCACTTTCAGCGGGTGGTTGGCACGCTGCCGCCAGTCGTTAAAATCCCCCGCGATGACCACAGGCTCTCCCTCTGGCAGGGTATTGGTCCAGTTCGCCAGCATCTGCAGTTGCGCTTTGCGATGGGCTTCCCGCAGGCCGAGATGAACGCAGCCAACATGAACGGGAAACGCGAGATCCGGTGGCGCGATGCGGCAGTAAAGCAGCCCGCGCTTTTCACTCTCCCCGATCGATACATCCCGGTTTTCGTAATGTTCAATGGGAAAACGTGACAGCACCGCATTGCCATGATGCCCTTCTGGGTAGACCGCGTTGCGTCCGTAGGCATAATCGTGCCACAGGGAATCAGCCAGAAATTCGTAATGCGGAACGCTGGGCCAGTTGTTGATTTGCTGCGAGTAGGTGTCATGCGATCCCATCACTTCCTGCAGGCAGACAATGTCCGCGCTGACGGTTCGAATCGCGTCGCGTAGCTCGGGTAACATGAAACGACGGTTAAATGCCGAGAAACCTTTATGGGTGTTAATCGTCAGCACATTCAGCGAGAAATGCCGGTTTTTTTGGATCATAAACTCCTGCCAACGTCACTATCCTGATGAAAATAAAGTGTAGTCGGCGTCACAAAAAGATGCGGTGTTACGGAATTTTCCGTAAAGTGCGGTAGTCTGATTGAGCAGAGAGATATTCTTCAGGAGAGAAGCCATGAAGTGGCAACAACGTGTTCGTGTGGCAACTGGCCTAAGTTGCTGGCAGATAATGTTGCATTTACTGGTCGTGGCCGTACTGGTGATGGGCTGGATGAGCGGTACGCTGGTGCGTGTCGGCTTAGGTTTATGCGTCCTGTATGGCGTAACTGTGTTGTCGATGCTGTTTTTACAGCGACATCACGAAGCGCGCTGGCGCGAGGTGGGTGATGTGCTCGAAGAGCTCACCACCACCTGGTATTTTGGTGCAGCAATGATCGTTTTATGGCTGTTATCACGAGTCTTGCAAAACAACTACCTGCTGGCCCTTGCGGGGCTGGTGATCCTTGCAGGGCCTGCGGTTGTATCATTACTGACCAAAGAGAAAAAGCTACGCAATGTTTCGTCTAAACATCGCGTACGCCACTGAACCTGTCGTGGCCGCTATGACCAGTAGCGGCCACAAACTTCCCCAGACAATATCCAGACTCGCATCCTTCAGATAAATTTGCTTCGTGATATCCGTAAAGTGACGGATTGGGTTAATCCACGTCAGATCCTGTAACCACACCGGCATGTTCTCTACCGGAGAGACATACCCCGACAGCAAAATAGCGGGTATCATAAAGACGAATACGCCGATAAACGCCTGCTGTTGTGTAGAGCAGAGCGCTGAAATCAGCAGACCAAATCCCACCAGTGACAAGCCATAAACCAGCATGGTGAAATAAAACAGTGCCAGCGATCCGGCAAACGGAATTTGATAAGCCCAGATCCCCACGCCCAGTACAATCGATGCCTGGAAGGTCGCCACAATCAGCGCCGGAACGGCTTTGCCAACGAATATTTGCCAGGTTGCCAGAGGGGAAACCAGAAGCTGATCCAGCGTACCTTGCTCGCGTTCACGGGCCACAGAGAGTGACGTTACGATCATCACGCCGATGGTGGTGATCATGGCGATCAGCGACGGCACGACAAACCATTTGTAATCCAGATTGGGGTTATACCAGTTACGCACCACCAGTTTGCTGTTGTTGGGTTTGGTTTTTCCCTGAAGTAACTCCTGCTGGTAGTCCTTCACGACCTGTTGCAGATAGTTTGCAGCGATCTGGGCGCTGTTCGAGTTACGTCCATCCAGGATCAACTGCATCGGCGCGGTCTGAAACGTATCCAGGTTGCGGGAAAAATCAGCCGGAAAACGTACCAGCAGTAACGCTTTTTGCGTATCAATCGTGGGTTGGATCTCCTGCGGGCTTTTAAGTAACAGGATATGCGTAAAGGCTTTTGCACGTGCAAACCGTTGCGTCAGCTCGACAGAGTGCTTGCCGCTGTCTTCGTTGTAGATCGCAATTGTGGCATTGGTGACTTCAAGTGTCGCGGCAAACGGGAACAGAAAAACCTGAATAAGCACAGGCAAAACCAAAATTGCGCGAGTCTGCGGCTCGCGCAGCAGGGATTGCAGCTCTTTGCGTATCAATGTCCATAAACGGTGAAACATGTTCGCTCCTTAATCCAGCCGCCGTTTGGTTTTTATCCACGTCAGGCCGATAAACATCACCGCTGACGCCATCAAAAACAGAATGTTGATCACCAGCACCACCGGGATATTGCCGGCCAGGAACAGGCTTTGCAGCGTACTCACGAAGTAGCGCGCAGGAATGATATAGGTCACCGCGCGGATCACCGCAGGCATACTGTCTATCTGGAAAATAAAACCCGACAGCATAATTGAGGGTAAAAAAGCGGCGTTAAGCGCGACCTGCGCCGCGTTGAACTGATTACGGGTCACGGTGGAGATCAGCAGCCCCATGCCCAATGTGCTGAGTAAAAACAGACTGGTGATAAAAAATAGCAGGACCAGCGAGCCGCGGTACGGTACGCCGAGGATAAACACCGAGACCAGCATACAGAGCAGCATGGCCAGCATGCCGAGGAAGTAATAGGGGATCAGTTTACAGAGCAAGAGCTCGACACGCGTGACTTCCGTGGAGAGCAGGGCTTCCATCGTGCCGCGTTCCCACTCGCGGGCGATCACCAGTGAGGTCAGAATCGCCCCAATCACCGTCATGATGATGGTGACCGCTCCGGGAATGATAAAATGCTGGCTGATAGCGGCAGGGTTAAACCAGTAGCGGGTTTGTACGTCGATGAGTGGTTCAAACTCTTCACCTCTGTCCTCTGCCCGCTGCATTTGCCACAACTGCCAGATGCCTTCTACGTAGCCCTGAACAAAGTTGGCCGTGTTCGGCTCGCTACCATCGGTAATCACCTGGACAGGCGCGTCAGTATTGGCGCGTGCCATGTTGGCGTCGAAATCCACGGGAATAACCACCAGACCGCGAATCCGCCCGGCCTGCATTTTCTGAATCAACGCCTGGCGATTGTCGCTGATGGTGGCGTCAATGTAAGGCGAGCCGGTCATGGCGTGAGTAAAGCTCAGGGCCTCTTCGCTATGCTGCTCCAGCAAAATACCGACCCGCAGCTTGCTGGAGTCGAGATTAATCCCATAACCAAAAATGAACAGCAGCAACAGCGGGATCACCACGGCTATCAGCCAGCTACTGGGATCGCGCACGATCTGGCGCGTCTCTTTGATGCATAACGCGCGGACTCTGCGCCACGAAATAGCGTTAATGCTCATTGGCGTGCTCCTTATCCCAGTCATGGATCAGCGTAATAAACGCTTGCTCCATTGTCGGGTCCGGCTGTGTTTCATCAGCCGCCTGACTTTTAAGATCGTCCGGCGTGCCGTGGGCGATAAGCTTACCGCGGTAGACCAGCCCGATACGGTCGCAATACTCCGCCTCATCCATAAAGTGAGTCGTGACCATCACGGTTACACCTTTTTCCACCATGCTGTTGATGTGCAGCCAAAATTCGCGACGGGTGAGGGGGTCAACGCCTGACGTGGGTTCGTCAAGAAACAAAATATCGGGTTCGTGCATCAGGGAACAGGCCAGCGCAAGACGCTGCTTAAAGCCGAGTGGCAGGTCGTCCGTGGCATGGGAGGCAATGGTGGTCAGGCCAAATGCATCGCTCATGCGGGATATTTTCTCGCTTTGTGCCCGCCCGCGCAGGCCATAGACACCGGAGAAGAACCGTAAATTCTGCTCCACGGTGAGGTTGCCGTATAACGAGAATTTTTGCGCCATGTAGCCCAGGTGTTGACGTGCTTTACCTGAGCTGACCTTAAGGTCCATATCCAGCACCAGTGCTTTACCCGCTGTCGGAACCAGCAATCCACACATCATCTTGAAGGTGGTCGATTTACCCGCGCCATTAGGCCCCAGCAGGCCGAAAATCTCTCCGCGTTTGACGGCAAAATTGACGTTATCCGTGGCGGCAAAATCCCCAAATTTCTTGGTGAGGGATTTGGCTTCAATCACCGTTTCGCCCGGTGTACCTTCCACGGTATGCAGGATAGCGCCTAACGGTGACTCCGATGTCCCTGCACCGCCCAACAGGTCGATAAATGCATCTTCAAAGCGCGGTGCTGTCTCTTCAATCTCAATTTCCGGCATGCCTTGCGCGCCGCGAATATCGTCCGCTGTGGCCGCTTTTTTGAGGATAATGCGAACAGAACGTCCCTGAATCATACCGTCGCTGACGTGAGGTAATTTCAGCACCCGCTGAAGCAGCTTGCGGTTTGACTCCTGCTGGCTGTGCAGCAAAAAGCTTCGTCCGGCCATGCTTTGCGTCAGTTTCGTTGGTTCACCCTGATAAAGCAGTTCACCTTCATTCATCAGCAACACATCACGACACTGCTCTGCCTCATCAAGATAAGAGGTACTCCAGAGAATGAGCATTCCATCACCCGCCAGTTCATGCACCATTTGCCATAGCTCGCGACGTGAAATGGGATCGACGCCGACGCCGGGTTCATCCAGCAGTAAGACTTTCGGCTCACCGAACAGCGTGCAGGCCAGCCCCAGTTTCTGTTTCATCCCGCCAGAGAGTTTCCCGGCCAGTCGGTCGGTAAACGGCCCCAGCGAGGTAAATTCCAGCAAACGGGCAAAGGTTTTCTGCCGCGTTTCACCGGTGACACTGCGCAGGTCAGCGTACAGATTCAGGTTTTCCATCACCGTCAGATCTTCATACAGGCCAAACTTCTGTGGCATGTAACCCATCATGGCGTGCAAGGCGCTGTCGTCTTTGATCGGATCGAGGCCGAGTACGCTGGCACGGCCTTCATCGGGCTTCAGCAAGCCTGCCAGCATACGCATCAGTGTGGTTTTACCTGCGCCATCAGGGCCAACCAGCCCGGTCACATAGCCTTTTTGCAACGTACAGTTGAGCGGGGCAACGGCGGGTTTGTTCATTCCTGCAAAACGCTTGACCAACCCCTCTAGCTGGATAACCGCATCATTCATGTTTTCCCCCGTCACTGAATTTCACGGTGACAGGCATACCCTGACGGAGTGCATCGTCAGCATCGGTCACAATAATACGCAGACGGTAGACCAGGTCAGTACGCAGATCCGGTGTTTCAACGGTTTTCGGGGTGAACTCGGCAGTTGGTGAAACAAAACCCACTTTGCCGTGATAAGGCTTATCTGGTCGGCCATCGGTATACAGCAACAGCTCGCGCCCCGGCTGTACCTGGTCGAGATTCGGTTCATCAATATAGGCACGTACCCATACCGGACGCGTCAGGGAGAGGGTTAAGACGGTACTTCCCGCGCTTAACATGCTGCCTGGTTCTACGGCCCGGGTCATCAGCGTGCCATCGGATGGGGCGACCAGTGTGGTGTCGTGCAGATCCAGCTCGGCCTGAGCGAGTTGCGCCTGAGCCTGTTCAAGGCTGGCTTTGGCCTGGGCAATATCCTGCGGGCGATTACCCGTATGGTACTGGCTCAATTTATCCTGCGCAGATTTCAGCGTAGCCTGTGCCTGGTCACGTGATGAGCGGGCATTTTCAAGGTCGTTAGCAGAAACCGTGCGGCTTTTCCACAACCCCTGCTGACGGTTATAGAAGTTCTGCGCATAGTCGAAGGCGGCCTGCGCTTGTTTGACTGCGGCTGCCGCCTGAGCGATCTCTTCGTCACGATAGCCCGCCAGCATCAGGTCATACTGCGCCTGTGCAACTGAAACCCCGGCTTTGGCCTGCATTAATGCATTTTCATACGGCGCTTTATCCAGCATACCCAGGGTCTGTCCGGTTTTAATGGCGTCCCCTTCATCAACGGTGAGTGATGCCAGACGTCCGCCCACGCGGAAGCTCATGTTCACCGTTCGGATATCGACGTTACCATACAGCGTAAGGGCGCGATCTTGTTGGCTTTGATACCACAGCCAGCCACCAACGCCCGCAACAAGCAGAACAGCAACCGCCAGGATAATGGCGACAGGTTTTTTCATGACTTCAGGCTCCTTAGTGTTAAACCTTGCAGGATCAGATCGAGGTGACAGGTGATGACCTGACTAATCTGCGCAGCTTTATCCTCATCAAATTGTGTCCAGCCAGTGCGTAATAAAATGGTTTCCCGGCCCAGACGGAAAGCGAGTATCTCGCCCAGTAGTGCGTGAGTATGCAAAATGGTTTCGGTATCGTTCGCCTCGCGCCCGGTATAGGCCGCGATGAGTTTCGTCAGGTGGCCATGCATGGGGGCGATGACCTGGTCATGAACGAGTTGGTAGGCGGCAGAAGGCGAGAGTTGCTCGCGTGAGATAAACTTACTCAGGTTCAGCGTATCGTCGTGCGTAAGAAGCCGAATCATATTATGGCAGGCATTGAGGATCAGCTGACGGATTGCGCCACGATCCGGTGATGGCTGGCTGAACAGCGTGGTTGCCTCTTCAACGTGCGGGCGAAAATTTGTACCAATAAAATCGGCAATCCACTGCGCACAGGCGAGGTACAAATCTTCTTTTGAGCCAAAATAGTAGGTGATCGCGGCGATGTTTTGCCCGGCCTGGGCGGCAATATCGCGTGTCGTGGCATGCAATCCATACTCGCCAAACTGCGCCAGCGCGGCGGCGATGAGCTGGCTTTTGGCTTGCTCGCCTTTTGTTGTCGTTGGGGTCGTATTCATGGTGGCACTAAAAATTAATCAATCGATTGATTAAGATTATGACTGTTTTTCCAGCTTGTCCAGTCGAATACAATTTGAGCGGCGGCGGGGAAATATTTCGCAGATGAATCTCAGAGGGATATTTTATGCGCCACGTCACAAAAGCTGCTACACTCCGCTGCTTCGCGACATTGTGGTTTTTGTCCTCTCATATTCGTTATATCTCCCTGAAAACTACACCTGTGATGGTCGGGGCGGTTCGGAGTTTTTATGTCTTTTGATTCCCTTGGCCTGAACCCGGAAATTCTGCGTGCTGTTGCAGAGCAGGGCTACCTTGAGCCAACCCCAATTCAGCAACAGGCGATCCCTGCTGTGCTGGAAGGGCGCGATCTGATGGCCAGTGCGCAGACCGGCACAGGCAAAACAGCGGGCTTTACGCTGCCGCTGCTACAGCTTCTGGTACAAAACCAGCCCCATGCGAAAGGCCGTCGTCCAGTACGTGCTCTGATCCTCACGCCAACGCGTGAACTGGCGGCACAGATTGGTGAGAACGTGCGTGAGTACAGCCGCTATCTCAACATCCGTTCGCTGGTGGTCTTTGGTGGTGTCAGCATTAATCCGCAGATGATGAAACTGCGCGGCGGTGTGGACGTGCTGGTGGCAACACCGGGCCGTCTGCTCGATCTGGAACATCAGAACGCTGTTAAGCTTGATGGCATTGAAATTCTGGTGCTGGATGAAGCTGACCGTATGCTGGATATGGGCTTTATCCACGATATCCGCCGTGTACTGGCTAAACTGCCGGCACGTCGTCAGAACCTGCTGTTCTCCGCGACCTTCTCTGATGAGATCAAAGCGCTTGCGGAAAAGCTGCTGCACAACCCGCTGGAAATCGAAGTGGCGCGTCGCAACACGGCGTCTGAGCAGGTCACCCAGCATGTCCACTTTGTGGACAAAAAACGCAAGCGGGAACTGCTCTCCCAGATGATCGGCCAGGGCAACTGGCAGCAAGTGCTGGTCTTTACCCGCACCAAGCACGGTGCTAACCACCTTGCGGAACAGCTGAATAAAGACGGTATTCGCAGTGCAGCGATCCATGGCAATAAGAGCCAGGGGGCGCGTACACGTGCGTTGGCTGATTTTAAATCCGGCGATATTCGTGTGCTGGTGGCAACGGATATCGCTGCTCGCGGGCTGGATATTGAAGAGTTGCCGCACGTAGTGAACTACGAGCTGCCAAACGTTCCGGAAGACTATGTCCACCGCATTGGCCGTACTGGCCGTGCTGCGGCAACGGGTGAAGCGCTCTCTCTGGTCTGTGTCGATGAACACAAGCTTCTGCGGGATATCGAACGCCTGCTGAAGAAAGAGATCCCACGCATCGCCGTTGAAGGTTATGAGGTCGACCCGTCTATCCAGGCTGAGCCGATTCAGAATGGCCGTCAGTCACGGGGTGGCGGTGGTGGTCGTGGACAGGGTGGCGGTGGCCGCGGTCAACAGCAGCCACGTCGCACTGAAGGCGGTGCGCCTAAAGCGTCAGGGAAGCCTCCGCGTCGTACGGGTGATGCCAAACCTGCGGGTGAAAATCCGTGGCGCAGCGGTGAAGCGAAACCTGCCGGTGAAGGGCAACGTCGACGTCGCCCACGCAAGCCTGCAAGCGCACAGTAATCAGGAAGCCCGGCCGTAAAGCCGGGCTTTTTTTTTGCGACAAGGAACAGAAAGTGCCACAATAGTGGCTGTTTATACAGTATTTCAGGTTTCCCGATGGCTTTAACCGCTGCGCTAAAAGCGCAAATTGCCGCCTGGTATAAGGCGCTGCAACAGCAGATCCCCGACTTTATCCCCCGAGCGCCGCAGCGTCAGATGATCGCTGATGTGGCAAAAACGCTTGCCGGGGATGATGGCCGGCATCTGGCAATTGAAGCGCCGACAGGCGTTGGGAAAACCCTTTCGTATCTGATCCCCGGTATCGCCATCGCCCGTGAAGAGCAGAAAACGCTGGTGGTCAGTACCGCCAACGTGGCCCTACAGGATCAAATCTACAGCAAAGATTTGCCGTTATTGCGAAAACTCATTCCTGACCTGCGCTTTACCGCGGCCTTTGGGCGTGGGCGCTACGTATGTCCCCGCAATCTCGCGGCGCTCTCCAGCAGTGAACCCACACAACAGGATCTGCTGGCATTTCTGGATGATGACTTAACACCGAATAACAAAGCCGAGCAGGATCTTTGCGCGAAGCTGAAAACCGATCTCGACAGCTACAAATGGGATGGCCTGCGTGACCATACGGACAAGGCCATCAGCGATGAGTTATGGCGCAGGCTCAGCACCGATAAAGCGAGTTGTCTGAACCGTAACTGCCATTACTATCGCGAGTGTCCCTTCTTTGTTGCGCGGCGTGAAATTCAGGAGGCGGAAGTGGTTGTCGCCAACCATGCGCTGGTGATGGCGGCGCTGGAAAGTGAGTCTGTCCTGCCGGAGCCAAAACACTTACTGCTGGTGCTGGATGAAGGACATCATTTGCCGGATGTCGCGCGTGATGCGCTGGAAATGAGTGCCGAGATCACCGCGCCGTGGTTTCGACTGCAACTGGATCTGTTTTGCAAACTGGTGGCGACCTGCATGGATCAATTTCGCCCCAAAACCACACCGCCGCTGGCGAATCCTGAACGGCTGAGTGAGCATTGTGAAGAGGTATACAGCCTCATCACATCCCTGAACAACATCCTGAACCTTTATCTTCCCGCGACGCAGGAGGCCGAACACCGTTTTGCGATGGGGGAACTTCCGGATGAGGTTATGGAGATTTGCCAGCAACTGGCGAAGCATCTCGAAAAATTGCGCGGGCTGGCCGATCTCTTCTTAAGCGATCTGAGTGAGAAAACAGGCTCGCATGATGTGGTGCGCTTGCATCGTATCTTGTTACAGATGAACCGCGCGCTGGGCATGTTTGAGTCTCAGAGTAAGCTGTGGCGACTGGCGTCGATGGCGCAGGCATCTGGTGCGCCAGTGACCAAATGGGCGACCCGTGAAACGAAAGACGGGCAGATGCATCTCTTTTTCCACTGTGTCGGTATTCGTGTGAGCGACCAACTGGAAAAGCTGATCTGGCGTCGCGTGCCGCATGTGGTGGTGACATCGGCCACGTTGCGTTCATTGAACAGCTTTTCCCGTTTGCAGGAAATGAGCGGATTAAAAGAGAAGGCGGGCGATCGGTTTGTCTCTCTCGACTCACCGTTTAACCATTGCGAGCAGGGTAAGCTGGTGATCCCGCGCATGACGTATGAGCCACTTATGGAAAACGAAGAGCGACACATTGCTGAGATGGCGGCGTACTTCCGTGAACAACTGGAAAGCAAAAAATACCCCGGCATGCTGGTGCTGTTTGCCAGCCAGCGCGCAATGCAGCTGTTTTTAACCTTTGTGACCGACCTGCGTTTGCTGCTGTTGGTTCAGGGCGATCAGCCGCGCTATCGGCTGGTAGAACTGCACCGCCAGCGTATTGATAACGGAGAACGCAGCGTGCTGGTGGGGCTGCAATCTTTTGCCGAAGGTCTGGATCTGAAAGGGGATTACCTGACTCAGGTACATATCCATAAAATCGCGTTTCCGCCTATCGACAGCCCGGTGGTGATCACCGAAGGCGAATGGCTGAAAAGTCTCAATCGTTACCCGTTTGAAGTGCAAAGCCTGCCCGCCGCGTCGTTTAATTTAATTCAGCAAGTCGGGCGCTTGATCCGTAGCCACGGTTGTTGGGGGGAGATTGTTATCTATGATAAACGCCTTCTGACCAAAAACTACGGTCAGCGGTTGCTGAATGCGCTGCCTGTGTTCCCGATCGAACAACCTGATGTTCCTGCGGTAAAAAAACGCCCGGTAAACATGCTTGCCGGGCGTAAAAAAAACGTCCGTGCGAAGGGGCGTGGTCCTACTGGTAAATAAACGTCACTTGTACCACGCTGTTGAACGTCCCTGCCGTAACGGGCAGGGACGTGGCGTAGTAACGTGCCGCCAGAGGGAAATCTGCCGTGTGATCACTCTGATTGACGAGTACGCTGAAACTTGCCTGGGGGGCAATCGTAATCCGATCCTGGCGATCGGCTAGCTCCAGTGCCAGACCGCCGGCAGAGCCAGTATTGGCAAATTTGGTGGGGTGAACGCTATCCGCCTGTCCTCTGAAGGTCGCCGTGGCGAGCGTGGTCGTGGGCGGGCATTTCGAAAGTGTCAGTTCAACGTTCTTCCATTCTCCGGTGTCCCCCACGTCCCTGAAATCGCTCGATGCCGCCTGCCCTAAATCAACGGTCATATTCTGGCTAGTGCTATCTACCGAGCAGGTATTTGCCAGGATATTGCCTTGCATGTTGAGCAGGATTGCATCTGCATGTGCCTGACCCATCAGCATGAGCAGAAGTAAAATATAATTCCTCATTTGTACCCCAGTGTGATGGTGGCAATGCTGTTGGCTGTGCCTGGCGTGACATCTGGCGAGATTTGTTCATTCGCCAGCGTCTGATTTGCTTGCGCCTCGGCAGCCGTGTCCCTGTAGGTTCCAAACTCCGGGGCCTCACCGTCAAACAGCATGCGAATTCCTACCCCGGTTGCGACACCGCTTTCCGGCGTCAGTTTAATCACGCCGGCAAAGCTGCTTTCATAGCCATTGGCGCTGGTTATCATGACCTGAGGCTGGACGGTATCTGTACACGTCACGTTGACGTCGAAAAGATTCTCGCGCGTTAACGTGCCTGTTCCTGTGAAATCACTCACCGGAAAGTCGCCCAAAACGATAGTGAGATTTTTGGGTGAAACTGAGCAGGTCACTTCGTTGAAATTAATGTTCCCGGCGTACGAGATATTATTGGGATTACCTATCCCCTCATGACCAAACACACCAATACCAAACCGGGTTTGCGCCTGTACCAGCGTGCCGGATGTGACATCGCTGTTGGTCTTCACCAGCTCCAGTGTGACATCAAAGCTGAACGATAACTGACCGTCATCAGAAACATAGCCTATGGGATAATTGCGTGAGTCACACTGTGTACCACCGGCCCCGCTGATGCGCTGCCCCTTATCATTTTTCAGCGCAACGCCAATGCCGGGTACACCGGAATCATAAACTCCCCTGAGTCCAGAGACTTCTGAACCTGTTCCGTAGTAACAGGAGACGATCTCCAGGCCGCTGTCTCCACTCTGATCACAATTTCCAGCCACATGCACGGTTTGTTCTGAGCCGGGTATGGTGGCGCCAATGGGCAGTGTACTGGAGACGGAAACCGAGGCCACGTTAATCATCGCGGGCATATTCGGGCTGGTACAGGTCGCTTTTGCATGTGGCATAAACAGTGCAGTAACGGCCAGAACAAGAAAGAAAAAACATGGTTTTGCTATCTGCATAATGTTGAACCTGAAGGGTGAATCAATGGCACTGCGCAGCAGTGTTAATGATGTTGGTTTTATCGGTCTCATCCGCCAGGGCGTAACGTACCGTGCAGTGTTCATCGGCTTCCTGGCCCCAGGAGACGGTCAGCTGACCACGTTGCGCCAGGCCGGAGAGATAGGTCTGCCCATCATTACCCACGATGAATTCACTGTCTTTATCATCGGTGGTGACCGTTGCGCCAAAAGGCAGTGGTTTGCCGTTTCGCGTGAGCGTCATTAAGGCACGTCGTCCTGTTCGGGTGTTAAAGCTGGCGCGGACCACTGCACCACGGGTTGGCGTAACGACCTGTGCCGCATGGGTGATATCGGCGTCATCGGGCAGGGTTTCGGTATCCAGTGAGAGGGTGTTGTGCCGGTACGCAGTGACGAAGGGAACGACAGTGTACCCACGAAAATCCGTTTCCACGCCGGTCTGGTTAGTGATATGCGTTCCGTGTGTCCCCGGTGCTTTGACCAGTGCAATGGTTTCGCCCAGTGGCTGGCTGAGTGTGATGCCATTAGCGTGAGCAACCACGCCCCCCTGGAGGCCGAGGTTTACTGACTGCTGATAGCTGTCCTGGCTGAGTCCACCGCTGACTTCACCGTATGTGGATTTATAATCAGCATTCATGCTGGTTGAATGGCTGCTCCCCGTGGTACTGAGCCCTTCCTGAACATTCCAGTTCAGATTGTCATCCTCTAGTGCAGTACCGTTGAGCCCGATATTTTGCGTTGTCCCGTCCTGGTTGTTGTTCAGGTTGTAGGTTGCCCAGGTGTTATGCATCCAGTGATCCAGCGGAACAGAAACGCTCAGGGCAAACAGATTGTCGTTACTGACGGCGTTGCCGTCCTCATCACTGTCATTGGTATTCTTATTCATGCTGTAGCTCAGGCTGTAGCTGATACTGTGCCAGCTATTGTTGTAGCTCACACTCATGGAGGTCATATTCTGGCTTTGACTCCAGTAGCGTTCTTTAACCAGGCTGAGTGTGAAAGAGCCCCAACCTTCACCGAGCGTCTGGTCGATAGTGGCTTCGGTGCGCACACGGCGTTGCTGCGGGGCTGACCAGTCGCTGGAGTGGGTGTAAGACTCCATGGTGTCTTCGAGTGTGTAAAAACCTTTGCTGTTATAGCGATAGCCTGCCAGCGAGAAATTCGTCCCTGTTTGCGCAAAATCTTTGCTGTAGCGCGCACGCCAGGACTGACCTTTGCTGGCTTTTTGTTTTTTGAGCTGTGCTTTTGCCCGGGTCACATCAATCGAAAAAGCCCCAAGGCTGCCGATGTTTTTTCCTGTTCCGATCGCGTACGACTGGTAATGGGGGCTTTGCTGCATACCGCCATAAGCAGTAAGACCATAGGGTAAGCCATAGATCGCACTCCCCTGAGCAAAGGGCGTTTTTTCGACATCACTGTCGTAAGAGCGGTAGTGTCCTGCTGTTACGCTGTACTTAAGGTGTTTTTCGCGTTGCAGGACCGGAACGGAAGCATAGGGAACGGTAAAATGGCGCTCGCTTCCGTCAGTCTCTTTAACCGTGACCTGAAGATCGCCGCTGCTACCCGTAGGATAAAGATCGTTAATCTCAAATGCCCCAGGTGCGACCGTATTCTGGTAAATGACGTAACCATTCTGACGGACAACAACCAGCGCATTGCTGTGCGCTGTGCCACGGATAATAGGGGCATATCCTTTTTCGCTGTCTGGCAGCATATCGCTGTCGGAATGAAGCTCTACGCCAGTATAAGGAACGCTATCGAAGACGTCGGCAGGGGAACTGCTTTGCCCGACCGTCAGGCTACTTTTCATGGCGATAATATCGCGCTGGGCATAGGTATAAACGGAAGAGAATTTATGCTGCTCAGTATGGCCTGTTGTGCTGCGATTCCAGGTGGAATAATTGCGTAAGCGCCATGCACCTATATTCAGGCCCGGACGCAGGTTCACATACTGGCTACTGGTATCTTCCGTCCCTTGCTGGCGAGCGTGGTTCTGGCTGGCTGTTGCACTGTAGTTGAGCAAACCAGCAGTGATCCCTTCATCATATTCTTTCGCATCAATGTAGCCGCGAGGAACCTGGCCCAGAGCGGACTGTGGAATACTCAATAATAGCTGCTGGTTTCTGACGCGAAAGGTGGCCGATGCTGCAGGTATAACGCTTAAATCTGCACATTTCCCAGCCGATATGATCTGGGGGAATTTTTGCGTTTTAATGCCCAGGCTTTTTAAATTATCAAGACTAAAGCAGGGCTGGAGTGAATTATGACCGTGTGAATTCTGTTGTAACCTGAAGGTCACGTCACGGGTGTCAATTTTATTATTATTAATAAAAATAGTGACCTGATATGTCCCTGGTGCTTGCCCTGGTCCCGTTTCATAAATGCTAAGATCGGTTTTACTCTGCTGCGGGTTATCAACATCCAGTAATGCCGGGTTAAAATAATCATCAGCCCATACATGTTGCGCAAAAACCGCGATGACAAGGCCACATAATATAGCCAGAAAAGCGGGTAATGAGCAGGTGAAGGGCTTTTTATTACTGTACATGATGATATAAAACGCCTGCGCATCGCTTTTTTAATGAATGGATTTGGACCAGGTATGGCTGATGCTGCCGTAGTCAGTAATAATTGACCAAATAACGGTTTTGCCACTGATGCTGGCAGGCAATGCAAAATGGGTTTCGGTTTCAGGTTCGGCCCAGGTCGCTTTATCCACTTTTTTGCCGTTTAACTGCACTGTCTGGAAATTCATGTAGAAAGGTGTAGGGTTATGAACAATCAGTTCATTACCTTCGCGATGCCATTCCAGTTTATCTGCCACCTCTTCTGGTTTTCCTTTTACTGTTGAAGGGCGATATAACAACTTAATGCGCGTATTAACGGCGATTTGTAACGTATTTGAGCCTTCGGTATGCAGTGAAGACGGAATGGCTTTGATATTTAACCAGAACAATGATTCACGATCTTCGGGTAAATTCCCACCCGTGCGCACAACACGCAAAACGTTATCTTCTTTACCGTCTAAGCGAAAGAGAGGCGGCGTAATCAGAAAGGGGGCTTTGGCCTGATTTTTTCCGCCAGCATCTACCCATGATTGCACCAGGTAGTCTGTTGTATCTGGGTTTGAAAGCCCGATAGAGGATTCTTTTTTTCCGCCCTGATAAACCAGACGAGTACCATTAATAATGACACCAGCGTGGGCTGTTGCTGCAATCAGAAAAAGAGCACTGAATAAATAACGATGGCGCATAGTGATGTCTCAACACAGAGAAGAGAGAGTCGCCATGATGAGATGGCGACTCTCTCCGGGTGAATATGATCAGTTATAGATGACAGTAAACGTTGATACGGAATTAGCAGGGCCAGCCGTTATTGTCGATTTTGTTTGAATATAGCGAGCACCAAATGTCAGATCGTTTACCGTAGTTCCTGACGTTAACGGGTACTGGCTGGAAGGGGTATACAAACTGACGGGTTGGTCCGCAGAGTCGAGCAACTGAATAGCCACACCTGTTGCTGCACCTGCATCGGGTGTTAATGCGAGTGTTGTATTATTGTCAGTATCTGGCGTACCACCAAAATTAATTGCAGCAGATGTCACGGTTTCCGGGCAGTCTTTTAATTGAATATCAAACTTAGTTAATGTGCTGGTGGAGCCTGCACCGGTAAACACAGTTTTGGATACCTTTCCTAATTCAACATTCAATGGACTACTCAAACCATTTACGACCTGGCAAGCGGAATCGATAATCTCTCCGGTGAAGTTAATCTGGCCTTCACCATTTGTTGCTGCAAATGCGGATGCGGAGCATCCTATTGCGGCAGCGATAAATATACTTAACGCAACCTTATTCATAGTTAATCCTGTTGTTTTCCTTTCACTTAAGATTTTTCGCGATAACCGCAAATAACACACCACTCTTTTCCGTTTGTTATTTAATCAGAATTATCATCGGCAGAAACCTGTAGGGTGATGTACTAATAATTAAATAAAGACTTGTAAAAATTTTCTTTTTTCAAAACAGGGAATTGTAGATGTGGTCATTGAGAAGGTGAGGGTACACAAAAAACTATCGGCGGCGGCTTCTTCAGGGCTATATTGTTAACAAGATGTCGCAAGGAGAAATGTCGTGGATTATCGCAAAATTATCAAAGAGGTAGGGCGCGGGAAAAACCACGCGCGTGATCTTGACCATGAAACTGCACGCACGCTGTATACCCATATGCTGAATGGCGATGTACCAGAGCTGGAGATGGGCGGGATCCTGATTGCGCTGCGCATTAAAGGTGAAGGCGAAGCGGAGATGCGCGGGTTTTATGATGCCATGCAGGCGCAAACACTGCGCTTAACGCCGCCAGTGGCAAAGCCGATGCCGATTGTGATTCCAACTTACAATGGGGCGCGAAAACAGGCGAACCTGACGCCGCTGCTGGCCATTCTGTTGCATAAAATCGGATTTCCGGTTGTGGTGCATGGCGTAAGTGAAGATCCAACACGTGTCCTCACGGAAACAATTTTTGAGTTACTGGGTATCATGCCAACGTACCATGCGGGTCAGGCTCAGGCCAAACTGGATGGACATCAACCCGTCTATATTCCGGTCAGCGCGTTATGCCCGCCGCTTGAAAAACAACTGGATATGCGCTGGCGCATGGGGGTGCGAAACAGTGCTCATACGCTGGCAAAACTGGCGACACCTTTTGCTGAAGATGCTGCACTCCGCCTTTCCAGCGTTTCGCATCCTGAGTATGTCACCCGCGTGGCAAACTTCTTTGACAGTACGGGGGGCAGGGCGTTGCTGATGCATGGGACAGAAGGTGAGGTCTATGCCAACCCGCAACGATGTCCGCAACTCATGCTGATTGATTCGACTGGAACACGCGCCTTACTGGAACGTGGTGAAGAGAATATGAATGTGGCATTGCCGCTGGCAAAAGATCCACAAACAACTGCGCACTGGATTGAACAATGCCTTGCCGGAAGCCAGCCTGTTGCACATTCGATCAAACTTCAGATGGCTTGCTGCCTGGTGGCAACCGGTGAGGCTGATACGGTGGAAGCCGGGTTGCGCCGTGTGGAGCAGTCATTTTAGGCAAAAAAAAGCCCGTCCAGTGGCGGACGGGCAAGCAAGGGTAACAACAACAGGGTCAATGAGGGTTGGAGCATCTCGCCAGAGGGTATAGCGAGGGTGGAGCAGAATGTCGTTCGGTTATTTGTAGATAACCGCAGTACCGCTAAGTTTGTTGTTGGTGTTAGCGGAAGTGATGGTGTAGCCGCTAGCACCTGCAGCGGATGCTTTCTCTGCCAGTTTAGCTTCCAGGCCATCCAGCGTGGTTGCGCCTTCTGCGCTCACAACACCGATTTTATTGAGAGTCTGAGCCTGAGCATTAGTCACAGGTTCTGCAGCGAATGCGCCGAAAGACAGAGCAGACAGGGCAACAGCAGCAACAGCATATTTGATGGTTTTCATAGTTAATCTCTCGCAGGTTATTCTGTTAATGGGACGATGTTCCGTCGATGTGATAAGTATCACGTTTTTTTGCGAGAGATAAAATCGAAGAGAATTGACGTCGTTGCTCAAAAAAATTGAATGACAAATAAGTTATTGAATATTAATAAATTCAGGATATCGATTTACACTTCTTGTCGCTGCGCTTTACAGAGCCGTTGAGAAGGGCACATTTTGCTACGCGACTGGTATAAAATCGTGAGCGTAAAGGAAACCGCTTGCGCGGTTAACTTAGGTAAAGGAAAGTCAACGTAGCTGGCTATCTTTAGATCCTCTGCGATTATATCCTGCATGTGTTTTATTTTTTGAATCTTTATTCTGCTGGCATGCAATGCATAACCTGACACCAGGAATGGCTTTACGTCGTGCCTCGGGAATGGGCTCTCCACATTCTTCGCACTCATGCAAACTTTCACCGTGTGGTAATTCGCCACGCGCACGCGCAACAGCATCTTCAATCGTACTGTTGATCTGTTCATTTACAGCGTCGTCATTGACCCAACCTGATGCCATTTTGTGCTCCTGAAAGACGTTTCGATCTCATAACAAGGATATGGGGTTAAAAATTGTACAGTCAAGGTGGGGGAAAAAAAGAGAACTGCATCTGGTGAACAGATGCAGCGAGGTGACGGGGAAGAAGGGGGTTATTTGTAAATGGTTGCCGTGCCGTACATGTGGTTATCGCCGCTAGCGGAATTCACCACGAATCCTTTTGCGCCTTCCTGACGTGCTTTTTCAGCCAGTTTGGCCTGCAAATCGTCAAGGTTGCTCGCGCCACTGGCCGAGATAGTGCCAGCAGCGCGTAGCTGACTGGTATCGGTGTTATCTGTCAGTGACTGAACTGACCAGGCAGAAAATGACGCTGTGGCCAGTGCACCAGCGATGACAACAAGGGTCAGGTATTTCTTCATAATCACATCCTCATCGGGGAACAACGGGTGATTCCTTCTTAGTTTAGAAGCTGTGGGAGTGTGATTTGGCGCAAATATTTGATGATGATCTGCTTATTTTTTGAACGATATATACTTACAAAATATTGACAAATCATAGACATACAGGTTGTTGATTTTCGGTGGATTATTGCAGATGAAAGAGAGTTATTTACCGTAACAGCAGCAGAGGGTATCTTACGCCGCTGTTAAAAGGAGAATGCCATGACTGCCCAAAAGCCGGGATTGCACCCGCGTAACCGCCACCGTAGCCGCTACGACATGAATGCGTTGTGCGAAAGCTATCCTCAATTACAGGATTACATCGTACAGACGCCTGCTGGTGAGCCGTCGGTTAACTTTGCTGACCCGCTGGCGGTCAAAGCACTCAATAAAGCCCTGCTGGCCCATTTTTACGGTGTTGCGCACTGGGACATTCCCGAGGGCTTTCTGTGCCCGCCAGTGCCAGGGCGCGCTGACTACGTACACCATCTCGCCGATTTGCTGGCGGAAGATCATGCCGGTGTTATCCCACAGCAGGCGACCATCCTGGATATTGGGACCGGCGCGAACCTGATTTATCCTTTGATTGGCGTCCATGAGTACGGCTGGCGCTTCACCGGTAGTGAAATTGGGGCTGAGGCATTCTCCAGTGCACAGGCTATCATCAACGGTAATGCCGGATTGACGCGCGCGATCCGCCTGCGCAGACAAAAAGAGGCATCGGCGATTTTCACTGGCATCATTCATAAAAATGAATTCTATGACGCCACTCTGTGTAACCCACCGTTCCATGACTCAGCGGCAGCCGCGTGTGCAGGTAGCGAGCGCAAACGTCGTAATCTGGGTCAGGCGCAAGATGCCGCTCTGAACTTTGGTGGTCAGCAGCAAGAGCTGTGGTGCGAAGGTGGCGAAGTAGCGTTTATTGAGAAGATGATTGCTGAAAGTAAACAGTTTGGTCGTCAGGTTAAATGGTTCACCACGCTGGTGTCTCGTGGAGATAACCTGCCACCACTTTACCGCGCCTTAACCGAAGTCGGAGCAGTGAAGGTGGTGAAAAAAGAGATGGCGCAAGGGCAGAAACAGAGCCGCTTTATCGCCTGGTCATTCATGGATGATGCAAAACGCCGCAAACCGCTGTAACCGATAATCGGCCGGGCAGTGTTGCCCGGTCGCCTATATTGTCGGCTCTTGTGGCGGGAGCGGAGCGACAGGTGAAGGTAATACCTGGTACGTTTGCACAGGCATGCGTATCTGTGCCAGGTCAAAATGCTTTTTCACCATACTGTCGAGCGCAAACCGTACCGTCCATTGTTTAAGCGGTTGCGTGGTGAACGACACCCGCAAGGTAAAGGCGGTGTTGGTCAGCCCGACGATACCAGCGAATGACGGCTCACCAATCACCAGGCCGCGAATCTCTTCCATTTCCATTAACTCTTCTACCGCCGCCTTCAGGGCCTGCTTCGCTTTATCAGCGTCTTCATGTCGATCCACATCGTAATTCGCCACCACGGAGCCAATGCCACGTACAAAATTGGCAAAAGTGGTAATCGATGACCACGGAATGATGTGATACGCCCCGGTATCCTGCCGTACCCCGACAGAGCGGATGGACATCCGTTCCACTGTGCCGGTTAATGGCCCAATGGTGACCAGATCCCCTGTATTCATTCCGTTTTCAAACTGGATAAAAATACCGGTGATAATGTCTTTGACCAGGGTTTGTGAACCAAACGAGATTGCCAGCCCAAGTGCACCAGCCCCTGCCAGCAGAGGGGCGATATTCACCCCGATTTCGGATAACACAATCATGATCGTAATGGTGCTGATGATGACCGCCAACGCATTGCGAAACAGCGTCAGGAGTGTGCGTGCCCGCGCACTGGGAAGTGGCCTGCCATGGATATCCGATACCAGTCGGTTTTCTATCAGGCTTGCCAACACAGTCCAGCCGATGGCGGAGAAGAACAGGATCAGTGCGATACGAATCAGGATATCGACAGTCTTTTCACCTGCACCGTTATGCAGCCAGTTCCAGAAATCAAACAGTCCCCATGCATTCAGAAGCAGCATGACAGCGATACAAACGGTGAGAATACGGGCCACTTTCAGCGATACGGACACCCAGCCGTTGACCCGTTTTTGCAGTTCAGGATAGTTACGCTGAACCTGAGCTGACAGGGTAATGGTTTTTGAAATCCAGCGAGACAACAGACCAGAAATGAACGCTGCGATGCCAATAATAGCCAGGCTTTTAAACGTCGCCCCCATCATGAATTTCAGGCTATTGCCCGGATCAAACAGGGAGAAGAAGCACAGAACGATAAAGTAAGCGCTCGCCAGCCAGTGCCACACCAGCGCAAACGCGCGAATGAAAAGGCTAAAGAAGGAGAGTGAACGGTCGGCCAAATGTAGCAAGCTCTGGGTGATGGCCCTTTTATTATGAAAGATGAGGTACAGCGACCAGACGGTGATGCAAAGCATGATCAGAACATTGGCCAGCGCGCCAAACTGGACATTCACCTGGTTGGAGGTGATGGGGACGGCGACCAACAACCCATAGCCAATTAATCCACTTAATACGCTCAGGCGAACGGCCCAGTATTTAGCGCTTTCATCCTGGATGGCGAAGGGGCGTAGCTCTGGCACGCGCGGGCAAAAAATTAACCGCAGCAGCGCTTTGAAAAACTCAATCAGGGCAAAAGCATTCAGGAACAGCGCCTGCTGAAAGGCGATGGTTTTACTGCCCGCGTTAAGGCTGTCGCTGGCGATCTGCCCGACAAACAGAGTGAGTGCCAGCAGCAGTAAATCAATGATGAATGCCCCGGCAATCATGAGCGGTAAATGAAACCAGCTACTTCTCTCGCGATTTTTCTTGCGTCCCCACAGGCCCATTTTGCGATAAAGCGGCCATGCACACAGGCGTGCTAACCAGTAAAAGGCAAATACGATCGCGGCGAGCATCAAAAAATGGCTTACCGCAGTCATAAAGGTTTGCGAGTTAAAGGGCTTGTGGGGAGAGCCAATCAGGTTGCGGTAGAGTTGGGCGAATCGGGAGGAGAGGGCATCACCATAGTGACGGCTGACATCGGTAACATTCTCCAGAACCGTTTTTTGTTCTTGTACGAGAGGCGGCGTAATAACAGGAACGGGTTCCTGTGGCGGTGTGGCTGCGACTTTACGCAACTGTCCAATTAACTCCTGACGGGAGGTATCATTTTCCAGAACGTCTGCCAGCGCGCTATAGGCGGCTTTTTTTTGCTCAACATTTGGTTCCGGAGCCGGTGTGGTTTGCTGCGTAGCCGCAGTTCCGCTGGTGACGCCGGGGATCGTAACGGCGAGCGTAGAGGAGCAAAACAGGCTCAGTAACAGCAACAGGATCCACGGCACGGCGTCCTCCGGTAAAAATGTTGAGCAAAATGATAAGTATAGAGCTCAGGACGCGAAGGGAGATTTTTGGGAACAATCTGGCAAAAAAAAACCGGGTTGCGCTCAACGCTGACCCGGCTTTGTTTTTGCGAATTTCTCAGGAGACGTGCTGCAGGAACTCCTGCAAACGCTGGCTCGGCGGATTGGCGATCAGTGCCTGAGGGTCGCCATCTTCAGCGATGCGGCCTTTATCAATGAAAATCAGGCGAGAAGCCACTTTCTCAGCAAAGCCGATTTCGTGGGTGACGATGACCATTGTCATCCCTTCTTCCGCCAGATCCTGCATGACTTTCAGCACCTCGTGGCGCAACTCGGGATCGAGTGCTGAGGTTGGTTCATCAAACAGCATCATTTTAGGTTTGACTGCGAGCGCACGGGCGATTGCCACACGTTGCTGTTGACCACCTGAAAGCTCTGAAGGGTAGTGATGCGCACGTTCTGCCAGACCGACTTTTGCCAGCAGATCTTTCGCCAGTGCTTCCGCCGCTGCTTTACTTGCGCCACGTACGCGCAGTGGCCCAAACATCACGTTTTCCAGCGCCGTGAGGTGCGGGAACAGATAAAACTGCTGGAACACCATGCCAGCTTCCTGACGAATCAGACGGTCATCAACTTTCGGGTCGTTCACTTTCAGGCCATCGACAATCAGATCGCCACTGGTGATCTCTTCCAGCTTGTTGATGCAGCGCAGCAGGGTAGATTTACCGGATCCGGATGGCCCGATAATAACCACGACTTCACCTTGCTTAATGTCTAAATCGATATTGTGCAGCACCTGGGTTGGTCCAAAGTGCTTGGAAACGTTTTTAAATTCAATCACAGGATTTTCATCCTTCTTTCAAGACGACGCAGAATAAAGCTCAGAACCAGAGTGATAATCAGGTAGACAACGGCTACCGCACTCCAGATTTCCAGTGCACGGAAGTTGCCTGCAATGATCTCCTGGCCCTGACGGGTCAGCTCAGCAACACCGATAACGATAAACAGCGACGTATCTTTAATACTGATGATCCATTGGTTACCCAGCGGCGGCAGCATACGGCGCAGCGCCAACGGCAGAATAACGTGGCGAATAGTTTCGCGGCGGGAAAGACCCAATGCCAGGCCTGCCTCACTGAAACCTTTATGAATCGACAACACTGCACCACGCGTGATTTCCGCAATGTATGCACCCGAGTTGATCATAATAGTGACAACGGCTGCACTGAACGGATCGATGCGCAGGTCGTTAAAGGCCATAGGCAGGGCAAAGTAAATGAACATAACCTGGACGACAATCGGCGTTCCGCGGATCACTTCAATGAAGACCAGTGCGATGTGGTTTGCAATCCAGCCACCGTAGGTGCGAGCGAAACCAGCCACGAGGCCGATAATCAACCCGCCAACCAGACCGAGGACCGAAATCCACAGGGTCATTTTGGCGCCTTCAAGCAAGATAGGAATGGCAGGCCAGATGGCGCTCCAGTCAAACTGCATGATAATTTCCTGTTACTGTTACCGTGGTTCAAAAATAGCAGGGGCGAAAGGTCGCCCCTGAGTGTTCTTCTTTTTTTTAAGAATAGTTATTTAGGTTCTGTACCGAACCATTTTTTGTAAATTTCGTTGTACGTGCCATTCTCTTTCAGGGTTTTCAGCGCGCCGTTCACTTTGGTACGCAGGTCGTCGCTGCCTTTCGGGAAAGCGATTCCGTACTGCTGGGCTTCCAGAGACTCACCCACCGCTTTGAACTTGCCGTTGCCTGCTGTTTTGATGAAGTACAGGATGTTTGGCGTATCGTGCAGAACCGCGTCAGCACGGTTAGTGCCGAGTTCCATATAGGCATTATCGATGTTCGGGAACTGACGTAGGTCTTTGGTTTTGATATTTGCTTTTGCGTAATCAACGGAACCCGTACCGCTCTTCACAGCAACCACTTTACCATCGAGATCTTTAACGCTTTTCACGTCGTTGTTGTCAGCTTTCACCATCACCAGCAGGCCGCTTTTGTAGTAGCCGTCAGAGAAGTCGATCGCTTTTTTACGTTCGTCGGTAATGGTGATACCCGCGAGTGCCAGGTCAACGTTTTTGGTTTGCAGTGCCGGAATGATGCCGCTGAAGTCCATTGGCTTCAGGGTGTAGTCCAGTTTGAGTTCTTTTGCGATAGCCGCCCACAGATCCACGTCAAAACCAACGTACTTGTCGCCCTGCTTGAATTCAAACGGAACGAACGCAGTGTCAGTTGCCACAACAAGTTTGTCGGCAGCCTGAGAAGACACCGCAAAAGCCAGGGTAAGTGCAGCCAGTGAAACTTTTAATACAGACTTCATAGCATTTCCTTTTATATCCACGGGGCGATCCCCTGCGAGAACGATTGGTATCATGAAAAAATCGTGCCAACTTTACAACCTGTTGTTTTGCAAAGGGGATGGTGTCACATATTGCACAATAAATGTGGCAAAGATGCTGAATTGCACCAATGTGAAGCACCATTTTGGTGCATTGCATTTAGGGCAGGTAGCAGGGGGCTATTTAGCGCATGTTCTGGCGAAAAAACAATCTTCCGTTAACGATTGTGTGAGGTGATTATTACATTTCATTCACTTTTGCAGCGAGGGGGAGAAAAATATGCACCATAAATGTGCAAAGCCCCCGCCAGAGGGCGAGGGTTTGATAGTAAATTCGTATGGATTACTCAATGTTAGATTCGATAAACCACAGGAATTTGTCCAGGTCGCGAGAAGCTGCTGTAAAGATATCAGCCGTGTCTTCATCCTTCGCTTCACTCACCGCCTTGCGAACGTCGTTAGCGACGATGGCATAGCGATCCGCCAGCTCTTTCAGGTGATCCTGTACGGTATGGATGTCCAGCGGGTAGCTTTTCAGCGGGGTTTTGCTATTGATCACCTGCGTTGTACCGAGCGCAACGCCCCCGAGTTGTACCGCACGTTCTGCCATGGTATCGAGGTGGTCGGTGAGCGCGGTACGGAAGCCATCCAGCATTTCATGTACAGCGATAAAGTTTGCACCACGCATGTTCCAGTGGGCCTGTTTGGTGATCAGTGACAGGTCAATGAACTGGACAACCTGGCGATTCAGCAACTCGATCGTCGCTTTTTTATCGCTATCTGATACATCGTTACGGGTATAAAGCAGATTAGACGCTTTCGTTTTTACCAATTTAGCGGTACTCATAATCTCATATCCTCTTGATGTTAGTGTCCCAGGTAATTAACGAAAATGAGTATAGCACCAGACTTGAGGTATGTGGTTTTGGTGCTGCCTATCAGTTTAATAGTAAGAAGTGAGTTGAAGTGTTTATTTAAATAAAAACAATAATTTAGTTAATTTTTATTAACGTGTGGAACATTTTGTTTATGCTGCGTGAACGTGCGGTTTTTATTTTAAAATAATAACAGAAGTGTTAGTAAATAATACGTGATCTCATTATGGCCTCTATTCTGCATGGCAAATTTGCCATGCAGAATCATGCGCATCAATTTATATCTATTTTTTCAACTTTACTTTCGCGCCGCAGAGTGAGCGTCGACCCCATCGATGCGGCGATAATCGAACAGAGTGCCAGCGTCTGAGTGAATGTCAGGGTTTCACCCAGAAAGACCATACCTGAGATAGCCGCCAGTGCAGGTTCCATGCTCATTAGCGTACCAAAAATACGTGTGGGCAGGCGGGTCAGGGCAATCATCTCCAGAGAATAGGGAAGTGCTGTTGACAGAATGGCGACAGCTATTCCGATCGGCATGACTGACCATTGCCAGATAGATGCTGTAGCCTGCGCCATTCCGAGTGGCACAAAAATAATGGCAGCAATTAATGAACCCAGCGCCACTGTTGCCGGGCCGTGTTCTTCTCCGGCTCGCTGACCTGAGAGGATATAGATGGCCCAGCACGCCCCAGCACCCAACGCGAGTGCAGCGCCGGTCAGGTCAATTTGCGAGACATCCTGACCCAGTGGCAGCAGGAACCATAATCCCAGAACGGCCAGAACCACCCAGATAAAGTCCACCGGACGACGAGACGAAAAAAGAGCAACGGCCAACGGGCCGGTGAATTCAAGCGCAACGGCGATCCCAAGCGGTATGGTCTGTATCGAGAGGTAGAACATATAGTTCATCGCTCCCAATGACAGCCCGTAGAAAAGCAGAGGCAAACGCTGCTCTTTCTTAAAGCGGAGCCGCCACGGTTTAAAGATGACCACGAGTATCAGTGTACCAAGGGCAATACGCAGCGCTGTGACGCCCGGAGCTCCAACAAGCGGAAAGAGTGATTTCGCAAGCGATGCGCCGCTCTGGATGGACAACATGGCGATGAGTATTACAGCGATCGGCAACCAGACCGATGCTTTGCGGGGTAACCCTGGCATCCTTTCTCCTGTCAATTTATGTCAAATAAAGTAAAAGCCGCAGTGTAATAGAAATATGCTGCAACGGTTGAGACTACGTTGAAAAAAAAACGTGTGAAATCCGTAAAATGGTTAAGCGTTGATGGATTTATCAGCTGTCAGATTAGGAATAATCTGGATGAATGTAGCGACAAGGGCGCGCAGTATTAGCGTTTTGAAGTGGGAATTCTATGTTATTTGAAGGAGATAGCTTCTTCTGGAAATGTTCTGTTACAGGAAAGGCTCCTTTAGACATTACGAATCACAAAGAGTTTCACAAGAATTTTTGATATATTTAAAACTTACGGATTTACTTGAAGCACATTTGAGGTGGTTATGAAAAAAATTGCATGTCTTTCAGCACTGGCCGCTGTTCTGGCTGTTTCCGCAGGTACTGCTGTAGCTGCTACTTCTACCGTTACCGGTGGTTACGCTCAGAGCGATATGCAGGGCGTGATGAACAAAGCTAACGGTTTCAACCTGAAATACCGCTACGAGCAGGACAACAGCCCGCTGGGTGTGATCGGTTCCTTTACCTACACTGAAAAAGACCGTTTCGACGACAGCGCTTACAATAAAAGCCAGTACTACGGTATCACCGCAGGTCCAGCTTACCGTCTGAACGACTGGGCAAGCATCTACGGTGTTGTTGGTGTGGGTTACGGTAAATTCCAGCAGACTGAAAACGAATCTGCTAACCGCACTGCAAGCACCAGCGACTACGGCTTCTCCTACGGCGCAGGCCTGCAGTTCAACCCAATTGAAAACGTTGCTCTGGACTTCTCCTATGAGCAGAGCCGTATCCGCAACGTTGACGTTGGCACCTGGATCGCGGGTGTAGGTTACCGCTTCTAATCACTCCGGTGAGCCAGTAAAAAATCCGCCCAATGTGGCGGATTTTTTTATGTCTGTAAAAGTAAAACGGCAACCCGAAGATTGCCGTTTTATAGTATTTGTCCCCTCGCAGGAGAAGGGACAGGCTGCACAAATCAGCGACTTTTTATATCGAAGATATCCGTGCCCAGGTGGTTATAGTCAACTTTCTGTAACTTAAAATTGGTAACGTAAACTGGCGGGGCTTTTTGCCCGGAGATAAAACGATAATCGTTAGGGATTTGCGTGGCGGAAATCCCCGTCCACTGTGAGAAGAAGCTCAAAAAATCGTTCGCAGAGCGACGTGCTTTAACAATACGATGGGCTTTATCATCACTGGAGAGCACCATAAAGGGAACCTGGAAGTTCTGCTGGAATTTGTCATCGTGCGCCAGGTATTGAACTTCTTTTCCGCGTTCCTTAAATGCCAGCCCGTGGTCAGAAAAATAGACCATCGAGAAACTGTCACCGGTATTACGCAACTGGTCATACAGCTTACTTAGCAGATCGTCCGTCTGCGTCATGCTGTAGAGGTAGCATGACGTCTCCTTCGATTGAACGAATTCGTTGTATTTCCCCTGAGTACGATCGCAAGCCTGTGGATGTGAGCCCATTAAATGCAGAACGATCAGTTGTGGCTGCGTGTGCTGCGTGGCAAAAACCTGGGCTGTCATTTTCAGCAGAGCTTCGTCTTTGGTGTTTTTATCGGCTTCAAAATCACCATTCTTCAGGAACTGAACCTCATCAGCACGTTTTGCAATGCTGGCGATAGCGGTATCATATTCGCCAATTTGGCCTTGGTTCGAGAACCACCACGTCTGGAAACCTGCACGGTTTGCCAGCGTGACAAAGTTATCCTGATATTGCGGTTTATTATCAACTACCCGGTTTAACGTTAATCCCAGCGATTTTTGCGTGGAACCACTGGCCGCAATGTAATCGGTAAACAGGTAACCATTCACCGAGCTGGCAAAGGGTGTGTTATCCCAGTGGCCACCAAATGCACCCAGCGCATCACGGCGAGCGCTTTCACCAATGACCACCACGTATGTGTGATACTTCGGTTTAACGGCCAGTACGTTCCAGGTGTCCTTCATTTGCGACAGTTCTGCCATTCGCGACTGTTCATCGAGAACTTCCTGGTTATTGACCACGACATCTTTTACAAAGCGGAACACTGGATAGCCGGTATCCTTGAACTTAAATACGCCACCCCAGGCAAGATTTTGAACCGGCGTGACAAAAAAGGTTGCCACGCTAAACACCAGGCACAGGCTCTCAACTTTTCCCCATGCTTTTTTCTCTTCCGGTTTACGACGAACGGCGATGACGCCGAGTGCAAAAATGAAAAGACCTACTACGTAGCTGTACCACGGGAAGATGGTCAGAATTTCCGTCGACTCTTCCATGTTGGTGGAATGCAGCGCCAGCAGGGTATTAAAGTTTGGCGAGCCATAGGCCTGGCCAAAAGGAAAATAAAGTGCCGCGATCAGCGAACAGATCCCTACCACTATCTTCTGCACTCGGGGTGTGCCACGCCACAGCAAATGGAGTACGCACGTAAAGGCGACGGCGTACAGCAGGCTAAAGGGATAACCAAGTGCAAAGTTAATCAGCAGTGATTGCAGAAAATAGAATCCCGTCCACGGGCTTAAGGCCCGGCTGCGGGTAACAAGTGTTTCTTTCAGGGTTAAATTCATAGGTCACTATCATAAAAACGCCATGTGCTAACCCTGGCGTCGAGGGTCAAAACCTGCCTGACAGTGCGTGGAGAGGGAATGAGGGTCCGCTTCAGCGAGCCGCAAATTGTGCAGGGCTGCAAGAAGATAGTGCGAGCGATAAATAAGATCAACAGTTGCTAAGCAGATGTTTTGCGAAGGGGATTACAAATCCGTAAAAAAGATCGGGAAATTTGAGGTGAACGCGCAGTTTGCACGAGAATTGTGACGAAAAAATGAAGCGGCGTACCGCGACGCCGCTTAGTGGGATGGTTTATCGTTCTGCTGTGGTTTGTTGCCAAACATATCGCACAGCATATTCAACAGCATTAAGCGTACTTTAAAGGGAGAGTGAGTAAACACGTTCATGCACCTCTTGAATTCGTTCATATGACCTCCTGATTTTTGATCCCTTCGATCCGTGAAGGGTGACTGCATTACATACAGATATAGCACAGGCTATATTGTATAGCTACGGCTATTTCGTTAATTTTTTGTGCTTGTTCCGCGATGGTTTACAATGGCGCTCTCGTTATACGGCGCTGGAAGCGTCACCCCATTGAGGAAGCACAATGAACCGTCGCGCAGGTAAGCCAACAAATAAAAAAACGACGCAACTGGTTAATGTTGAAGAGCATGTCGAAGGATTTCGTCAGGTCAGGGAAGCACACCGTCGTGAACTGATTGATGACTACGTTGAGCTGATTTCCGACTTGATTCGTGAAGTCGGGGAAGCACGGCAGGTTGATATGGCAGCACGTTTGGGTGTTTCGCAGCCAACAGTCGCTAAGATGTTAAAGCGTCTGGCTTCTGTTGGTCTAATCGAGATGATCCCCTGGAGAGGTGTATTTTTAACGCCAGAGGGTGAGAAGCTGGCGCACGCGAGTCGTGAGCGTCATCAGATAGTCGAAAACTTTTTACTGGTGTTGGGCGTAAGCCAGGAGATTGCGCGTCGGGATGCGGAAGGGATGGAACATCATGTGAGCGAAGAGACGCTGGTGAAGTTCCGTGAATTTACCCTTAAGTATGGGCCTTCTGTTGAATGAGTATCCCAGGACTGCGGGCACTTGCCCGCGATCGTTTTTTCCATCTTTTATTACTCATTGGTGCAGGATTAAGTTTCTTTGTTCCATTTGCACCTGACACCTGGCCTGCTGCTATCGACTGGCGGACGATAATTACCCTCAGCGGGTTAATGATGCTGACCAAAGGTGTGGAGCTCAGTGGCTATTTTGATGTACTGGGACGTAAAACTGTCCGCCGTTTTGCCACTGAGCGCAAGCTGGCGTTGTTCATGGTATTGTCAGCCGCACTGCTGTCGACATTCCTGACCAACGATGTGGCGCTGTTCATTGTTGTCCCGCTCACTCTCACGCTACGTAAGCTTTGTGCCATTCCGGTCACGCGGCTGATCATCTTTGAAGCTCTGGCCGTGAACGCCGGGTCACTCTTAACGCCCATTGGAAATCCGCAGAATATTTTGCTCTGGGGCCGCTCTGGCCTATCGTTCGCCGCATTTACCTGGCAGATGATGCCGCTGGCACTGGCGGTCATGGCCTCACTGCTGCTGGTCTGCTGGTTTGCGTTTCCGGCTAAAAAACTGCAGTACCATAGCAGTAATACAGCCCCACAGTGGCAGCCGCGTCTGGTGTGGAGTTGTCTGGCACTGTATATCGTTTTCCTCACGGCACTGGAGATGAAACAAGAGCTGGCGGGCGTTCTACTGGTTGCGTGTGGGTTTTTGTTCCTCGCAAGGCGCGTCCTGGTCAGCGTCGACTGGACGCTGTTGCTGGTGTTTATGGCGATGTTTATCGATGTGCATCTGCTGATTCAGTTGCCTGCATTACAAAACGCCCTGCATAGTGTTACGGGCCTGTCGCAAACCGGTCTGTGGTTGACGGCGGTGGGCTTGTCGCAGTTTATCAGCAATGTTCCCGCAACCATTTTACTGCTTAATTATGTGCCTGCTTCGACCTTGCTGGCCTGGGCGGTTAACGTCGGCGGATTTGGCCTTCTGCCGGGTTCGCTGGCAAATCTGATTGCCCTGCGTATGGCCAACGATCGTCGCATCTGGTGGCGTTTTCATCTGTGGTCGCTGCCCATGCTGGTCTGGGCCGCGTTGATTGGCTTCCTGCTACTTTAGAGAAATGGGCAAGAAATAGACAGAAACGCCACATTCGCAATGAGGGGCGGGAAGGTATAACTCTTCCTGTACCCATCGAACGAACATTGCGAGGAGCGTTGTATGCGTTATCAAAAACTGGGCAATACCGGTCTGTTTGTTTCTGAGTTGTGCCTTGGCACGATGACTTTTGGTGGTGAAGGCGGCATGTGGGGAAAAATAGGCCAGTTGCAGCAGCGTGAGGCTGACCAACTGGTGGGCCGTGCGCTGGATGCTGGCATTAACTTTATCGATACCGCAAACGTCTACTCGGAGGGCCGCTCTGAGGAGATCACGGGTCAGGCACTGAAAAATCTCCATATCCCGCGTGAAAATGTTGTGGTTGCGACCAAAGTATTTGGTGAAACAGGGACGGCTGGGGTGAACTCACGCGGCAGTTCGCGTTTCCACATCATGAACAGCGTCAAAGAGAGCTTGCGTCGTTTACAGCTCGATCATATCGATCTCTACCAGTTACATGGTTTTGACCCAGCCACTCCCATCGAGGAGACGCTGTACGCTCTGGATAATCTGGTCCAGCAGGGTCATGTGCGTTATATCGGTGTGTCGAACTGGGCAGCCTGGCAAATCATGAAGGCGCTGGGGATTGCCGAGCGCCTGGGTCTGTCCCGTTTTGCGTCGCTGCAAGCCTATTACACCATTGCCGGGCGTGATCTGGAGCGCGAACTGGTTCCGATGATGCAAAGTGAAGGCGTTGGGTTGATGGTCTGGAGCCCGTTAGCTGGAGGGCTGTTGAGCGGTAAATATGGCCGTGATGGTCAGAGTGAAGCCGGCGGGCGTCGTCTGGAGTTTGATTTCCCGCCTGTGGAGAAAGATCGTGCATTCGATGCGGTTGATGTGATGCGTATGATTGCTGACCGTAAAGGTGTGTCGGTGGCGCAAATCGCGCTCGCATGGCTGCTGCATCAAAAAGTGGTCACCAGCGTCATCATTGGTGCAAAACGCCCGGAACAACTCGATGACAACATTGCAGCAACCACCGTTTGTCTAAGCGAAGAAGAGCTAAAACAACTTGATACGGTTAGTGCTCTGCCGCGTGAATATCCAGGCTGGATGCTGGAACGCCAGGGCGAGTATCGTCGCAACCAGCTCGCGCAGTAGTCATTTTATAACGTGCTTTCAGGCCGGGTCCGCATAGCGGATCCGGCTTTTTTATTTAATACGGCTCACAAAAAACGATCCTTTCTTTTGCCTGGTTTTTCATTCTTGTCTATATGACTAGTCATAATATTTAAATGACTAGTCATATAGGGAGAGACCATGAATCAATCACTGCCAGCTAATTTCTTGTGGGGAAATTCAGTTTCCAGCATGCAGACGGAAGGGGCGTGGAATGAAGGCGGAAAGGGAATGTCGGTGTATGACATTCGCGAGGCCGCTGAGAATACCTCTGACTGGAAAGTGGCGACAGACTCGTACCATCGTTATAGGGAAGATTTCGATTTGATGCAGGATCTGGGCATGAATTGCTACCGTTTCCAGATCGCATGGAGCCGCGTTTGCCCTCAGGGTGATGGCGAGTTCAATGACGAAGGGATCGCGTTTTACGATCGCTTTATTAACGATCTGATTGCCCGTGGCATTGAGCCCATGATTTGTCTCTATCATTTTGACATGCCACTGGCGTTGGCACAGGAATACAACGGTTTTAACGATCGCCGTGTGATGGCGGCGTTTATCCGCTACGGCAAAAAGATGATCGACTGCTACGGCGACCGCGTGAAGTACTGGCTGACCTTCAACGAGCAGAACATTTTCCATATGCCGGAAGCCTTCAGGATCTCCGGCTATATGAAAGGGGAGAAAACCCTGCGCGAGTTGTATGAGCTTCAGCACCACACGATGGTGGCGCATATGGCATTGACCGAGTACTTGCATCAGGCCAGACCGGGGCTGTTAATGGGCGGTATGCTGGCACATCAACTGGTTTACCCGGCAACCTGCAAACCGCGCGATATTTTTTGTGCACAACAGTACGACGAATTCCTCAACCAGAACCTGCTGCGCGTTTTTGCAGGCCAGGGCTACAGCCCGGCGGTCATGGCGGTGGTAGAACAGCTTGGCTTTAGTGATATCTATCGTGCTGAAGATCTGGCTCTGCTGGCAAGAACCAAAAACGATTACATGGCATTCAGTTACTACGCCAGTAAAACCCTCGACAGCGATGCTATCCCTGACGGGACGCCGGTGAACGATTACCTGCTTTATGGCGATAAAAATAATCCCTACCTGAAAGCAACAGAGTGGAACTGGCAAATTGATCCTCTTGGTTTTCGCACCATTATCACGCGCTATTACAACGACTGGCGCATGCCGGTATTCCCGATTGAAAACGGTATTGGGGTGATTGAATCATGGGATGGGATTCACCCGATCGAGGACGATTACCGTATCGATTATCACCGTAAGCACCTTGAGGCGATGCAGGCCGCGATGTTTGAAGATGGCGCGCAGGTTATTGGCTACCTTGGCTGGGGGTTGATCGACATTCTCAGTTCGCAGGGGGATATGCGTAAACGTTACGGCGTGGTCTATGTGAACCGCGAAAACCATGATCTGAAAGACCTTAAACGCGTGCCGAAAAAGAGTTATGCGTGGTTAAAACAGGTTATCCATACCAACGGACGCGAGATGTAAGTTGTACGCTGCCGGGCCGTTTTTGTGACTGATAAATGGGAAATATCCGCTATGTCTGAAACAAAAATAACACCGAATATGCAGTCTTTTGTCGACAGATTTGTTGAGTTTTCAGCACGCCTGGCAAACCAGGTGCATCTTCGCTCCCTGCGTGATGCCTTCGCCACGGTAATGCCGATTTTTATTCTGGCGGGCCTGGCAGTGCTGGTGAACAATGTGGTGTTTCCCTGGATCTTTGAGGGCGACACGCTGACACAGTTTAAGGTGTGGGGCGAGGCTATTATCAACGGTACGCTGAATATAGCGGCGCTGTTGCTGGCTCCGATGATCGCCTGGTCGCTGGCGCGCAACAAAGATTTCGACAATCCGGTCTCGGCAGTGGTGATCGCCGTCAGCAGTTTTATCATTATGATGCCCATGCATCTGCAACTGACTCCCGTAGGAAGCCAGACAACGGTGAACGTCACGCAGGTGCTGACGTTTGCCAATATAGGCTCCACCGGGATTTTTGCCGGAGTGCTGATTGGCCTCCTTTCTACTGAGGTCTTTATTGCCATTTCGCGGTTAAAAGCGTTGCAGATCTCACTTGGGGAGAATGTCCCTCCGGCGGTCAGCAAATCCTTTACCGCACTGATCCCGACTATCCTCACGCTCTCTTTATTTGCGGTGCTGGCCGCCTTGCTGGCGAATGTGATGCATACGGATTTGATCCACCTGATCACCACCTTTATTCAGCAACCCTTACGACTAATTAATACCAGTCTGCCCGGTACTATTTTTATCTATAGCTTTGGTAACTTCCTGTTTACGTTGGGTATTCACCAGTCAGTGGTGAACAGTGTGGTGCTGGAGCCATTTTTGCTCATCAATACGAATGAGAACATGCTGGCTTTTGCTAACGGCCAGCCTGTTCCTCATATCATCAATAACATCTTTGTCCCAACATTCGGTATGGTGGGCGGAACCGGGAGCACCATTTCACTCCTGCTGGCGATTTTTATCTTCTCGCGGCAAAAATCTGCAAAACAGGTGGCGCGGTTATCCCTGGCGCCGGGATTATTCAATATCAATGAGCCGGTTATCTTTGGCTTACCGATTGTCTTTAACCTGCCGCTGATGATCCCGTTTGTCCTGCTGCCAGCGATTGGCATTTACGTTGCCTGGCTATGCACCACGCTGGGATGGATGTCGCGCTGTGTGGTGATGATCCCCTGGACGACACCGCCCATTCTTAGCGCATGGCTGGCGACGGCAGGGGACTGGCGGGCGGTGGTGGTGCAGTTGGCAATCATTGTATTTGGTGTATTCTTCTACCTGCCTTTCCTCAAAATTGCCGAGAGAGTGGCGTTAAAAAACAGCGGGATAGAAAACTAATCGTAAGGAAAGGACGATGGCGGCTAAGTACATCACCATTGCACGGGAAATCAAGAAACGCATTATCAGCCAGCAGTATGCCGCTAGTGAGCCGTTGCCAGACCAGTTTGCGCTGGCAGCGGAGTTCAGTACCAGCCGTATGACCATTCAACAGGCGATGCGCCAGTTGATTGTCGAAGGTCTGGTATATACCCGTCAGGGGCAGGGGACGTTTATTCGTAAGAATTTCCTGCAACTCTCGCAATGGGATCTCTCTGGTAGTGACTATTTTGGGGCGACAAAAACATGGGAACATCTTGGAACAGTCACAAGCCAGGTTGTGCACTTTGAACTGCGTTTCCCGAACGAGAAAGAGCAGGCATCCCTGATGATAAACGGTGATGCGCCAGTCTATGATTTTGTCCGTCTGCGTTTATTGAATGGTGAGCCGATGTCGCTGGATTCAACCGTAATGCCGCTGAACCTGGTTCCGGGGTTGAACAAAAGCCACCTCGAAAGCTCGGTATTCCGTTATGTGCAAGAAACGCTAGGGCTCAAAATTATGGGATCATACCGTGTTGTGCGTGCACTCAAGCCGAATGCCCTGGACATGCAGCACCTGGTTTGTGAGCAAACCGATCCGGTTCTGGAGGTTGAGCAGGTTATCTATCTGGAAGATGGCACACCGCTAGAGTATGCGCATTGTCATTATCGTTATGACCACGGTGGGATCGTGATTGTGAACAACGGGTAAGTATTTACCCGCATCTCAGGCGCATGACTCAAAGTAATTGTCGGTATCTTTTATGTAGAGATCGTTCTGGCACAGATAGTGAATTTGACCTGGTTTAAATGTGAAACGCATTTTTTGCAGGAATGAGCGTTTAATTTTGCTGGTATTTGTTCGGGAAAGACCATAGTCATGAATAATTTCATGGATATGACGAATGTTTTGCGCTGAAACATAAACAGGTGTTTTGGTTAATTGAATAAGTTTACTGATCCAGATGTCATCCGCGCAGGGGCATACTGTCAAAAAGTCTTCATTATCATGAAAATATTGAGGAATCATATTTTTTTTAAGTACGACGCCACCAAGTCCCGTAATAATATAGTCCTGATCTATCACTTTTGGTGTGGTAATTAACGGGAAATTTCTATAACTATCAAGAATATCTTTTTTCTTTTTTATCGTTTTTCTGACGCGAATAGCCACGACGTATTCTTGATTATGGTGATAAAAATCACTCAGCAGGTTTTCAGTCCACACATCGTTATAAATAGCGTCGTCATCAGCATAAATCAGTATATCGTCTCCTGTTGCTTCTCGCAGAGCAGGGAACAACTTACGGCACGGGCCTGTGTTTTTAACCCAGCGGAAAGTAAGGTTTATGCCTGTTTGTCGGATCTTTTCTGCCCACACGGGTTCTTCGGTGATGCCTTCATCACTGAGGTATGGCTCTCTGGATACCCAAACAACGATCTGATCCACCGTTTTACTCTGGTTCGCAAGTGACCATACGGTTTGCGAACAGAGATAAAGACGCGATTTTGTAGTTGTTAAATTAATACTGATCATCGTAAGAAACGTGCTCCAGAAAAATTATGCAATTACAAATAACGCAGAAAACACCGGGCTATAAGTGGCTGGATGATATCACTGGGAAGAATAGATGTAACCCCATCTGGCTAACATAAAATGGCCGTAATGAGACATATAGCATCTTTAATACATTTTTCTGGGAGATATAAATACGGAACACAAAAAAATAAAAACCCCGATGATTCGGGGTTTTTTAGGAACGCTTTAATAAGCAGAACGGATTAGTTTAAGCGTACTGGCATACCAGAGCGGTTTTGAATAGCCTGATCAACAATCGTGCTTTCAACGTCCTGCTGAGCTGTGACGGCTTGTACCGCTTTAGTCAGAGTCACAGGTACGGTTTCGTTATTGTTAATCTGATCTTCGCTAGTGGAGAGCGGGTTATGAACTTCAATATAACGGCTACCATCTGGCTCTGACGTTGCTTTTACTGGTTCGTTGATGAACTGAACGCGCGTGCCAACTGGAACGTTTTCAAACAGGAATTTGATGTCGTCGTTACGCAGACGCACACAACCATGGCTCACACGCAGACCAATACCGAAGTTGGCGTTGGTTCCGTGGATCGCGTACAAGCGGCCAATGTAGAGAGCATACAGACCCATAGGGTTATCCGGGCCGGCAGGAACAACGGCTGGCAATGGTTCGCCTGCTGCAATGTATTCTGCGTGCATTTTGGCGGTTGGCGTCCAGGTTGGACCCGCTTTTTTACGCTCAACTTTGGTGGTCCAGTTCATCGGGGTATCTTTACCCAACTGGCCGATACCAATTGGCAGAACGATGACCGTGTTTGTCCCTTTCGGGTAGTAGTAAAGACGCATTTCGGCGCTATTAATGACGATACCTTCATGAACGGTATCTGGCAGAATCAGCTGCTGAGGAATGTTCAATACCGTACCGGCTTTCGGCAGATAAGGGTCTACACCTGGATTGGCTTCCAGCATGTTGGACAGGCCTAGCTGATACTCAGCGGCGTAATATTCCAGCGGCTGGGTGTTTCCTTCCTCAATGGTGACGACCTGGTTTTGACCTACCAGACGGCTACCGTCTGTCGGCAGTGGATACGTCACCGCAGAAGCGGTTTTGCAAAAACCTACTACGGCAAACGCCGCCGCTAAAAGCGTTGTTAATTTCATGTTCATGTTGTGCGAGGTATCTGGCCACTCAGGCGATTAGTTGATAAGTCTGAATCATTGATGGGAGCGCATTATATGTGCATTCCCGCTAACAGGGAAATCAGATGTGTACGAAATCACACTTTTTTCGGTTTTGTTATAGTTTAGTGGCGAATTGCAACACGGGATCTCATTTCGGAATTGTGGCATAATGCCGTGTTTATCACACTTTTTCGCAGGAATCTCCCGTGTTAGTTACCAGCAACGTCACTATGCAGTTTGGCAGTAAGCCGCTGTTTGAAAACATTTCCGTCAAGTTTGGCGGCGGCAACCGTTACGGCCTGATTGGTGCCAACGGTAGCGGCAAATCTACCTTTATGAAGATTCTGGGTAGCGATCTCGAACCTACACTGGGCAACGTGTCGCTCGATCCGAATGAGCGTATCGGTAAGCTGCGTCAGGATCAGTTCGCCTTTGAAGAATTTACCGTACTCGATACCGTGATCATGGGACACGGAGAGCTGTGGGAAGTGAAACAAGAACGTGACCGCATCTACGCCCTGGCAGAAATGAGCGAAGAAGACGGCTACAAAGTGGCTGATCTCGAAGTACTTTATGGCGAAATGGACGGTTACTCTGCTGAATCTCGTGCGGGCGAACTGCTGCTTGGCGTGGGCATTCCTGTTGAACAACATTATGGTTTGATGAGTGAAGTGGCCCCAGGCTGGAAACTGCGTGTGTTGCTTGCGCAGGCGCTGTTCTCTAACCCGGACATTCTGCTGCTCGACGAACCAACGAACAACCTGGACATCGATACCATTCGCTGGCTGGAGCAGACGCTGAACGAGCGTGACAGCACCATGATTATCATCTCGCACGACCGTCACTTCCTGAACATGGTCTGTACCCACATGGCGGATCTGGATTACGGCGAACTGCGCGTTTACCCAGGCAACTACGACGAGTACATGACGGCGGCAACTCAGGCGCGTGAGCGTCTGCTGGCTGATAACGCCAAGAAGAAAGCGCAAATTGCTGATCTGCAATCCTTCGTGAGCCGATTCAGTGCGAATGCGTCAAAATCCCGTCAGGCGACCTCACGTGCTCGTCAGATTGACAAGATCAAACTTGACGAAGTGAAGGCCTCCAGCCGTCAGAACCCGTTCATCCGCTTCGAGCAGGATAAGAAACTGTTCCGTAACGCGCTGGAAGTGGAAGCCCTGGCTAAAGGGTTCGATAACGGCCCATTGTTTAAAAACTTCAACCTGTTGCTGGAAGTGGGTGAGAAGATTGCCATTCTGGGAGCGAACGGCGTGGGTAAATCCACCATGCTGAAAACGCTGGTTGGCGAACTTCAGCCTGACAACGGGACGGTGAAGTGGTCTGAGAATGCGCAGATTGGTTACTACGCACAGGATCATGAATTTGAATTCGAAAATGATCTGACCGTATTCGACTGGATGAGCCAGTGGAAGCAGGAAGGGGATGACGAGCAGGCTGTTCGTAGCATTCTGGGGCGTCTTCTGTTCAGCCAGGACGATATTAAAAAGCCTGCCAAAGTGCTTTCTGGTGGTGAAAAAGGCCGCATGCTGTTTGGCAAGCTGATGATGGAAAAACCGAATATTCTGGTCATGGATGAACCAACCAACCACCTGGATATGGAATCGATCGAGTCGCTGAACATGGCGCTGGAAATGTACCAGGGGACGTTGGTCTTCGTGTCCCACGACCGTGAGTTTGTTAGCTCGCTGGCAACCCGTGTGATTGAAATTACGCCAGAACGCGTGGTGGACTTCACCGGCAACTACGAAGATTATCTGCGTAGCAAAGGCATCGACAACTAATTTCCCGTTGTCTTTATACGCAGCAGATGCGTTGGCTTCACCTGTTCACCCCGGTCACTTACTGATGTAAGCGCCCGGGGATTCACTGGCTTACCGCCTTCCTGCAGCGCGAAATACTGAGGGAAAGGAGTATTGCTCCTGTTCCCTCTCCCACCGGGAGAGGGTGAGGGCATCAGGCCGTACTACACCACCCATTCACCACCTTCAACACCATTCACCAGCAGCTTGCGTTTTTCCCCTGTCGGTAATGATACCTTCAGCGCTTTCCACGCCGGACGATAATCCCCGCGCGCATTCACCTTCAGATTGATGGTTGCCCCATCGCACACCATCTCCCACTCAACCCACAACGCGTTGCCTGTCTGATATCCCCAGCTTTCGCCATCATCTTCGAACAGCAAACCTGATGTCGTGCCGACACCTTTGACAGGGAACAGCTTCAGTTCACGCGCGTCATCTTTTTCCGCGCAGACATGGGTGATGCGTTCGCTGAGCGGCAACCCCGCCCCTGCGCGAACCAGAAGCGGGAGTTTTTCCAGCGGGGCGTCGAGGACAATCCACTGAGCACCCGAGAACCATTCGTGGGTGTAGAAATCGTACCAGCCGGTTTCGTTATCCGGTAACCAGACGCGGCGCTCACGTTGCCCGGCTTCAACCACGCTTGCGACCAAAACGTCGCGGCCCAGCAGGAAGTCGTCACACTCGTCGAAGGTCTGCGCATCATGTTCGTGATCGAGGAAGGTCGGGCGCAGCATTGGCTCATCGTCGGCATGTGCCTGCCAGAGCAGGGTGTAGAGGTAAGGTAGCAGACGATAGCGCAGTTCAATCGCGCTACGGATCGCAGGCGTAACGCCCGGATACATCCATGGCTCATTAACGGTGTGATCGTCATTCCAGGAGTGAATGGTGAAACGTGGGTGCATCACGCCGTTTTGTACCCAACGAACGAACAGCTCTGCATCCGGCTTATCACCGGAGAAACCGCCGACGTCATGACCGACGTTAAACAGCCCTGACAGGCTCATTCCCAGCCCCATGCGGGTGTTATAGCGCAACGTATCCCAGTTGGTGCGGTTGTCGCCGCTCCAGGTCTGGACATAGCGCTGCATCCCTGCGCAGCCGGAACGTGAAATCAGATACGGGCGTTTTTCTGGCGCAAAACGCTGCTGTGCTTCCAGCGAAGCACGCATCATCAACAGCGGCATCACCGGACGGATGTGCTTAATCGCAATCTCCTGGCCAAAGCCATGGCAGCGGGCTTCTCCGTCCCACACTTCAAATTCATTGTTATCGTTCCAGGTGGAGTCGATGCCCATCTCCAGTAACTGAGTGGTAACGCCTTCTTGCCACCACTGGATCGTCTGTGGGTTCGTAAAATCTAGGTTTGAACCTTCGTCATCCCAGAAGCTTGAACGTTCTGGGGCGTCGGTTTCGGAGTCACGAATGAACAACCCTTTTTCCGCCACTTCGTTATAGCGTGGGTGATCCTGCAACAAACAGGGTTTGATATTTGCCGCGAGTTTCAGCCCTGCGTCATGGAAGGCCTGGCTCATCACTTTCGGCTGCGGCACTTTGTCGTAGTTCCAGTTAAAGACGTAGCGTTTACCGTTGATGGAGGTATAGCCGGACGAGAGCTGGAACGAATCGCACGGGATCGCGTGTTCTTCGCACAGGCGAATAAAGTTCATCAGCTGGTTTTGCGCGTCCGGCGCATCGGTGTAGTGCATGGTCGAGCCGCTATAACCCAGGCTCCATTTGGGACCGAACAGGGTTTTACCGGTCAAACGCACAAAGGCTTTGGTGACATCCAGCACCCGTTTACCGGTAAACATGTAGTAATCAATGTCACCCGCTTCCGCTTGCCAGCGGCGATAAGCGGTGTGGTAGTTATCAATTTCGTTACCCAGATCCAGCCAGCAGCTGCTCAGGTTATCGTAGAACAGGCCATAGCTGACGTCATCGCGGCGCGCGATAGTGAACGGAATATGTTTGTACAAAGGGTCTGTGCTGACGGCGTTATACCCCATTGCATCCAGGTTACGCATCTCATAGCGTTTACCGTTGCGTTGTAAATCACCGGCCTTTTCGCCCAGGCCATAAAAACGTTCATCCTTGCGACGGCTCAGGTAGTGCGCCACGCCGTCGCCGTGGGCATTCAGCAAATAGGCACTCGTCGGGCGATCGTTGACCAACGGCTGCCACTCACCCGCGTCGCTGCGATAATGCCACTCCAGCCACAGTGGCTGGTGCACCGTCACGCGCAGTTGTTCTGTTGCAACGGTAAGCATGTCGTCCTGCTGAGTAAGCTGCCAGGCCGGGCAAGAAAATCCACTGAGATCCTGGCGATCGCGCCCTTCCCAGGGCACATCTTTCTCCGGGGCGATACTCCAGGTTTTGTCCAGAGCCAGTCCGCCTTTGCGCTTAATCAGCACACGAAACAGATTCTCTTCCAGCACATACAGACACAGATGATGTTGGTTATCGAGCAGCAGTTCCAGATGGTTCGCCGTCTGCTTATTGAGGGTCCAGCTTTTCAGGGTTTTCATATGCAATACATCCACTATCAGGCGCGCTTGGCGCGGCGTTCAGCAATAAATGCTACCAGGAAGAAAGCGCCAATCAGGTCGAAGAACCCCATGGCGATAAACAGCGGGTTAAAGCCGATTTTGTCGGCGGTCACCCCAATCAAAAGGGAGAAAAGGAAGCTCGCGATCCACGCAGCCGAGCCGCGCATACCATTGACGGTCGCCATCTGGCCTTTATCGAATGACTCCACGACCAGCGCGCTCAACATGCAGGAGATGATCTGATGCCCGAAGCCACCAATTGAGATCAGTACGATGGTGATATACGGATCACGCGTAATGGCGACGGCGGCCAGGGAGATCATCAAAAATGCGCCAGTGACGGAGCTCGCCACCACAGAGTTAACACGGGTGCAGCCAAACACGCGGGTGTACAGGCGTGTAAGGTATCCACTCACAACACTGCCCAGGTCGGCAGCAAGGAACGGCAACCAGGCGAACATAGCTATTTGCTTCAGATCCATGCCGTGTTCTTTGGCAAGGTACAACGGAACCCAGAAGCTCAGAACGGCCCAGGCTGGCTCCGCCATAAAGGCCGGGATGGCAATACCATAGAAGCGCTTATTCCTGGAGACGGTTTTCAGCGCGGTGAGGAAAGGCAGTTTCACGGCGGGCGGTTCATTATCCTGCTTGATAAACGCCAGCTCGTCTTTGCTCAGATTCGGATGCTGCTCAGGGTTATGGTAGAACGCCCACCACAGGATCACCCACAGCAACGCCAGCACGCCGGTAAACATAAACGCACCCTGCCAGCCAAAGGAGGCATGCGCGAAGTAGATGATCGGCGGGGCGAGCATTGCGCCAATTGAGAAGCCGACTCCCGCCCAGCCAGCGGCAATCGGGCGCTCTGATTTCGGGAACCATTCACCAATCGTTTTGGCGTTAGCCGGCGTCGCCGCCGCTTCTGATGCCCCCATAAAGAAGCGCAGGATAGCCAGATGCAGCCAGCTTCCGGCTCCTGCATGGAAAATACACATCAGTGCCCACAGACCGGCGCACACCATAAAACCAATTTTCAGCCCAATGACATCGATCAGCCAGCCGCACAGGGGCTGGAAAATGGTATAGGCAATCTGGAACGCGCCCACAATCCAGGAATACTGTTCGGTGGTGATGCCCATGCTCTCTTTCAGTTCCGGAGCAAGGATACCGAGAGAGTTACGGGTGATGTAGTTGACGGTTACGCCCAGCAAAAACAGTACCAGCACATACCAGCGCAGGTTCTTTATGACGCGGCGAGTTTTGCTCGTCGCCACAGTGTTGTTGATGTCCTGACTCATTTCGTTCTCCACAAGACGGACGGGTAGGGGATAAGGTTTAGGTGTCATACATATTTTTTAACTATTTGATAGTTATCTGTTTTGTTGTTTAAAGCTGATATACAACTAGTATGGAAGATGTGTGACAAGTTCACCTTAAGGGAGAAAAAGAACTGGCAATAGTGGATTTTGTGCAAACTTTCTCATAACTACCGTTAATCGTTTGGCATGATGCATTCCATGACCGATAGTGCCTGATATTTACGTCATGAAAATTTTTTCATTTAGCAAACGGAGCGAGATCACAAAATGGATAAAAGGCTAAAAATTGCCGAGATTGCCGCTCGCACAGCGCTTTCCATCAGCACGGTTTCGCGTGTACTGGCAGGAAAAGCCAATACCAGCGAAAAGGCGCGTAGCAAGGTGCTGGAATGTGCACGGCAACTGGGCGTTATGGAGGGGCTGGCTGCTGGTCGCTTGCTGCTCAACAGTCTGGTGGTCTTTGCTCCACAGCGCGCGTTTGATGAGCGGTCCGACATCTTTTACTACCGCGTGATCCAGAGTGTCAGTAAAGGTCTGGCCTCACATGAAGTACGGTTGCGCTATTGTGCGCTGGAAGAGAATGACAGTGACGCGCAGCTGTTTCTGGCACGAATGAACGAGCCAGATACCCAGGCCGCAATTCTGCTGGGGATAGACGATCCGCATATTCACGATCTGGCGGTAGATATCGGCAAACCCTGCATGTTGATTAACTGCCGGGACCGCCTCATGCGCCTTCCTGCAGTTGCGCCCGACCACCGCGCGATTGGCGAACGTGCTGCTGAATACCTGTTTGAAATGGGGCATCGTGAGGTAATGAATGTGCTCTGCCTGCGGCGCTACACCATGGAACTGCGTCTGTCGGGAATGCGTGACGCATGGCAGGCACATAACCTGAAGTTTACGGATAAACGTGATCTGCTGGTGATCCCGAGTTTCAGTGCCAAAGAGACAGAGCAACGGGTCAGTGAGTGGCTGAGTCAAAGCAAAAACGTGCCTACGGCCTTTCTGGTCGGAGGGGATTTTATGGCCGCAGGTACGATAAGCGCCCTGCAAAAAAAGGGGTTACGCGTGCCGCAGGATGTCTCAGTGATGAGCATTGACGGCTTTAACCTGGCGGCTATTCAGGATGTACCATTAACCGCCGTACATGTCCCGCGGGATGAGCTGGGTACGGAAGCGGTGCATATGCTCCAGCAACGGCTGATGCGCCCGGATGCAGCTGTCGGAACCCTGTTGCTGAACGGTTCACTGGCGGTGCGGGAGTCCGTCCGGCGGATACGTCAGGGAAAACGACGCACCGCCGTTGAGCGGGAAGGGTTATACGATGTTTAGGCCATACCCAGCGCGCGTTTGCCGTGGATGTTCAGATCGTCCAGGGTGAAGCGGTCCTGCCAGGTTTTTTCATAATCTTCACGCGGGAAATCCCCCGGCGAAGCCCCGGTTTCCAGTGCTGCTTTGACTTTCTTCGCGTAGGCGAGGTTTTTCTCACACATCGGTGCGGCAGGGATGTACATCACATTGCCCCAGCCTTGCTGGTTTTCGACAGGCGCAACAGAGTGGATCACATCGCAGTGCCACCAGACGGAATCACCGGCTTTCAGAGCAGGAATGCTGGTGAGTGCTTCGATAAGCAGTGGATGCCATTTTTCGGAAATGGGCAGCACGCGGCCAGGGGCAACACCGCACAGCTCATCTTCCGGTACATCGTCCAGCAATGGGCGCAGCAGAATATATGCCATCGCTTCCGGGATCGGAACCACATGCAGCAGACCTTGATCCGGGATCATATCGGAGAGCGCAGTCCAGCCCTGGAAGGTGCGGAACACGGAACATTTCGTGGTGTTATCCACGGTGTACTCTTCAACGTCGGTGCGATGCGCCGCATTCCACGGATCGTATTGATCCACATTGCCGTCAAAGACGCGGGCGAACACCTGCTGGTAAGCCGGAAGTAGCCAGCGTTCCAGCGCTCCGGAGTCGGTGTGTGCTCCCAGCCCTTTTGACGTGGTTCCTGGCGGGCGGCGGCGGATACGATCCGGGTAAATCACGCTGACATCCGGGTTAAACCACTGTTTACCGTTGCTCTCGAATGTCCATAAACGGTTCAGGAACGACTGGACCTGCGCCATCTCTTCACTCTGGCGTGCCTGCATTTGCGCCTGTGACCAGTAGATCGGGTAAATCTCCGGGCGTGAAGCGGTTAATGTGCCGAAGAAGTTATCGCCAGGCCCTTTGTAGACCGCATCAAACTGGTTGAGATCAAGATAGTCGAGCATGGCGTTATCCCACGCCAGCGCTTGCTCGCGCGGGAAATGACCTTTGATGACGGCACAGCCCCGGCGTTTAACGGCATCACGCTGTGCTGCGGTGATACTGCCGTTTTTGACATCTGCAAACGGGATCACCGGCCAAATGGATCCGCCTTTGCTTTTCAACGTATGTATTTCGGCCACGCGGGTCGCAATTTTGTCGCTGAGCGTATCGAAAACCGCCTGAACGTCACCGATCTGCACACGTAACTCACGTTTCATCTGACGGATCGCGGCTTTGTGGTCCGCTGGCAAAATCTCACTGGTAAACGTCATAACTGCCTCGCATCTTTCATTCGAAAGTAAAAATATCTACAAGTGATACTTTAAGTTAAAAAATGGTTAATGCAAGTTTAAAATCTTGACGTACAGCACAGGATGAAAAAAGAGTGTGTTGCCGGGGAATGACACCGGCAACGGGGGATCAGGCGTCGAACGGGGAAGCGGTATCGAGCACGGCCTGAATGACATTCAGTGCGCCCTGGTGGTTGTTATCGTCAGTGGCAAAATGGCTGATCGCTTTGATGTTTTCTGCGGCATTACCCATGGCAAATGAATACTTCACCAGCCTGAGCATTTCGGCATCGTTGCCGCTGTCACCGATGGCGACACACTCCTGTGGCGAGATTTTCCAGCGCTTCAGTAACCGGCTGATGCCATTGGCTTTGTGCAGGCCTGGGATAATCAAATCGACAAAGCCAAACCCGCTGGTGACAGGTTTCATAATGCCGTCCAGCGACACATGCAGCTTATCGATTAAACCAGGGATATCACTGTCTGGCAGATTCAGGGAGAACTTGAACAGCACATCGTCGATCTCACGGTAATCGCTGATGCGTTTTAAGCGGTGATAGTGCTTTGACATCAGTGCCACAAACTCTTCCGGCGCGGTATTGCTCACATAGGCGCTGTCCAGACCGCAGGCCACGAAGTTAAGCTGTTTATCCTTGAGCAGTTCACCAATCACAATTTGTGACTCATGACGAGTCAACTCGCCATGGAAAATCTGTTCCCCGTGTTCGAAAACCAGAGCGCCGTTTTCTGCCACAAAAGAGATCTGTTCTTTCAGTTCCGGGAAGAAGGAGATGAGCTGGTAATACTGGTTGCCGCTGGCGACAACAAATTCAATATTACGGGCTTTAAGTTGCTCGAATTGCGCCTGAAAGCGGATACGATCGTACTGCTTGGCATCATCAAGAAAAGTTCCGTCCATATCGGTGACGATAACTTTAATGGTCATACATTGCGCTCCTGAATATTACTGCGACCAGCAACATTCTAATAACAACGTGACCTGAACCACAAATTTATTTCATTCGAAAGTAAAAGCAAAACGGCAACCGACGTTGCCGTTTTAGTGTTTTTATCCTCTCCCGCCAGTTGAGTGCCGGGGTGAGGGGGACTCTGTTACAGCGTATGTTCTGTACGCGCAATAATATCGTCCTGCGCATCTGGTGACAGGGCAGTGAAGAACGCTGAGTAACCCGCTACGCGCACCACCAGATCGCGATACTGGTCCGGATGTTTCTTCGCTTCCAGCAGCGTTTCACGGGAGACAATGTTGTACTGAATATGCCAGCCTTTATGTACTTCAAAGAACGTACGCAGCAGTACCATCAGCTTCTGGCGGTCGCTGTCATTCTCCAGCGTTGACGGATTCAATTTCTGGTTTAACAGCACGCCGCCCAGAATGGCTTCCGTTGGTAATTTACCGACGGAGCCGATGACTGCAGTTGGGCCGAGATGGTCTGTACCCGATGCCGGGCTTGCCCCTTCAGCCAGCGGCGTGTGCGCTTTACGTCCGTCCGGTGTCGCCATGGTGGCTGCGCCAAACGGCACGTTAGCTGAAATTGAGGACGTACCGGCGTAGTAGTTCCCTCCAATTGGGCCACGGCCATAGCGCGGGTTGTGGTACTGCTTCAGCTCTTCGATATAGGTTGCATAGGCACGGGTGAGCAGTAAGTCCACACTGTCATCGTCGTTACCGTACTTCGGTGCACCGTTGATCAGACGTTGGCGCAACTGTTCGTGAGTCAGCCCTTCGTAATCATCGGCCAGTGCGGCAGCAAGCTGTTGCTGGCCGATCGCACCCTGTTCGAAGACCAGTTTCTTCACAGCAGCCAGGCTGTTACCGAGGTTAGCAATGCCGACCTGGAGACCTGAAACCCAGTCATACTTCGCGCCGCCTTGCTTAATGCTCTTCGCGCGTTCAATACAGTCGTCGACCAGGGCCGAGCAGAGAATATCGTGCACGTTCTCTTCCAGCATGGTATCCACCACGTACTCAATCTCGATGGATTTACGCGTGTAGTAACGGATCTGGGTATCCCAGGCCGCCATGACCTCGTCGAAATTATCGAAATTACCGGCAGAAAGAGCCTTTTCCTGAGGCAGGAAGACTTTTCCGCTGGTGGCATCGCGGCCGCCTTCCAGTGCGGCCAGCATCACGCGGGCGAAGTTAATAAAGCTCATGCCCGTACAGCGATAGCCCCACTTACCACCCACTGCGGTTTCGATACAGCCAATGGCGGCATAGTCGTAGGCATCTTCTCTCTCTATGCCGAGTTTGATGAATTCCGGGATCACGATTTCATCGTTGTTAAAGGCGGGCATACCAAAGCCACAGCGAATGACCTGCACGCAGGCATCGAGGAAATCGTTGCTCATGCCAGCATGGTAACGCACGCTCAGGTTTGGCTGTGTTGAGCGCAGGCGGCCGCAGGATTCCAGAATGGCGTAAGAGAGTGGATTCACCGCATCCATTGGCTCGCCATTGATCAGCGTTTGTCCGCCGATGGTGACGTTCTGGTACAGCGGGCTACCCGCAGAGGCTTTAGAGTGCGAGCCGGAGCGGATCTTGTTCACTTCCAGCAGCTTCAGCCAGCAGCTGTGCAGCAGCTCGATGGCGTGCTCGCGGTCAAGGCTCTGGTTCAGTTCCACGTCGCGGCGATAGTACGGATAGAGATACTGGTCCATACGGGCAAACGATACGGAGTGACCGTTGGATTCAATTTGCAGGATCAACTGGATGAAGTAGCACAGCTGTAGCGCCTGCCAGAAGGTTTTTGGTGGTTCGTGGGCAATCACATCGCAGTTTTCGGCCATTGCCAGCAGTTCATCGCGGCGGCTTTCACGGGTTTCGCTGGAGGCCATTTCGCGCGCCAGGCCAGCAAAACGTTTGATATGCAGGCTCACCGCTTCCAGCACAATATCGATCGCTTTCAGGAATTGATCGCCGTGCAGGTCTTCCAGGCAGGTCAGGTTGATGCGGGAACGACGCTCGTCCACCTTGCGGCGCATGCCATCAAGACCTTCCTCCAGTACCAGCGGGAAGTTAACGGCCAGGTGTGCATCGCCTGATGTCATGTTGCCTTCGGCTTTGATAATACCGGTTTCCAGCAGACCTTTTTGCTCATCAGTAAACATGCCGTAGCAGCGATCCTGTACGGTCTGACCACGCCACCAGGGGCAAATCTCATGTAAAACGCGTTTATTCTCTTCGCTTACCGCAAAGCCTGCACCAGGACGATCAGCCAGATCATCAATCTCTTTTTCTATCCAGGAGACGGTGTATTCCGGGAAGATGGGCGCGGCGCGCACTTCACTTGCCTGGTTACCGATAATCAACTCATCGTGTTTGATCCAGATGGTGCGTTGTGCCAGGTGATGCGCCAGGGCCAGTGCACGACGCACCGGGATAGGCTTGTCCATATGCTGTTGGTACATCTCGGTATAGTGCTGCGCGCGTTCGGTACAGACCGGCGGCTTAACGATATGCACCAGGGCGGTTTTGTGTGCCTTAATACGGTCGCTGAGCGTGTTGAGATTCAGAGTAGTCATCATATTTATCCTCGTAAGGTCGCGGTTAACCCTTTCTGGCAGGCATACTGCTGCGCAAAGTCCAGTAGCGCAGGGTTATCCAGCGGTTTATCAGGGGCAGAGTAAGGTTGGTCGAGCAGGGTGTATTTGTTCATGCCCAGCGTGTGATAGGGCAGAAAATGGATGTCGTGAACGTTCAGTTCATCGGCGGCAAAATCAGTAATAGCGGTAATGGATGCTTCATCAGCGTTAAAGCCCTGGATCAGCGGTACACGGATAGTAATCTGTTTTCCGGCGGCAGCCAGGCGTTTCAGGTTATCCAGAATCCGTTTTGCCGATCCGTCCGTCCACTGTTTGAAAACGTCACCCTCGACGTGTTTCAGGTCGGCCAGGAACAGATCGATATAGGGCAGGGATGGTTCGATATAGTGCCACGGCACGTGCAGGCAAGTTTCGACCGCCGTATGTATGCCCTGATCGTGGCTGGATTTAAACAGGGAAAGGGCGAGATCCGGGTTCATAAAGGGTTCGCCACCGGAGAGGGTGATCCCGCCGCCGCTTCGATCGTAAAATGGTTTATCGCGCAAAACGGTCGCCATAATCTCCGCGACCTGCTGCTCTTCGCCGCAAACGGTGAGTGCCTGCGTCGGGCAACATGAGGTGAGGGTGTCGAGCGTCTCTTCGCTCAGTTTTTCGCGGTGGATGACCAGCCCATTCAGCGTGCGATCGATAATGCCCGGCGCCGCCTGTTGGCACAGGTCGCACCCTTCAAGACACAGGCGAGCGTCAAACAGCACATCCCGCGTGCGGGAACGGCTTTCCGGGTTCTGACACCAGCGACAGCCCAGTGAGCAACCTTTCAGGAACACCACGGTACGAATTCCGGGGCCATCGTGGGTAGAATAACGCTGAATATTGAAGATCATTTTTTCGCCTCTCGTGTTGCATATGAAGATTAAATTACTTTCGAATGAAAGCTATCTTGATGTGGGTCAACTCTTGAGCGGGTTTTGCCGTGATAGGGTTAGTGCAGGCTAATTTTGAGGGTTACATCATGGAACTTTATCTCGACACATCCGACGTTGCGGCAGTTAAAAAGCTGGCGCGTGTTTTCCCGCTGGCGGGGGTAACAACCAACCCAAGCATTGTGGCAGCCGGGAAAAAACCGCTGGAGGTGTTACTGCCGGAATTGCATGACGCAATGGGTGGGAAAGGGCGACTGTTCGCTCAGGTGATGGCAACGACCGCTGAAGGTATGGTAGAAGATGCGCGCAAACTCCGCGCGATTATTCAAGACCTGGTGGTGAAAGTCCCTGTGACGGCAGAAGGTCTGGCGGCTATCAAAGTGCTGAAGGCCGAAGGGATCCCGACGTTGGGAACGGCTGTCTATGGTGCAGCCCAGGGCATGTTGTCTGCTCTGGCGGGAGCAGAGTACGTCGCACCTTACGTTAACCGTGTCGATGCCCAGGGCGGTGACGGGATCCAGACCGTTGCGGAATTACAGCAATTGCTGACGCTGCACGCGCCACAGTCAAAAGTGCTGACGCTGCACGCGCCACAGTCAAAAGTGCTGGCGGCGAGCTTTAAGACGCCGCGTCAGGCGCTGGATTGTATGCTGGCGGGATGTGAGTCGATTACATTGCCGCTGGATGTCGCACAGCAGTTTATCACTTCACCAGCGGTTGATGCCGCTGTCGCGAAGTTTGAACAGGACTGGCAGAGCGCGTTTGGGCGAACGTCGATTTAATTGATGCGGCCTGATGCCCACACTCCCTCACAGGGAGAGAGGGCAAACACGAAAACGGCAACCCGAGGGTTGCCGTTTGTTTTAGCCCCCACACACCTCACACCCAGGGTTTCGCATCAGTTTCATCTCACGAAACTGGCAGGTCATCGCGTCATACATCACGATTTTCCCCGCAGCCGGTGTGCCGTAATGGGCTAACACTTTGATGGCTTCCATGGCCTGCAACGACCCTATCACCCCGACCAGCGGCGCCATCACCCCCGCTTCCACACAGGTCAGCGCATTTTCACCAAACAGACGGCTTAAACAGCGATAGCAGGGCTCATTCTCGGCGTAGGTAAATACGCTGATTTGCCCTTCCATGCGGATAGCCGCGCCGGAAACCAGCGGAATTTTATGGGCAAAACAGCCTGCATTCAGCTGATTGCGAATGGCGACGTTATCGGTGCAGTCCAGCACCAGATCGTGCCGGGCAATTTGCGCGAACAGCGCGTCGTCATCCAGCATGGTATCAATGAGCGTGAACTGAACGTGAGGATTAATACGTGCCAGAGCCTGGCGCGCAGAGTCGACTTTCGGTTCGCCAACGGTCGCGTCGCTGTGTAGCGTCTGACGTTGCAGATTGGAGACCGACACCGTATCGAAATCCAGCAACGTCATACGGCCTGTGCCCGCAGCAGCCAGATACTGTGCGGCTGCGCAGCCCAGCCCCCCCAGTCCGACAACCAGGACGTTAGCGGCCTTGAGGGCTTCCTGACCGTCAAAATCGAAACCGCGCAGCACAATCTGGCGGTTATATCGCAGCATCTCCTGATCGCTCAGTTCTACCGCCATGATTAGCCTCCGAACAGGTGGTTGAAGGTTTCCACCTCTACCCATTCACCGACATCCACATTGCCGCGCTCACGCTCAAGCACGATAAAGCAGTTCCCCTGGCTGAACGAACTGAAAATATGCGAACCCTGATGACCCGTAGTGCTGACTTCCAGCTCTCCATCGGCGTTGCGCGCCAGTATACCGCGCTGGAAATCGAGACGCCCCGGCGATTTCTTCAGCCGTGTTGCCGTTCGCACGCGCAGGCGTTCCGGAAGCGGGCTGGCGGTGTTACCAGAAAGTTTTGCCAGCAGCGGCTGCACCAGTTGATAGAAGGTCAGCGCCGCTGAAACCGGGTTACCCGGCAGGCCGCAGAACCAGCTGTGTTTCAGTTTGCCAAATGCGAAAGGTTTGCCCGGTTTGATGGCCAGTTTCCAGAAGCCGATTTCGCCCAGCTCGTCGAGAATGGTTTTGGTGTAATCCGCTTCGCCTACGGAGACGCCACCTGAACTGATCACCACGTCAGCGGAGGCATCCGCTTCAATAAAGGCCGCACGCAGTTTCTCCGGGTCATCCGGAATGATCCCGAGGTTAACCACTTCACAGCCCAGTTGCTCCAGCATCAGATGGACCGCCAGACGGTTGGTGTCATAAATCTGACCGTCATGCAGTGGCTGCCCTGGCAACTGTAATTCATCTCCGGTTGAGAAAAGCGCCACGCGAACTTTACGGATAACGTCAATATCGGCTATACCGAGCGATGCCAGCACGGGCAGTTCGGCGACCGTCAGTTTTTGTCCGGCCGTGAATACGGTTGCACCGCGCGTAATATCTTCACCCGCCCGGCGGATGTTCTGGCCGGCTTTAACACTGGCAGTAAAGCGGACACCGCCTTCGGTTTGTTCGGTTTCTTCCTGCATCACCACGGCATCACAACCCGCGGGAACCGGCGCACCGGTCATAATCCGCACGCAACTGCCTGCTGGCCATTCACCGCTAAACGGCTGACCGGCGAACGCTTTACCGGCGACAGGCAACGCGGCTCCCGTCTGGATATCCGCCAGGCGTACCGCGTAACCGTCCATTGCGGAGTTATCGAATCCTGGCACGTTGAGTGGGGAGACGATATCGCGCGCAACAATACGACCAAAACAGCGCGCTAACGGCAGTGTCTCCTGATCGTGCAACGGGGTGATGCGATCGAGCATCTGCGTGAGTGCCGTCTCAAGCGACATCAGTCCGGCGGTAAAATCCATGGGTGGCTCCTGCGGGATAACAACGAAAGCGCCCATTATGGCAGAAAAGTGCCACTAACTGTATGACCCCATGGGCTTAGCCTTTACATCGCAGTTGCGTCTTTCTATATTCAAAAATCATCTGAAGTTTCATCGACGATAATGATATTTATAGAAAAAGCAGCAAGTCAGGCTGATGGGTGATGTGAAATGGTCAATGCGGTAATCGCAATTCATGGCGGGGCCGGGGCAATCACCCGTGCGCAGCTCAGTCCGGAGCAGGAAAAGCGTTATATTGACGCGCTTTATACCATTGTGGAGACCGGCCAGCGCATGCTGGAAGCTGGCGAGAGCGCGCTGGATGTTGTTACCGAGGCGGTACGTCTGCTGGAAGAGTGCCCGCTTTTTAATGCCGGTATCGGTTCCGTGTTTACCCGCGATGAAACACACGAACTGGATGCATGCGTGATGGACGGAGCAAGCCTGAAGGCGGGAGCTGTCGCCGGAGTGAGTCATCTGCGTAATCCCGTTCTTGCTGCGCGACAGGTCATGGAACACAGTCCCCATGTCCTGCTGACAGGTGCAGGTGCAGAGCAATTCGCTTTTGAACAAGGAATGGAATCGGTATCGCCGGAGACATTTTCCACGCCTGAACGTTATCAGCAGTTGCTGGAGGCGCGTTCAGCCGGCGTGACTCGCCTGGATCACGCCGCTCCGCTGGATGAACGCAGCAAAATGGGCACGGTCGGTGCAGTTGCCCTCGATAAAGCGGGCAACCTGGCGGCGGCAACCTCGACGGGCGGAATGACCAATAAATTGCCGGGACGGGTTGGCGATAGCCCACTACCCGGAGCGGGATGCTACGCCAACAATGCGACGGCGGCTGTCTCCTGTACCGGAACGGGCGAAGTGTTTATTCGGGCTCTCGCCGCTTATGACATTACCGCGCTGATGGATTACGGCGGGTTAAGCCTTGCCGAGGCCTGTGAGCGTGTGGTGATGGAAAAATTGCCCGCTCTGGGGGGGCGCGGGGGATTAATTGCCGTCGATCACGAAGGAAACGTGGCGTTGCCCTTTAACAGCGAAGGAATGTACCGCGCCTGGGGGTATGCCGGGGATGAACCCAGCACAGGAATTTATCGTGAATAAGGGGGTACAACGTGCCGCACAGTGAGGAACTGGACAGCCGGGAAGTTCTGGCGGTTCATCAGCTGAATATTGCGTTTCAGGAAGAGCGGCAGTTCATCCCCGCAGTAAAAAATCTGTCGTTTTCGCTTAACCGTGGAGAGACGCTGGCGATTGTGGGGGAATCTGGTTCTGGGAAATCGGTCACGGCGCTGTCGTTAATGCGTCTGATTGAGCAGGCGGGTGGTAAGGTCAGCTGCGACAGCATGCTGCTGCGTCGACGTAACCAGCAGGTGATTGATTTATCTGAGCTTAGCTCGTCGCAAATGCAGGGCGTGCGTGGCGCGGACATCGCAATGATTTTCCAGGAGCCGATGACCTCGTTAAATCCGGTTTTTCCGGTGGGCGAGCAGATTGCCGAGTCCATCCGTTTACACCAGGGATTGAACGGTGATGAAGCACTGCTTGAAGCAAAACGCATGCTTGAACGCGTACGTATTCCCGAAGCGCAGGCCATGCTGTCACGATACCCGCACCAGCTTTCCGGCGGTATGCGCCAGAGAGTCATGATTGCGATGGCGTTATCGTGCCGCCCTGCGGTGCTTATCGCCGACGAACCGACGACCGCACTGGATGTCACGATTCAGGCTCAGATCCTGCAACTGATCAAAGTACTCCAGCAGGAAATGGACATGGGGGTGATCTTTATCACCCATGACATGGGCGTGGTAGCGGACATTGCGGACAGCGTGCTGGTGATGTATCAGGGCGAAGCGGTAGAAATGGGCAGCGTAGAGCAAATCTTTCATGCGCCAGTTCACCCTTATACTCAGGCGCTACTCGCCGCTGTGCCGCGCCTGGGCGAGATGAAAGGGAGCGATCTTCCGCGACGTTTTCCGTTGGTTTGCCAGGCTTCCCCTGAACGCCAGTACGCAGAACAAGATACCGTCGTTGCGGGTGAACCGATCCTTCAGGTCCGCGGTCTGGTGACCCGTTTTCCCCTGCGCAGTGGGCTCTTTAATCGTGTGAAGCGCGAAGTCCATGCGGTTGAGAATGTCAGTTTTGATTTATGGCCTGGTGAAACGCTGGCGCTGGTGGGGGAATCGGGTTGCGGTAAATCCACCACCGGGCGAGCCTTGCTCAGGCTGGTGGGATCCCAGGAGGGGAGTATTACCTTCAATGGCGAGCGTATCGATACCCTTGCACCCGGCAAGTTGCAGCCGTTACGACGAGATATTCAGTTTATTTTTCAGGATCCGTATGCCTCCCTCGATCCTCGTCAAACGGTAGGGTATTCGATCATGGAACCGTTGCGGGTTCATAACCTGCTCCACGGTGACGCGGCTCAGCGGCGTGTAGCGTGGTTGCTGGAGCGTGTAGGGTTACTGCCTGAACATGCCTGGCGTTATCCGCACGAGTTTTCTGGTGGTCAGCGTCAGCGTATCTGCATTGCCCGGGCGCTGGCGCTGAATCCGAAAGTGGTGATCGCCGATGAATCTGTCTCGGCGCTGGATGTCTCCATCCGGGCACAGATTATCAACTTACTGCTCGATTTACAGCGGGATATGGGTATCGCCTTCTTGTTTATCTCCCACGATATGGCGGTGGTGGAGCGCATCAGTCATCGCGTGGCGGTGATGCTGATGGGTCAGATTGTTGAGATTGGCCCCCGCAGAGCGGTGTTTGAAAACCCGCAACATCCGTACACGCGCAAGCTGATGGCGGCAGTGCCGGTTGCTGATCCTTCACATCGCCACGGGCAGCGTGTGTTACTGCAAGATGAGATGCCAGGCAATATTCGTAAACGGGGTGAGTCGATGGAGCGTGTCACGCTTCGTGAAGTTGGCCCCGGTCATTTCGTTGCACCGCCGCGTCAGGACAATGCATTCTCGCGGTTATAACTTACAACAGGCAGGAGAACACAATGGTTAAATTTGTTGCTCGTACATGGCTGTTAGCCGCGAGCGTGACGGCAGCCCTGACCGCAGCACCCGCGTTCGCTGCCAAAGATGTGGTGGTTGCCGTGGGGTCCAACTTCACGACACTGGACCCCTACGATGCCAATGACACTCTGTCGCAGGCTGTGGCTAAATCTTTCTATCAGGGTTTATTCGGGCTCGACAAAGAGATGAAGCTGAAGAATGTCCTCGCGGAGAGCTACACGATATCGGACGACGGGCGTGTGTATACCATCAAACTCAGAACCGGTGTGAAGTTCCAGGACGGGACGGATTTCAATGCCGAAGCGGTAAAAGTTAACCTTGATCGCGCCAGTAACCCGGAAAACAGCCTCAAGCGCTATAACCTGTACAAAACCATTGCCAGTACCGAGGTGGTTGACCCGTCGACGGTGAAAATTACCCTGAAAGAGCCGTTCTCAGCGTTCATTAATATCCTGGCGCATCCGGCAACGGCGATGATCTCGCCTGCTGCACTCAAAAAATATGGCAAAGAGATTGGTTTTCACCCGGTGGGAACAGGGCCATATGAACTATTGACCTGGAATCAGACCGATTTTGTGAAGGTGCAGAAATTCGCCGGGTACTGGCAGAAGGGGTTGCCAAAGCTGGACACGATTACATGGCGTCCGGTCGTGGATAACAATACCCGTGCCGCGATGCTGCAAACGGGTGAAGCGCAGTTTGCGTTCCCGATCCCGTATGAGCAAGCCGCGATTCTGGAGAAAAACAGCAAGCTTGAGCTGGTGGCCAGCCCGTCGATCATGCAGCGCTATATCAGCATGAATGTCACGCAAAAGCCGTTTGATAACCCAAAAGTGCGTGAGGCGATAAACTACGCCATCAACCGCCAGGCGTTAGTGAAAGTGGCGTTTGCCGGTTACGCAACGCCAGCCACGGGCGTATTGCCGCCAGCCATTGCTTATGCGCAAAGCTATCAGCCGTGGCCGTACGATCCCGCTAAAGCGAGAGCATTGTTAAAAGAGGCCGGTTTCCCGAACGGTTTCAGCACCACACTCTGGTCGTCGCATAATCATAGCACTGCGCAAAAGGTGCTGCAGTTCACCCAGCAGCAGCTGGCGCAGGTAGGAATTAAAGCACAGGTGACGGCGATGGATGCCGGACAACGTGCGGCTGAGGTGGAAGGCAAAGGACAGAAAGAGAGCGGTGTGAGAATGTTCTACACCGGCTGGTCGGCTTCAACCGGTGAAGCCGACTGGGCGTTGTCGCCGCTGTTTGCCTCCCAGAACTGGCCGCCGACGTTGTTTAACACCGCGTTTTACAGTAATCCGCAGGTAGATAAAGACCTTGCCGATGCCCTGAAAACCACAAAACCTGAAGAGAAAGCGCGCCTCTATAAAGACGCGCAGGATATCATCTGGAAAGAGTCGCCGTGGGTTCCGCTGGTGGTGGAAAAACTGGTATCAGCCCATAACAAGGCGCTGACCGGGTTCTACATCATGCCGGATACGGGCTTTAGTTTTGATGACGCTGATTTGAAATAAGAAAACTCACTCCCGCAGGCGGCGGTCTGCGGGATGAGAGGGAAAGGCATGCTGAATTATGTTTTTAAACGCCTGCTGGGGCTAATTCCTACGCTGCTCATTGTGGCGGTGCTGGTGTTTTTGTTTGTCCATTTGCTGCCGGGCGATCCGGCCAGATTAATCGCAGGGCCAGAAGCTGATGCGTCAGTGATTGAGCTGGTCCGTAAACAGCTGGGTCTTGATCAGCCACTTTATAAGCAGTTCTTGCATTATATCGGGAACGTTTTGCAGGGGGATTTTGGAACCTCGATGGTGTCGCGTCGTCCGGTCTCCGAAGAAATTGCCAGCCGCTTTATGCCGACGTTTTGGTTAACGATTGCCAGCATGAGCTGGGCGGTGCTGTTTGGCCTTGCCGCCGGGATTGTCGCGGCCGTCTGGCGAAATCGCTGGCCGGATAAGCTGGGTATGGCGCTTGCTGTGACGGGGATTTCGTTTCCGGCGTTTGCATTGGGAATGTTGCTGATGCAGATCTTCTCCGTTGAGTTGGGCTGGCTGCCTACGGTCGGGGCTGATACCTGGAAGCACTATATTCTGCCCTCATTGACCCTGGGGGCGGCCGTGGCTGCGGTGATGGCGCGCTTTACCCGCGCGTCGTTTGTTGACGTTCTGAGTGAGGATTATATCCGCACAGCCCGGGCAAAAGGGGTCAGCGAAAAATGGGTCGTGCTTAAACATGGTTTTCGTAATGCCATGATCCCGATGGTGACAATGATGGGGCTGCAGTTTGGCTTTCTGTTGGGCGGCTCGATTGTGGTGGAAAAAGTGTTTAACTGGCCAGGTCTGGGGCGTCTGCTGGTGGATTCGGTCGACATGCGTGACTATCCGGTCATTCAGGCTGAAGTCCTGCTTTTCTCTCTGGAGTTTATTCTTATTAACTTAGTGGTGGACGTGCTCTATGCCGCCATTAACCCGGCTATCAGGTATAAGTAAGATGCGATTGTTGAACTGGCGTCGTCAGGCCATTTTAAACGCTATGCCGGGGCTAAAGCCGGACCATATACGAACCCCGTGGTTTGAATTCTGGCGACGGTTCCGCCGCCAGCCCGTCGCGATGACAGCGGCGCTGTTTGTGTTGCTGTTGATCCTGGTGGCGATCCTGGCCCCGTGGATCGCCCCATTTGATGCGGAAAACTACTTTGACTATGACCGCCTGAACGACGGGCCTTCAATGCTGCACTGGTTTGGCGTGGACTCCCTCGGGCGCGATATTTTTAGCCGTGTGCTGGTGGGGGCGCGGATATCGCTGGCGGCAGGGGTCTTTGCCGTATTGATTGGCGCGGCGATAGGGACGGTACTCGGTCTGCTGGCAGGGTATTACGAAGGCTGGTGGGACAGGCTCATTATGCGGATCTGCGATGTACTCTTCGCGTTTCCCGGCATTTTGCTGGCGATTGCGGTCGTCGCCATTATGGGGAGTGGCATGGCGAATGTGATCATCGCTGTAGCGGTCTTCTCTATTCCCGCCTTTGCCCGTCTGGTGCGCGGAAATACGCTGGTGCTCAAACAACAGACCTTTATTGAATCGGCCCGCAGTATGGGAGCAAATGACGCAACGATCCTGTTCAGCCATATATTGCCGGGCACAGTTTCGTCCATCGTGGTCTATTTCACGATGCGTATTGGGGTGTCGATTATCTCTGCGGCAAGTCTGTCGTTTCTGGGATTAGGTGCGCAACCGCCGACGCCGGAGTGGGGGGCGATGCTCAACGAGGCAAGGGCAGATATGGTGATAGCCCCGCATGTGGCGTTATTTCCGAGTCTGGCCATTTTCCTGACCGTGCTGGCATTTAACCTGCTTGGCGATGGGCTTCGCGATGCGCTTGATCCGAGGATTAAGGGATAAAAGAGGTCACTGGAATTCCCTCTCCCCTTGGGGGAGAGGGTTAGGGTGAAGGGGAATTAAACCCGGCTACCCCACAGGTCATACTCGTCAGCGTTTTCAACTTTCACGCGCACGATATCACCCGGTTTTACGTTCGTTTCACCGTTCAAGTACACCGCGCCATCGATTTCCGGGGCATCCGCCATACTGCGGCCAATTGCGCCTTCTTCGTCCACTTCGTCGATGATCACCAGGATCTCGCGGCCCACTTTTTCCTGTAAACGCTCCGCAGAGATCTGCTGTTGTAGCTGCATAAAGCGATTCCAGCGCTCTTCTTTGACCTCTTCCGGAACCTGGTCTGCCAGTTCGTTTGCTGTTGCACCGTCTACCGGGCTGTACTTGAAGCAGCCGACGCGATCCAGACGCGCTTCAGTCAGGAAGTCGAGCAGCATCTGGAAGTCTTCTTCGGTTTCACCAGGGAAGCCGACAATAAAGGTGGAACGCAGAGTCAGTTCCGGGCAGATCTCACGCCACTGTTTGATGCGTGCCAGCTGGCGGTCAACGGAGCCTGGGCGTTTCATCAGTTTCAGAATACGCGGGCTGGCGTGCTGCAGCGGGATATCCAGATAGGGCAGGATTTTGCCTTCCGCCATCAACGGAATGACATCATCAACGTGCGGATAGGGATACACATAGTGCAGACGCGTCCAGATCCCCAGTTTCGCGAGTTGCTCACACAGACCGACCATGCTGGTTTTCACTGGTTCGCCATTATGGAAACCAGAGCGATGTTTCACATCCACGCCGTAGGCAGACGTATCCTGAGAAATGACCAGCAGCTCTTTCACGCCAGCATCAGCCAGACGTTTCGCTTCCGCCAGAACTTCGCCAACAGGACGGCTAACGAGATCGCCGCGCATGGACGGGATGATGCAGAAGGTGCAGCGATGGTTGCAGCCTTCAGATATTTTTAAATACGCATAGTGGCGTGGCGTCAGTTTTACACCCTGTTCAGGCACTAAGCTCAGGAACGGATTGTGCTTTGGTTTTGGCACATAGTGGTGTACGTGTTCCAGCACCTGCTCGTAACTGTGGGGGCCGGTAATTTCCAGTACCTTCGGGTGAACTTCACGAATTTGATCGACTTTCGCACCCAGACAGCCTGTGACGATCACCTTGCCGTTCTCCGCCAGCGCTTCACCGATAGCTTCCAGGGACTCCTGTACCGCGCTGTCGATAAAACCGCAGGTGTTGACGATCACCATGTCGGCGTTGTCGTAGCTTGGGACCACGTCATAACCTTCAGTGCGAAGTTCGGTCAGGATGCGTTCAGAATCCACCAGGTTTTTCGGGCAGCCCAGGGAGACAAAGCCGATTTTCGGCTGGTGCGTAACATTGCTCATAGGTTAAAAATTGTTCGATTTTTGGAATGGTCAGGGCGTGGATTCTACAGAGGTTGGGAGGAAATTTGTACTGAAGAATTGCAGGCTGTAGGGGATTTCGGTGTCAGTATCCGGGTTACCCCCTGAAACTGGAGATGGACAACGACCCCGAACTGGTCTTGCTTACGCTGGTACTGCGGGCAGAAGGACACGGAGTGATGCGGGAATTTATCAAACCGGGAAAGCCAAAGCAGAGTACCTTTATCGAACGATTTAACCGGGCGTACCGGACAGAAATTCTGGATTTTTATCTGTTCAGAAGCCTGAATGAAGCGTGGGAAATTACAGAGCGCTGGTTGACGGAATTCAACAGTCAGCAGTCCTATGAATCCCTGAATACGTTGACATTGGAAGATAGCTGAAAAACCGGAAATCTCAAAAAGTGAGTGAAATTAAAACTGATGTTTGAATCGCCACAGATAATCTAGACACTTCCGAGCCGCTGATAATATTGTTTTTCGTATTCAGTTGGTGGCATATGAT
>NZ_WLVC01000149.1:0-507 GCF_016859735.1 Lelliottia sp. RWM.1 | reverse complement strand
TAGCGCCTGCCTTTGAGTAGCGCCTGCCTTTGAGTAGCGCCTGCCTTTGAGTAGCGCCTGCCTTTGAGTAGCGCCTGAACGGCGCGGCCCCCTCGTCCAGTTCATCGGGTGGCTGTCATGAGTCGCGCCCGTCGATCCTTTCCGCCCGCGCTGCTGGATTCGTTGCGGGCAATGACGGTGCAGGAAACGCTAGACCGGCTGGGCCTGTACTGGAAACGTGAACCTGGCTTTGTGCCGGTGAAGGACAAGGCTACGGTGCGGCTGAATGTGTCCATTGGTGGCGGCGGTGTTGAGCTACTGGCGACCGGGCCGAAGTGGTACGACACGCGGAAAGAGCAGGGCGGCGGTGCCATCGACCTGACCATGCACCTGTTCAGATTGTCATTTGTGGATGCGGTCAAACGGCTGTCGCCTTGATCGTGTTTGCAAGATGGGGTCGGTTCCGGCTGAGGGCGAAATGACACCCTAAGCGTTAGCTCTGTGTCGTTGCACGATGTCAGCGACGGT
>NZ_WLVC01000148.1:0-510 GCF_016859735.1 Lelliottia sp. RWM.1 | reverse complement strand
TCGCGAAATTTCGCAGTCGCGACGCCAGAGACCGAGGGTTAGATCATGCCTAGCATTCACCTTCCGGCCGCCCGCTAGCGGACCCTGGTCAGGTTCCGCGAAGGTGGGCGCAGACATGCTGGGCTCGTCAGGATCAAACTGCACTATGAGGCGGCGGTTCATACCGCGCCAGGGGAGCGAATGGACAGCGAGGAGCCTCCGAACGTTCGGGTCGCCTGCTCGGGTGATATCGACGAGGTTGTGCGGCTGATGCACGACGCTGCGGCGTGGATGTCCGCCAAGGGAACGCCCGCCTGGGACGTCGCGCGGATCGACCGGACATTCGCGGAGACCTTCGTCCTGAGATCCGAGCTCCTAGTCGCGAGTTGCAGCGACGGCATCGTCGGCTGTTGCACCTTGTCGGCCGAGGATCCCGAGTTCTGGCCCGACGCCCTTGCATATTCCCACGCATGGCGATCGCTCAATAACATTCATGCCGATCACGTAATAACATCCATGCCGATCACTCAA
>NZ_WLVC01000147.1:0-528 GCF_016859735.1 Lelliottia sp. RWM.1 | reverse complement strand
CCTGCATGACCATTATCGCCGCATATTATTACAACGAAGGTAAGCGAGTCCGTGAAATCAGGCTCGATGAGCACGTCGAACTAAACGAGAATCGCTCGGGCTTCTGCTGGATCGCGCTTAGCGAGCCCACCGCAGACGAACTCAGCGCGATCCAGACGACGTATAACCTCCATCCTTTGGCGATCGACAACGCCATGCACCCGCTGTGCCCGCCCAAGCTCGAGGTCTACAACGATGAGTTGTACGTCGTCGCCCAGACCGCCGAGCTGGTCGGCGACCGGATCAGCTACGGCAAGATGGCGATCTTCACCGGTCACAATCACCTTATCACCGTGCGGCACGGCAATGCCGGAGCGCTGGGCAAACTTCGGGAGCAACTCGAGGCATCGCCGACGCAGTTCGGCAAGGGTGTCGACTATGTGCTGCACGCGATCTTGCACCGAGTGGTCGACCAGTATCTGCCCATCTTCGAAATGATCGAGGACGACGTCCTGGCGATGGAGCGACGGTCGCTGCACGATTTCCTCG
>NZ_WLVC01000146.1:0-550 GCF_016859735.1 Lelliottia sp. RWM.1 | reverse complement strand
TGAGACAGGTGCTGCATGGCTGTCGTCAGCTCGTGTTGTGAAATGTTGGGTTAAGTCCCGCAACGAGCGCAACCCTTATCCTTTGTTGCCAGCGGCTAGGCCGGGAACTCAAAGGAGACTGCCAGTGATAAACTGGAGGAAGGTGGGGATGACGTCAAGTCATCATGGCCCTTACGAGTAGGGCTACACACGTGCTACAATGGCATATACAAAGAGAAGCGACCTCGCGAGAGCAAGCGGACCTCATAAAGTATGTCGTAGTCCGGATTGGAGTCTGCAACTCGACTCCATGAAGTCGGAATCGCTAGTAATCGTAGATCAGAATGCTACGGTGAATACGTTCCCGGGCCTTGTACACACCGCCCGTCACACCATGGGAGTGGGTTGCAAAAGAAGTAGGTAGCTTAACCTTCGGGAGGGCGCTTACCACTTTGTGATTCATGACTGGGGTGAAGTCGTAACAAGGTAACCGTAGGGGAACCTGCGGTTGGATCACCTCCTTACCTTAAAGAACCTGCCTTTGTAGTGTCCACACAGATTGTCTGATGAA
>NZ_WLVC01000145.1:0-578 GCF_016859735.1 Lelliottia sp. RWM.1 | reverse complement strand
GTGTACCGGCTTTATCACCTCAGTGGCCTGGGCGTAAAACGCAGAAGACGTCGTAAAGGGCTGGCAACAGAACGTCTGCCGCTGCTCCGTCCGGCGGCGCCCAATCTGACCTGGTCGATGGATTTCGTCATGGACGCACTTTCCACCGGTCGCAGGATCAAGTGTCTTACCTGCGTCGATGATTTCACAAAGGAATGCCTGACGGTCACTGTTGCCTTTGGGATTTCAGGCGTTCAGGTCACGCGTATTCTGGACAGCATTGCACTGTTTCGAGGCTATCCGGCGACGATAAGAACTGACCAGGGGCCGGAGTTCACTTGCCGTGCACTGGATCAATGGGCCTTTGAGCATGGTGTTGAGTTGCGCTTAATCCAGCCGGGCAAGCCAACGCAGAACGGATTTATTGAGAGCTTTAACGGACGATTTCGCGATGAATGTTTGAATGAGCACTGGTTCAGCGATATCGTTCATGCCAGGAAAATTATTAATGACTGGCGGCAGGATTATAACGAATGCCGCCCGCACTCCACGCTGAATTATCAGACACCGTCTGAATTTGCAGCGGGCTGGAGAAAGGG
>NZ_WLVC01000144.1:0-605 GCF_016859735.1 Lelliottia sp. RWM.1 | reverse complement strand
AACGTTTGACATGAGGGGCGGCCAAGGGCGCCAGCCCTTGGACGTCCCCCTCGATGGAAGGGTTAGGCATCACTGCGTGTTCGCTCGAATGCCTGGCGTGTTTGAACCATGTACACGGCTGGACCATCTGGGGTGGTTACGGTACCTTGCCTCTCAAACCCCGCTTTCTCGTAGCATCGGATCGCTCGCAAGTTGCTCGGCGACGGGTCCGTTTGGATCTTGGTGACCTCGGGATCATTGAACAGCAACTCAACCAGAGCTCGAACCAGCTTGGTTCCCAAGCCTTTGCCCAGTTGTGATGCATTCGCCAGTAACTGGTCTATTCCGCGTACTCCTGGATCGGTTTCTTCTTCCCACCATCCGTCCCCGCTTCCAAGAGCAACGTACGACTGGGCATACCCAATCGGCTCTCCATTCAGCATTGCAATGTATGGAGTGACGGACTCTTGCGCTAAAACGCTTGGCAAGTACTGTTCCTGTACGTCAGCAAGTGTCGGGCGTGCTTCTTCTCCGCCCCACCACTCGACGATATGAGATCGATTTAGCCACTCATAGAGCATCGCAAGGTCATGCTCAGTCATGAGGCGCAGTGTGACGGAATCGTT
>NZ_WLVC01000143.1:0-610 GCF_016859735.1 Lelliottia sp. RWM.1 | reverse complement strand
GGGAGGTGGTGATTGCTCCTGTAAGGCTATAGCCTGAAGAATGCCCATGCCGGAATATCTCTGCTTACTCACCACAAGTAAAAGGAGACAAACCGACATGGGGCTTTACAGGAGTTCATCACATGTATATTGGCGTTGTAAATACCACATAGTCTGGACGCCTAAGTACCGCTTCAGGATCCTCAAAGATAAGTTGGGCAAGGAACTTTACAGAACAATCTATATTCTCTGTGGAATCAAAGATTGTGAGGTTCTGGAGCTAAATGTTCAGCCAGATCATGTACATCTTGTAGTAATCGTTCCGCCGAAGCTCTCAATATCAACCCTGATGGGTCATCTCAAAGGCCGTAGCGCGATCAGGCTGTACAACCGTTTTCCACATATCAGAAAGAAGCTATGGGGAAACCATTTTTGGTCCCGTGGCTATTTTGTGGATACGGTAGGAGTGAATGAAGAAATTATCAGACGATACGTGAGGCATCAGGAGAAAACGGAACAAACGCATGAACAGCAGATGGAATTGCTAGAGTAGTAAACGGAAAGTGACAATAGCCCCCCTTACAGGGGGCATTCTCAAAAGCCACCTTCTAAGAAGGTGGTCTTTTACTTT
>NZ_WLVC01000142.1:0-614 GCF_016859735.1 Lelliottia sp. RWM.1 | reverse complement strand
CACGGTACGCCTGCGGCCAAATTTGATTCCTTTCAGCTTTGCTTCCTGTCGGCCCTCATTCGTGCGTTCTAGGATCCTCCGGCGTTCAGCCTGTGCCACAGCCGACAGGATGGTGACCACCATTTGCCCCATATCACCGTCGGTACTGATCCCGTCATCAATGAACCGGACTGCCACGCCCTGAGCGTCAAATTCCTTTATCAGTTGGATCATATCGGCAGTGTCGCGGCCAAGACGGTCGAGCTTCTTAACCAGAATGACATCACCTTCCTCCACCTTCATCCTCAGCAAATCCAGCCCTTCCCGGTCTGTTGAACTGCCGGATGCCTTATCGGTAAATATACGGTTTGCTTTCACACCTGCGTCTTTGAGTGCTCTGACCTGAAGATCAAGAGACTGCTGACTGGTTGAGACCCGAGCGTAACCAAAAAGTCGCATAAAAATGTACCTTAAATCGAATATCGGACAACTCATGTCTATTATTACAAATTTACGATTTAATAGACATATTAATGTAACAGTTTTACGATGTCCGATAATTTATAACATTTCGTACGGTTGGAAAAATGTTACTAAATGCCCGTCAGGCAGGGAGGCCGATATGCCCGTTGACT
>NZ_WLVC01000141.1:0-642 GCF_016859735.1 Lelliottia sp. RWM.1 | reverse complement strand
AATAAATATCCTCCGGCATAGCCGGAGGTTTTTCTGATGCGCCTGTAAGGCTCTCTTACCAGCCACGCCCTAACAGGCGCATACGATCTGACATTTGCATCAGACTTCGCTACTTACGGCCCGTAAACGGGCTGCCCGGATAGGGAATCGATAACTGCTCTCCCATTTTATCCTCTTCAAGCTGGTGCTTTATGTAGTCCTGTATCTTCGCCGTGTTCTTACCCACCGTATCGACGTAGTACCCTCTGCACCAGAACTCCCTGTTCCTGTATTTGAATTTCAAATCCCCAAACTGCTCGTAAAGCATCAGACTGCTTTTCCCTTTCAGATATCCCATAAAGCCGGATACGCTCATTTTCGGCGGGATCTCCACAAGCATATGGATATGATCTGAACAGCATTCAGCTTCCAGAATCCGTACGTTTTTCCACTCACACAGCTTTCTCAAAATACTGCCTATTGCTCTACGCTTCTCTCCGTAGAACGCCTGTCTTCGGTATTTCGGCGCAAAAACTATGTGATATTTACAGTTCCATCGGGTGTGCGCTAAGCTCTTTTCGTCCCCCATTGGGACCCCCTTTTGATTTCTTGTTTGACTCTTGCAGTTGCCAGACCGCAAGGTGTTTTAACAAATCAAAAGGG
>NZ_WLVC01000140.1:0-691 GCF_016859735.1 Lelliottia sp. RWM.1 | reverse complement strand
CTGATGGATCCAACCCCTCCGCTGCTATAGTGCAGTCGGCTTCTGACGTTCAGTGCAGCCGTCTTCTGAAAACGACAGCTACCCCCGGCCAAAAAGGCCGTCATGCGATTTATCTTGGCCGGGTCGTTATTGGCGGGTCTAAATGGCCGCTCCGTGGATCTCATCGCCAGAAATGGCGATGCGAGATCCAGGGCAGGGCGGCCGCCATCGTCAGACCTGGCGATGGTCGACGCCGGCGCGCATCGTCGGATGTGGCGATGCGAGCTCGAGGTCGGTGGCCACCGCCGGCGACCTGGTGCCATCGTCGGCAATGGCGATGCTGCAGCTCGACGTGCGCGGCCTGGTCGTCTCGGCATCGTCGGATGCGGCGATGCTCGAGCGAGGCGAAAAAAAACCGCCTCGGGGTGTCCGAGGCGGCAAGTCTGCATGCGGTTCAGGGAGGAAGAAACCGCGCCGGCGATCAGGGAGGAAAACCGCGCGGCCTGATGTGCAGCTCGGCCACTTTAGCCGGATTTTTCGACTTATCCGATGCGAGCGGCCCGCCGTGGGCGCTGCTCGATCTGCTGTTGCTTTTTCTCGACGTGCTTCTGCTCCTGGTGCTGCTGCTCGTCGCGCGGCACTGTTGCAAAGTTAGCGATGAGGCAGCCTTTTGTCTTATTCAAAGGCCTTACATTTCAAAAACTCTGCTTAC
>NZ_WLVC01000013.1:0-103999 GCF_016859735.1 Lelliottia sp. RWM.1 | reverse complement strand
AAAAATCGGCCCAGATCCGCGAAATTTTAATCAGCGAGTCAGCTTGGGAAGAAATGACCTGCTTATTCGCACCTTCCTTAGCTTTCACTTAAAGCGTAACAATTCTATTTTATTACTCCTGAGCAGGAGTGATTTAGCATGTGACATCTTTCCAGATCGGAAAGTTCATTCAGTAATTAAATAAAAACGATTGCAAAGGAATAATCACAATGCAAAGAAAAGTACTGGCCCTAATGATTCCCGCTCTTTTAGTCGCTGGCGCAGTAAATGCTGCTGAAATTTACAACAAAGATGGCAACAAATTAGATTTGTACGGCAAAGTCGATGGCCTGCACTATTTTTCCGATGATAAAAGTGCCGACGGTGATCAGACCTATATGCGTCTGGGCTTCAAAGGTGAAACCCAGATTAACAGCCTGATGAGCGGTTATGCTCAATGGGAATATAATATTCAAGCCAATAACACCGAAAATTCAGATAATCAGTCCTGGACCCGTCTGGCATTTGCGGGGGTAAAAGTGGGCGACTATGGTTCATTCGATTATGGTCGTAATTATGGCGTGATGTACGACGTGGAAGGCTGGACCGATATGTTACCCGAGTTTGGTGGTGACTCTTACACCAAAGCGGACAACTTCATGACTGGCCGTGCAAACGGTGTGGCAACCTATCGTAATACAGACTTCTACGGTCTGGTGAATGGCCTGAATTTTGCCCTGCAATATCAGGGAAAAAATGAGAACTCCGACAATAACCAGGAAGGAACCAACAACAGTAATGGTCGTGATACGCGCCATGAGAACGGCGACGGGTTCGGTATCTCCACAACCTATGATTTCGGCATGGGAATCAGTGCTGGCGCAGCATACACCTCTTCTGACCGCTCTAATAACCAGGTGAATAATACCAGCGCTGGCGGTGACAAAGCCGCTGCCTGGACTGCAGGTCTGAAATATGATGCTAATAATGTTTATCTGGCAGCAATGTATTCAGAAACGCGCAATATGACGCCGTACGGTAATCAGTCTGATGCGGTTGCGAATAAAACACAAAACGTCGAAGTGACTGCGCAATACCAGTTCGATTTCGGCCTGCGTCCAGTCGTGTCGTATCTGCAATCCAAAGGCAAAGACCTGGGTAATGGTCAGGGCGATCAGGATCTGGTTAAATATGCTGAAGTAGGCGCAAGCTATTATTTCAACAAAAACATGTCGACCTATGTTGATTACAAAATCAACCTGCTGGATGAAAATGACCAATTCTATAAAAACAACGGCATCGGTACTGACGATATTGTTGCGTTAGGTCTGGTGTATCAATTCTGATACATTCGCCCGCGAGTTATCGCGGGCGATTTATTTTAACGCGATAAACTGCTTTATTTACCACTCTTCCTGGCCATAATAAAGTCGATCTTTTACGTATGTCCTTCATGTGACTCAGATAAAAAGCAAGCTGCATATTGCGTCACAACGCGTCATAGTAGATGATGAATTCCCCGTTTCGGTCGTCAGGGAGATTCAACATGAACCATCACCCGGTAACATCATCACGCATCACATCAATTGCCTACGATGAGCAGAGTGCAACACTCGAAATCAGGTTTCGTAACCATACGACATTTCAGTATCAGCGTGTCCCAGCTCGCATTTTTCGGGATTTTTTGATCGTAGTATCGAAAGGTCGATTTTATGATGGCGTTGTTAAGGGTAAGTTTAAAGAGGTCAAAGTACACTGAATCTTATAGCCATCGCTTTCGTAAGGGTATATACATTGTTTAGCCGCATCTCTTTGGTTGTACTCACTGTTTTAGCGTTTATGTGGATGGCATTAATTTTTGATGTAGGTAACATCGTTGGACACCTCGGCACTTTACTCAACCACATTGAAGGCAATTAAATCCCTCTTCAGAGGGAAAATTCACATTCTATTTTTCAGCTGACAAGGTGAAAAGAGGAAAACCATTTAGCATCCGCCCCTGGCCCGCATCGTGCGAGATCTCCCGGTATTTGGGGAATTCAGGATTCGTAATAACGTCAACCATTTGCTCTGCAACCTCCTGTGCGCTTTGCCCACTCGTGATTAAAAAATCGCTTGAAACAACTTGTTCATCTCTGGTTTGCATGTACAAATAAAATTGTTCCGCGATAATCTCCACCATATCTGGATCGTCAATTTCACTATAAAAATCACTCATATTTTTACCCCCAATCAACATTAAAAATAGCGATTACTGCCCTGATAAATGGGCTTGTACGGTCATAGTTTATCTTTATTCATCCCTGTTTCGGTCAGCTTGCGCGCAAGTTTCATTGAGTCAGTAAACAGCGTAACAAGCGAAGGTTTCAATCCCACCTCCTCAACAAATTCTCTGGCACTTAATCCCTTCAGCTCACTGTAATATTTTATAATTTGCAACTGGACCGTGACTGTTTGATCGCCTTTATTGGCAACGCTAAGTGCATGCTTAATTGCTGAAAAAACGTCGTTTTTTTTCATCATCATTTTTCCTCTCGGAAGTATACCGCATCTTCAGGCCAAAGATAGCTAGCCCCTCATCTCTCCCACCTGACGCTTCAGCCCATTTTGTGAGAACGTCAGCTAAAAATCATGCTGGTAATCATCGCAGCAATCCGTACCATACACGACACACTTTCGCGTGATCGCCATGATTTCTTGCTACAATCCTGCCATCGAAGCCTTTTTATTGGCTGGATAGATGCGTTGCTTTAGCCACGAACGAATTGAGTTATTATTAAATGTCGCAAAATCAAGAAGTTACAAAAAAAGAACAATACAACCTGAATAAACTGCAAAAGCGACTGCGCCGTAACGTCGGCGAAGCTATTGCTGACTTCAATATGATTGAAGAAGGTGATCGCATTATGGTCTGCCTTTCAGGGGGCAAAGACAGTTATACCATGCTGGAGATCCTGCGAAATCTGCAGCAAAGCGCACCCGTGAACTTTTCGCTGGTGGCGGTAAATCTCGATCAAAAACAACCGGGTTTCCCGGCACATATTCTTCCGGAGTATCTGGAAAAACTGGGTGTTGAATACAAAATCGTTGAGGAAAATACCTACGGTATTGTTAAAGACAAGATCCCAGAGGGGAAAACAACCTGCTCCCTGTGTTCACGCCTGCGCCGCGGCATTCTTTATCGTACGGCAACGGAACTGGGCGCAACCAAAATTGCGCTGGGGCATCACCGGGACGATATTCTGCAAACACTGTTCCTGAATATGTTCTACGGCGGCAAAATGAAAGGTATGCCGCCAAAGTTGATGAGTGATGATGGCAAACATATCGTAATCCGTCCCCTGGCCTACTGCCGTGAAAAAGACATTGAGCGTTTTTCAGAGGCAAAAGGATTCCCAATCATTCCTTGCAACCTCTGTGGCTCCCAGCCAAACCTGCAACGTCAGGTGATTGGCGATATGCTGCGTGACTGGGACAAACGCTACCCCGGCCGGATTGAAACCATGTTCAGTGCCATGCAGAACGTTGTGCCTTCCCATCTGGCAGACATCGATCTGTTCGACTTCAAAGGTATTAACCATGATTCAGACGTGGTAGATGGCGGCGATTTGGCATTTGATCGTGAAGAGATCCCGATGCAACCTGCTGGCTGGCAGCCGGAAGAAGAAGATGCGCAACTCGATGAGCTGCGTCTGAACGTCGTCGAAGTGAAGTAGATAATGAGCGTCTCAGAAACAGGTTCTGAGACGCTTTTTTGTGATTATTTCAGCAACCGAACCCGACAGGTCTTGCCTTTAATTTTACCATTCTGCAATTGTTTCCAGGCTTTCTGAGCCACAGACTGACGAACCGCAACATAAACATGTGCAGGATGTACCGCGATCTTGCCGATGTCTGCACCATCCAGCCCAACATCCCCTGTCAGCGCCCCCAGAACATCACCGGGACGCATCTTGGCCTTTTTGCCACCATCAATACAGAGCGTTGCCATTTCGGCATCCAGCGGGACAACGCTTACGTTACCCGGCGCGCTCAGCCAGTTCAGTTTGAGTTGCAGCATTTCAGATAAAATATTGGCACGTTGTGCTTCTTCCGGTGCGCAGAAACTGATCGCAAGGCCACTGTTCCCGGCACGTGCAGTACGCCCGATGCGGTGAACATGCACCTCAGGATCCCAGGCCAGTTCGAAATTGACCACCAGCTCAAGCGATTTGATATCCAGACCACGCGCTGCAACATCAGTTGCAACCAGTACTCGTGCACTGCCATTCGCAAAGCGCACAAGGGTTTGGTCGCGGTCGCGTTGCTCCAGATCGCCATGCAGAGACAATGCACTCTGCCCGGCTGCGTTCAGGGCATCACAGACCGACTGGCAATCTTTCCTGGTATTACAGAACACAACGCAGGATGCAGGCTGATGCTGACTGAGCAGCTTTTGCAGCAGAGAAATCTTACCTTGCTGAGTGGTTTCGAAGAACTGTTGCTCAATGGCTGGCAGCGCATCCACACTATCAATTTCAATCGTTAATGGATTTTGCTGTACGCGCCCACTGATCGCTGCAATGGCTTCAGGCCAGGTAGCAGAGAACAACAGCGTCTGGCGATTTGCGGGAGCAAAGCGGATGACTTCGTCAATGGCGTCGCTGAATCCCATATCCAGCATACGGTCAGCCTCATCCATGACCAGTGTTTGCAATGCATCAAACGAGACCGTTCCTTTTTGCAGGTGATCAAGCAAACGTCCCGGTGTCGCCACGATGATATGCGGTGCATGCTGGAGCGAATCACGCTGTGCACCAAAAGGCTGACCTCCGCAAAGCGTCAAAATTTTCGTATTCGGCAGGAAACGTGCCAGGCGGCGCAGTTCGCCTGCAACCTGCTCGGCCAGCTCACGCGTCGGACACAACACCAGAGATTGCGTCTGAAACAGACCCGCATCAATATGCTGCAAAATTCCAAGACCAAATGCAGCCGTTTTGCCACTGCCCGTTTTTGCCTGCACGCGTACATCACGTCCTTCAAGAATGGCAGGTAGTGCGGCAGCTTGTACCGGGGTCATAGTGAGATAACCCAGCTCATTCAAATTGTCGAGTTGGGCAGCAGGCAGAACATTCAGTGTTGAAAAAGCGGTCACAATGTTGTCTCGTGGTCAAAAGGCTTACAATCAGCAGGCGCGTATCCTCGCAGATCTCGGGTTCCGATGCGACATTTTAATCGGTTCTTCGTCTGGCGGCGGGTCTGGCATGGGTTGAGGACGAGGTACAGGATCGGGAAGCGGTATGGGATCGGCAGGAACCGAAGCCAACAGACTTTTTTGCAGGGTTAGTCGAGCGAAAAGTGCATTCATTTTACCCTCCATAATTGGGAATGCCCCTTTTAGGGTAGACGCTCAAATTCTGAAGGCAAAAAAAAGCCGACTATTAAGTCGGCGTCGTACGAATCAATTGTGCTATGCAGTAATTCAAAAAAGGAAGTAAGACAATATGGAGCGCAACGCCCATCGCTTGACGTTGCATTCACCTGCGGGAGTAATAGTGCACCTTACACGGCTGTTGTTTATTGACTTCGCTCAAACAAAATAGCGTTTTAAGGTGTTATCAGAAATGAAAAAACGTAAATTTACAACCATTTACTACGATGCAACCACCATGCAACACCGCCAATCAAAACCACTAACATGATGCAAAATGCCGTAAAGCCAAACTGATATCCCCCTCCCGGAATTCCCCCCAGGTTAACGCCAAACAACCCGGTTAAAAATGTGCTGGGTAGAAACACCATCGCCATTAATGACATTGTGTATGTTCTTCTCGACAGTGATTCTTGCATCACCTGGGCAATTTCATCCGCCATCACGGCAGTTCTGGCAATACAGGAATCGATTTCATCAAGACCGCGTCCCAGCCTGTCAGCAATATCCTGCATTCTCCGACGCTGGTCATCATTCATCCAGTTGAGGCGTTCACTGGCCAGACGTGCATAGACATCTCGCTGCGGTGTCATATAACGTCGCATCACAATCAACTGTTTGCGTAACAGCGCCAGAAAGCCGCGGGGGGGAATTTGCTGGTCGAGGAGATTGTCTTCCAGGTCGATAATTTTATCGTGCAGTTCTTCAATAAATTCACTGGCGTGGTCGGTCAGTGCGTCGCAGACATCAACAAGCCATCCACCGCAGTCGACCGGCCCCGTACCCTCTTTCAAGTCATTCACCACGTCATCCAGCGCCAGAACTTTTCTCTGGCGAGTAGAGACAATCATGCGCTCGTCCATATAGACGCGCATCGCGACCAACTGGTCGGGGCGTTCATCTGTACTACCATTAATGCAGCGTAACGTAATCAGTGTACCGTCGCCCAATCGACTGACTCGTGGCCGCAGGCTGTCTCCTGATAACGCATCCCGAACACTGTTCGGTAACAGGGGAGTTGAAGCCAGCCACTGTGCGCTATCCGGATGTGTGTAGTTAAGATGCAGCCAACAGGGGTGTTCACTGTCGATGCTATCACTGTCTTCAAGTGGTCTGGCTCCGCCACGACCGTCAAACACCCACGCAAAAACCGCGTCAGGAACGTTAACTTCAGAGCCTTTAATGCCTTCCACAGCGCCTCCACTTTTCATTACTTTCGTTGTCAGTCTAGCTTTCGGTCAACGTTAAGCAATATTTATGTACAGCATAATACTGAATTCGCTCATAAATTGTTCGTTTCAATAAAGGTTACAGCGGACAGGCGCAGGCAAAACGTTAGAGTTAATGAAATGCTGCCAATTTGATCTAAACGTATCCCGGAGTGACCTGGTGACAATAAAAAAGCCCTGTGCGGCATTCGATTTTCGTCTGGCCGAAATGCGCTCAATTGCCATAAAAACAAGCATGACCTGGTTCCTGTGGGTAAACATCCTGTTCTCCTTATTTATATTAGGACGTCGCTATTTCTCTACCTTCGACGCTCTGACATCACCACTTAGTCCTCAGGATTTGCTGGAGTCGGTGATGGTTATCGACCTGACGCTCTCAGTCGCCGTACTTTTCATCCTACGGATGGCCCCGCTGCAACATGCCAACTGGCTAAGAAAATTGGCGAAAGTGAGCGTTGTCGGCCTAAGCCTCTGCTGGGCAATCTGCTTTTATGTACTCATTGCCAGCGAAGATATCCGCATCATTTTTCCGTTTGCCGCGTTATTACTTTTTACTGCACTTATCTCGCTTTATTTCGACCCAAAGGTGTTACTGAGCTTTATTGTACCTGTATGGCTAACCATTCTCGTCACGACGCTATTTCACCCCTCCAGTCTCACCGTACTGAACGCATTATTATGGATACTGCTGGCTGGTCTGATTGAATCTGGCCGACGTATTCTCAATAGCTGGTTTCTTTTGGCGTTACGCCGCGAGCAGGAAAATGCAGATCTGATTCAGCAATTAGGGCAATTGGCCAGCAAAGATCCGTTAACCGACCTTGCCAACCGTCGATCCTTCGAAGCAAGGATGGATGATCAAGAGATTCTAAACCATCAGCGTGACGGTACAGGTTTTGGCCTGATCATGCTGGATGTTGATCATTTCAAGCTTTATAACGACTATTATGGCCATCAGCAGGGTGATGCGTGTCTGGTTGCCATTGCACAAACACTTGAGTTCGCCACACAAGAAAGCAAAGGAGTGGTGGGTCGTTTTGGTGGGGAAGAGTTTGTTCTGTTACTGCCCGACGCAACCCTCGACATGTTGCTCAATACAGCAGAAAACATCACTCAGGCATTGCGCACGCAGGCACTTCCGCATGTCCTTTCGCTCGTCAATCCTTTAGTCACCGTAAGTCAGGGGCTGGCCACCTGGCAACCGGGACAAACCGCACCATCCATCATTGCCCGTGCAGATAAGGCGCTGTATATGGCGAAACAGCAAGGCCGTAATCGTTGGGTTGCTGTGCAATAAAAGCAAAAGCCTGGGCAAACCAGGCTTTTGCTTTTAATCAGAATGAATGTTCAGTTCGATGCGAAAACGCCACAGGAGATGCCTGCATCGACGGGTAAACCTCTGCCGGAACACCACTATCAAGCCGGAAGTTACGCGTCCTGGCCTGTAGCTCAATCACCTGATTGCGCAGAACGTCTGACGAACCGTTGAGTTCTTCAACCATTGCAACGTTACTCTGCGTAACGCGTTCCAGTTCTGAGAGAGCCTGCGTAATTTGCGAGATCCCTTTCTCTTGCTCTGTCGTGGTGGTGGAGATGTCGTCCATCAGTCTGCTCACCTGCCCCGAGCCCTCCACAATTTCATGCATGTTTTTCTCTGCTTCGGAGACAACCGTCACGCCCTGAGTCACGTTATTACTGGTCACATCAATCAGCGTTTTAATGTTCTTTGCCGCTTCCGCACTACGATGAGCAAGGTTTCTGACCTCACCGGCAACCACTGAGAACCCTTTCCCGTGATCGCCCGCTCTCGCTGCCTCAACAGCCGCATTCAGCGCCAGAATGTTTGTCTGGAAAGCGATGCCATCAATAAGCGTAATAATTTCCGTCATTTGCTGCGCACACTCCGTAATGGATTGCATGTTGTTAGCAACTTGCCCCATCAACTCCCCCCCTTTACGAGCCTGTAGTGTTGCCGCATTTGCCCGTTCACTGGCTAAACGCGTATTGTCCGCGTTATTTTTGGTACTGGCCGCCATCTGTTCCATGCTGGCTGCCGTTTGAATCAGCGAGGCGGATTGCTGTTCAGTCTTAACTGAAAGTTGTGCACTACGCGCAGACAGTTGTTCAGACAATGTCATCGCCGTTTGAGACGATGCGCGGATCTCACGCACTAACGTGGCGATATTGCTTGATAAACTATTGATACCCGGAATCAATCGACCGGCACAGTTATTGCCAAATTCTGGGATAGACACCGCGAGATTGCCTGACGTCACCTCTTCGATGCTTTTTTTCACTGTATTGATAGGGGTCACAAGATATTTGGTCATATAGGACCAAAGTAAAAATGCTGCAAGTACATTAACAACATTCACTGAAATAAAAAGCGTTGCGTTGTTCGATAAAAAAGCCACCAATACATCTAATAACAAAAATACGCCCAGGAGAAAATAGATAATAAACGTTCGGACACTAATATTTCTTAGCATAAGAGCTCTCACTATTTAATATTTTGGTCAACATTAGGGTTATAGCACCCACCCTGGACTTTTTCACCACGATCGACGTGTGGTTTTTTGTTTCAAACATTGATTCCTGAAGTTTAACTTAAGTCGGTTTAAAAGATGGTATTAGCGGAAATGTAGTGAATTTCATCCCGCCCCTCTGGTTTTTACTGCACCAAAGCGATAGCATTTACTCATGCAGGTTAATATAATCACGCTCATATTTAAGGGACATTGCTGTGAATCTTCATTATTGTTTAGCAATGCTTAATAGATTAATGCAAGAATATATCCTGTTCTTTTTTTTGAGCATAAAAAAAATAATATGACTGGTCATTTTTCACGATAAATAACTAATCTTGTCTGAACGAGCGAGATCCTGTCTGATACATCACATGCCAGGCAGGCGAACTCTGTAACCTTCTTTGGCGTGGGATTGCATAATGCTCAATGTATCGTGGGACCCAGTGTTAATTGCCATCTCGTTCCTGGTGGCGTTTATCGCCTCTTTTGTGGCATTAGACTGTGCAGGAAAAATCCCCCTCACTAGCCGCAAAGCCGCTATGTTCTGGCGCATTGCCGGAGGCGTGACCCTGGGAATCGGCATCTGGTCAATGCATTTCATTGGCATGCTGTCTATGAAAATGCCGATGATCATGAGTTATCACCTCTGGCTCACGCTAGGGTCACTCGGCATCGCCGTGCTGACATCCACTCTGGCGATCAATATTGCGGTCCCCGGCAATTCGCTTTCTCCGTTTCGTTTAATCCTGGCCACGCTGATCCTGAGTTCAGGAGTGGTGTCGATGCACTACGTAGGAATGGCTGCACTGATGCTTCACGGGAGTATCAGTTGGGACCAGCGTATTGTGCTGTTGTCTGTGGTGATTGCGATTATTGCCTCTGGAGTCGCACTCTGGCTCGCATTTCATCTGCGTGATAAGCGCAAAGGTGTCTTTATCAATCGCATTGCTGCTGCCCTTGTGATGGGGACGGCCATTTGTGCCATGCATTATACCGGAATGAGTGCGGCTCATTTTCACGATATGGCGCTCACGATGCCAGGTGGCATCAGTGAACTCGGGCTCTCGATTTGGGTTTCAGTCACGACCCTGTGTCTGCTTGGGCTCATGTTAATTATTTCGCTGGTGGACTCCCATTTTCGCACAGTCAGGCTGACCGATAATTTGCGTCAGCTGAATCGGCAACTGGAACTACAGGCCCGGTTTGACGCACTTACCGGCCTAGCTAACCGGCATCAGATGGATATCCGCTTACAGGATTGTCTGCACAGTTCACTGCTGAATAAGAAACAATTTGCCGTCGTTTTCATCGACATTGACCATTTTAAACGCGTGAACGATACCTGGGGACATCATGTAGGCGATGAGCTGTTAATTAGCGTTGCACAGAGAATTACCGCCAGACTGACGCGTGAAATGACGCTGGCAAGGTTAGGTGGTGATGAGTTTATTTTGCTGGTCCCGGAATGTGATGATGAGAAAATTAATACTCTGGTCACCACGTTGCTCGATGACATGCGTCGGCCACTGTCAATTTGCGGTCATGCACAAAATACCACGCTAAGCGCAGGCGTCAGCCTGTATCCGCAGCATGGCGAAACGCTGCATGAGCTTAAGCTGAAAGCTGATGCGGCGATGAATCATGTCAAACAAGAAGGTCGAAACGGCTGGGCGATCTATCGTCCTGAAATGTCAACAGCGGTTCCTGCTGAACCCAGTTTCTTACAGGAGCTATCTCAGGCGCTTGAGCGCGATCAATTTGAGCTTTGGTATCAGCCAACCTACCTCGCTGAGCAGAATACTATTCACGGTTTTGAAGCACTTCTACGCTGGCGACACCCGGAGCAAGGCGTGTTGCTGCCGAGTTTGTTTTTACCGTCTCTTGAACAGACCGGTTTAATCATACCTGTCGGAAACTGGGCGATTGAAGCCGCGTGCCGGCAATTACATTTCTGGACGGAGCAAGGCTTCAGTCAGTGGACATTGTCATTCAACTTATCGCCTATACAGTTTGAACAACAAGATATATTCACTGTTGTCTCCTCCATGCTGCAAAAATATAATCTGCTTCCGTCTCGCCTGATCCTTGAAGTCACTGAAAGCACAGCCCTCAAGAATCTTGGCCGCAGTATCGAATTGCTGAATGCGTTTAACCAGGCTGGAATAACCGTTTCAATAGATGATTTTGGTACGGGTTATTCAAATCTGCTTATGCTCAACGTTCTTCCTGCAAAAGAGCTTAAAATCGACAAAAGTTTTGTGAGCTCCATGCTGGAAAATGAGAAAAGCAGAAAGCTGGTGGAAACCATTATTAATATTGCGCGCACAATGGAGATGAAAATCGTCGCTGAGGGGATCGAAACAGAAGCGCAGCAAGAAGTCCTGGCCAGCCTGGGTTGTGATTACCTGCAAGGTTTCCTGTTCTCTCGACCTTTACCAGCAGAACAGGTTCCCTGGTTACTGTTACAAAAGAACTCCGACAAACAGATTATACCAATCGGTAAAGTTCATACGGAATCCTCATTTATTTCACAAAAAAATCATGCCTGATGTGGTGAACTAGAGTATGTTTCAAAGGAGCCCACGCGAGTCAATTCCGCCGTGATCGTCAGGCACATTGTGCCGATGAATAGGAATTTCCTATGTCGCAAAATAGCTTCGATGCACTGAATTTCATAAAGACGCCAGTGTGGCTAATTTCACCTGTCTCAGAACAGATCCTATTTGCGAACACCGCAGCAACGGATGTCATGCGGAATAAAACGCTGATTGAAATGCGGGCTGGAATATATTCCGCAAATGCGCAAACAGTGCTTTCAATGTATGTACCAGACCTTAAAGCCGATCAAGAGATCGTCGAAATCTGGACCGTCTTGCGTGATCGGCAGGAGAGCACGCTCAGTTGCCGCCTGACACTGACCTGGTTTGAACCTTATGGTGATGTCATTGTGTTTGAAGGTATTACTCTGCAAACGCCTTCAGGCCTCAAGGCAACTCGTTCAGCCACTTATCAGCGTAAGAAACAAGGTTTCTACGCCCGATTTTTCCTGACTAACAGTGCCCCGATGCTCTTAATTGACCCGTCCAGAGACGGTCAAATTGTTGATGCCAATGTGGCAGCCCTTAATTTTTATGGTTATTCCCATGATGAGATGTGTTGTAAACATACGTGGGAGATCAACACGCTTGGGCGCAATATTTTACCAATAATGACTGAAATCGCGCGTCTTCCTGGTGGGCATAAACCGCTTAATTTTATTCATCGTCTTGCTGATGGGACCACCCGCCACGTTCAAACCTACGCTGGCCCTATCGAGATTTACGGTGACAAACTCATGCTCTGTATCATTCACGATATTACCGAGCAGAAGCGGCTTGAACAGGAACTGGAGCACGCCGCATTGCGTGATTCGATGACAGGCCTGCTCAATCGTCGACAGTTTTACCTAATCACAGAGCAAACCAACCTCTCACACCTCCCGACCCAGCAGCAGTTCAGCTTGTTATTGGTCGACACCGATCATTTCAAAAACATCAACGATGTGTTCGGTCACCTTAAGGGAGATGAGGTTTTGATCTCCTTGTCTCGTACACTGGAGTCCTGCTGTCGTGAAGACGATGTGGTGTTTCGCTGGGGTGGTGAAGAGTTTGTCATCTTACTGCCAAAGACATCACTCGATACCGCAATGCAGGTTGCCGAAACTATCCGTGCCGCGGTCGCTCGCATTACGATCCCCGGACTGCCCCGCTTTACTGTTAGCATAGGCGTTGCCCGGCATAACCCTGATGAGAGTATCGACGATCTGTTTAAACGCGTTGATGATGCGCTTTATCGTGCCAAGAACAACGGCCGCAATAAAGTGCTGGCGGCATGAAACTGGAGTATTGAGTAAAGCCCCGTTACAATGCCCACCTCGAAGAACCAGACTTCAGGTGGGTAGTATCAGGTGATGGGAAAGACAGAAATAATACTCATCTTAATCATTTTAAGCCTTATTATTTTAGGCTACTGGTTTATTTTTAGCGGTGAAATCTGGCATCTGGTCGAATACCTTGAAAACTGTATCTATCCTTCTATCGAAACCCCTTAGTGCATGTTTAATTCACTGTTTCACCTACCGAATTTGTCAGGTATCACCGCCTGCAACAGGTGCGTAGAATACACGCCGTTATCCGCCTAGCGGTGGGCAACGAATCAATGAATCATTTGTTTATTTCGCCCGTGCTCTGACGGGCTTTTTTTATTCTAGCGGGCCATAACCTTAATTTAGCTTAGGCACTGACCGAAAAATATTAGTGCTTCTCGATATACATGGTACGGCTGTAAGCCACATCCTCAGGATTATTAATTGGGTATCCTTTCACCCACGGTTTAATAAGACGACCATTGGTGTACTGGTAGATTGGTGCAATAGGGGCCTTCTCAGCAAGAAGTTTTTCAGCCTTGTTGTAATCAGCATTACGCGCTTTCGCTGTTGTTTCCAGAGTTGCCTGATTAATGATCTTATCGTATGCCGGGTCGTTAAAACGTGAAATGTTGCCGCTGTGAGTCGAGGTCAATAACGACAGGAATGTAGAGGGTTCATTGTAATCCCCTACCCATGACGCACGAATCACGTCAAAATTCCCGGTATTACGACTATCAATGTAGGTTTTCCACTCCTGGTTCTGCAGTTTAACGTCCACTCCCAGATTTTTCTTCCACATTGAGGCTACCGCAATAGCAATTTTCTGATGATTTTCAGACGTGTTGTACAGCAAGTTCAGTTTCAGTGGACGCTGTGGGCCATAACCCGCTGCCTGTAAGAGCATCTTCGCCTGCGCGTTAAGTTCCTGCTGCGACATCTGCTCAATCTGTGACGTTTCTGGTGTAAATCCGGCAGTCACGTCAGGGGTAAAGTGCCATGCTGGTTTCTCCCCTGTACCTAACACTTTCTCAGCCATGATGCGACGATCGATAGTCATGCTCAGTGCCAGACGCACGCGAGGATCTGCTGTCGGGCCCTTCTGCGTGTTAAATGCGTAGTAATAGGTTCCCAACTGTGGTGGCGTATACACCTGTCCTGGAATGTCTTTGAGTAACTTCTGATACAGATTTTTCGGGAAGGATTCGGTGATATCAATGTCACCTGCCAGATAACGCTTCGTTGCTGAAGATTCCTGGTTAATCGGGATAAAAGTGACTTTTTGCAGTACCGTTTTGGCATTGTCCCAGTAATGCGTGTTCGGTTCGACAACCAGTTTTTCATTCACCACGCGATCCGTCAAAACATAAGCGCCATTGCCCACCAGCGCGCCTGGCCGCGTCCACTCTTTACCACTTTCAACATTCGCTTTTTGAACGGGATAAAACGCAAAGCTGGCTGTCAGATTCGCAAACCACGGAAGCGGCTTATCCAGCTGGACACGCAGCGTCTTAGCATCAACCGCTGTTACGCCCAGTGTGTCAGGCGCAGCTTTACCATCAATAATGTTTTGCGCATTATTGATGCCGGCAAGGGCTGCAAACCAGGCAAAAGGCGAAGTCGTTTTCGGATCAACAAGACGTTGCCAGCTGTACACAAAATCTTGCGCCGTCACAGGAGTACCGTCTGACCATTTTGCGTTGTCACGCAAAACAAAAGTCCAGACACGGTTATCATTACTCTGCCAGCGCGTTGCCACGCCCGGTGTTAATTCCCCTTTCTCATTCTGATTAACTAACCCTTCAAAGAGATCCCGGATGACCTGAATTTCAGGCAGTCCCACCGCTTTTGCCGGATCAAGTGAGGCAGGCTCATCCTTGATATGCCGCACCAGCTCCTGTTTTGGCGCCAACACAGTACCCTTTGGTATATCAGCAGCATAAGAGAGTGAAGAGAGCCCGCACAGCCACAGCGCAGAACAGAGCAACGAAACAGGATGCTTCATGAGATCCCCTTTGAGATGTCAGGTAAAAACAGATGGGTAATTATTTGTTTCGAATCAGAGAAATGCAAATATCTTAACCCTGAAAGTTGATATCTGACATTATTCCAGTGTTACGGAAACTATTTGATTAACAGCGATTTTTACACAACACTGCCAATGACGACCTCTTAATCAGGATTTCCTATGTCACTTACCCGACCAAGAACAGAACGCGGCGCATTTCCACCAGGAACGGAACACTACGGCCGTTCATTCTTAGGCGCACCGCTAATATGGTTTCCGGCTCCTGAAGCCGATCGCAACAGTGGCTTGATTATCGCGGGAACACACGGCGACGAGAATTCATCCATCGTCACGCTGTCGTGCGCACTGCGTACCCTGACCCCGGAGTTACGTCGTCACCACGTGATATTGACTGTGAATCCGGACGGCTGTCAGCTTGGACTCAGGGCAAATGCGAGGGGGATCGACTTAAACCGGAATTTCCCGTCAGCAAACTGGCGAGCGGGTGAAACCGTCTATCGCTGGAACAGTTCAGCAGAAACGCGTGATGTCGTGTTACTGACCGGAGAGATACCGGGGTCAGAGCCTGAAACCCAGGCCCTGTGCCAGCTCATTCATCGACTCCACCCTGCCTGGGTTGTCTCTTTCCACGACCCACTCGCCTGCATTGAAGATCCTCGCCATACCGCGCTGGGACAATGGCTGGCGGAGGCATTCGCGCTTCCACTGGTGACCAGCGTGGGCTATGAGACACCCGGCTCATTTGGGAGCTGGTGTGCAGATCTCGGCCTGCACTGCATTACTGCTGAGTTCCCACCCATTTCATCTGACGAAGCCAGTGAAAAATACCTCAAGGCCATGGCAGCGCTTCTGCGCTGGCAGCCTCAAAGATGAAGCAGGCCAGTGGTAAACGTCAGGGCGGGTGAGACATCAACTGCCAGCCACGTCGGGCCATCAAGATCGGCAAAGCTCACCTGGCTAACGAGCGGTAACGCGGCACTGATGGCACGCGATGTGCACAGCATACATCCCAGCATTAGCGAAAAACCTTCAACTTTCGCTTCTTTTGCCAATGCCAGTGCTTCCGTCAGCCCACCTGATTTATCGAGCTTAATATTCACCATCTCATACCGACCTTTAAGCCCTGCCAGGCTTTCGCGAGTGTGGCAGCTTTCATCCGCACAAACAGGCAGCGGATGGATAAAATTCTCCAGGGCCGCGTCATCATTTGCGGGCAATGGCTGCTCTAACATGGCGACACCCAGGTCGGCCAGCAACTGACAGCGCGCGGCTAACCCTTCGCTATGCCATGACTCGTTTGCATCAACAATCAGAGTTGCCTGCGGCACTGCCGCGCGAATGGCAACCATTCGTTCGCTTATCAGGCGATCGTCAAGTTTTACCTTCAATAGCGTCGCACCGGCCTCATAAAGTGCTTTTGCACTTGCGGCCATCTGTTCCGGCTCACCAATCACCACAGTCTGCGCCGTCACGACGGATTCTGGCAACGTGACGCTCAGCAATGTCGGTAAAGTGAGGTGTTGTGTAACCGATTCAAGGCTCCATAGCGCACAGTCGATTGCATTACGGGCCGCCCCTGCGGGTAACCGCTGTTGCAGTGCCTCACGCGTGAGTCCCTTTTGCAGCTCCGGCACTAACGTCATGATCTGCGCCATCACCGAGGCAATACTCTCTCCATAGCGAGGATAGGGAGTACATTCCCCCACCCCCTTCACCCCTTCTTCTTCTATTTCGACCACCACAACGCACGCTTCGCTGCGGCTACCGCGGGAAATCACAAAGGGGGTATGCAATGGCCAGGCTTCTTCATAGACCTTTACGCTTCTCATCACTGACTCCTTGCCACCTGTGAGACAAAAATTGGTTTGCCGTGTTATCCGCTGTTGGCATACACTAGCCTCGACGTTAACTATATGTAAACAGGAAGATATCTATGTCACAACTCGTTCATTTCCAGGGCAACCCGGTTGCTGTTGCAGGTTCCATTCCGCAGTCTGGCAGCAAAGCTCAGGCTTTTACTCTGGTGGCTAAAGATCTGTCTGACGTCACGTTGAGCCAGTTCGCCGGCAAACGTAAAGTCCTGAACATTTTCCCAAGCATCGATACCGGTGTATGTGCCGCATCCGTGCGTAAATTCAATCAACTGGCCACTGAAATGGACAACACCGTTGTCCTGTGTATTTCTGCTGACCTGCCGTTTGCACAATCTCGCTTCTGCGGCGCAGAAGGTCTGAGCAACGTCATTACCCTGTCAACACTGCGCAACCCTGATTTCCTCGAAAAATACGGTGTTGGTATTTCTGAAGGTGCGCTGAAAGGCCTGGCCGCGCGTGCGGTGCTGGTCATTGATGAAAACGACAACGTCGTATTCAGCGAGCTGGTCAATGAAATCACCACCGAGCCAGATTACACTGCGGCACTCGATGTGCTGAAAGCGTAATAACAACGCTACGCTTTATACAGCTTAGCAAAGTTATGAAATAAAAGGATTTAGAACGGTTCTTGTCATTATTCTGACGGACTGGATACTCAGAACCTCGCCACGGCGGGGTTTTTTAGTCATTAAAAGCTGAATCGTTAAAGCCATCATCATCAAAAATCACATTCCCACTGCAATAACACAGCAATTATTTCTATATTAAGAGATCTAAATCTCATATTTCATGCCAAAAATGCACATTTCCTCATCAGGTGAGGAACATCACATTTATCAATGCCACGAATCATTAGATTTTCCTTGAAAAGAACATAATCGTTTCAGCAAAAAGGATGCAAAATGAAAATAAAATTGGCGTTAACGGTACTTGCGGTGCTTATTTCCGGCCATGCTGCGGCTAAAACCTGGGTGCTGACAAGTGCTGAAGACAGCATAGAGAAAGGAAACTGGAAGATTTCAAGCGAAGAGCTGAAGGTCAATGATAAACATTTCAGCATTGAACAGAACGTGCTTCACGGCGGCAAACAAGAAGGCAGTAAAGTCATCATCATTCGCAGCAAAGATGGCCTGACTATCACGTTAAGTCCAAGCCGTGGAATGAATCTGTTACGAATTGAAGGCTTTGGCTCGAAGATGGGATGGGATTCCCCTGTCAAAGAGGTCGTCAATCCGGCCTTTATAAACCTCGAAAGCAGGAATGGTTTAGGCTGGCTGGAAGGTTTCAATGAAATGATGGTCCGTTGCGGATATGAATGGACAGGCCACCCTGTTACGGCGGACGGACAAATCTACACTCTGCATGGTAAAGCCGGGAACACGCCAGCGTCACGGGTAGAAGTTGAGGTTTCGGACGTCGCCCCACATGAAATCCGAATCCGTGGTCTGATAAAAGAGAGTACCTTTAAGAAAGCCGATTTACAGACGATGACGGAACTGCGTTACGTACCGGGTAGCAACAGTTTCAGCCTGCATGATGTTTTGACCAATCATGCGGACTACCCGCATGATTATCAGATCATTTATCACAGTAACTTCGGGACCCCCATTCTGGAAGAAGGCGCTCGTTTCCTGGCCCCCATATCAAGTATCAGTCCATTCAATGAGTATGCAAAAGCCGGTCTGAATACCTGGCAGACCTATGCAGGCCCCACCAAAGGCTTTGATGAGATGGTCTTCAATATGAAACCCCTTGCCGATGAAAACCATGAAACGCTTGCAGCAGTGGTGAATAAAGCTGGCGATAAAGGCGCTTCTATCCAGTTCGATACACGCCAGCTTCCGGTATTGACCTTATGGAAAAATACTGACACCCATAAACAGGGCTATGTTACAGGAATTGAGCCGGGAACCAGTTACGCCTACCCGGTGACGATTGAACGCGAACAAAAACGCGTGAAACAACTTCAGCCCGGCGCCAGCACTCAATTTGATCTGACCTATACCCTGCTTTCCGGCAAGGATCAGGTTGCTGCGGTAGAAAACAGAATCGCAAAAATTCAGGGCAATACGAAAGTGGAGGAAAGCGCCACTCCAATCGCGACGGAATAATTCAAAAAAAAGCCTCCATCACGGAGGCTTTTATACTCTTATTCATCGCCCTTCTTCTGATTCAGCCCGTACTCGCGAAGCTTGTTCGCAATCGCGGTATGAGACACACCAAGGCGTTTCGCCAGCTTACGGGTGCTTGGATAGCTACGATAAAGCTGCGTCAACACCGAGCGTTCGAAACGGCTGGTAATGTCATCAAGCGAACCTTCCATTGCCTCTTCACCTACTGATACTGTCCCGGCATCATAGTCTGGCAGAAGAATATCCTGTGGACGTAACTCGTAGCCTTCCAGTTGCGTCAACGCGCGATAGACGGCATTTTTAAGCTGACGAATATTGCCCGGCCAGCCATAACGCGTCAGTACCACGCCCAGGTCGGCGGACAGTTTCGGCCGCGGCACGCCTTGTTCGTCGGCGAAACGCGCCACAAATAGCTCTGTCAGCGGCATGACATCTTGTGGGCAATCACGCAGTGGCGGAATATTAAGCGTCAACACATTCAGGCGATAATAGAGATCCTCACGGAATACCCCTTTCTGCACCAGCTCGACCAGGTTTTTCTGCGTCGCACAAATCACACGTACATCAACATGAACTTCATGATCTTCCCCAACACGACGGAACGTCCCGTCATTCAGGAAGCGCAGCAGTTTTGCTTGCATGCGCGGCGACATTTCACCGATCTCATCCAACAGGACAGATCCGCCATTTGCCTGTTCAAAAAAGCCTTTTTTCCCTTCAGGGGCATGGCCGAACAACTCGCTTTCAACAGCGTCTTCAGGTATGGAGGCACAGTTAAGCGCCAGGTAAGGTTTTGCCGCTCGCGGGCTGGCTGAATGCACTGCATGAGCCAAAAGATCTTTACCCGTACCGGTATCGCCGGTAATCAACAAAGGCGCCGTCAGATTGGCGAGCTTACGTGCCTGCTCTACCACATGGCGCATTTTAGGACTGACGGCAATGATCTGGCTAAATGCTCCAACATCCTGGCTGGACAGGTTTTGCAGTTGACGCCCCATGCGAACCGTCGAACGCAGCATGATCACCGCACCGGTCAGCACTCTGGTTTCATTTTCCCCTTTCAGGTGAACCGGCGTAATTTCCATCAGGAAATTTTGTCCATTAATCACGACATGCTCGCTGTGCGTTCCTTGCGGATTACTTTCCAGCCAACGCTGGAAATTAAAACCGGGGATCAACTGCATCGCATGATGGTGAGTGAGCTTATCCTGGCTTTGGGCAAATAACTGGCAACTCGCCTGATTCACACGCTCGACTTTGCTTTTTAAATCCAGCGACAAGAACGGCTCAGGCATGGCTTCCAGCAAGGCACTCAGTGCCAGGTGCTCACGTTCAGAAGGCATCCACGGAATGGTTCGGACATCCGTAACGCCAGCGATACGGCGGATCTCCGCCATCAGGCTGCTGAAGGTATTAAATTCAATTTCGGCAAAATTGAGGTAAATTCGCCCGACAGGATCGATCTCAATGCCACGTAAATCAATGCTACGTAAAACAAGCAGATCGAGTAACTCGCGGGTCAGACCGAGACGGTCTTCACAAAACACTTCCAGACGCATGGGAAATTCACCGTTTAAGCCATTAACATTAAAATAATAAGTCAGAATGCGGTGATCGGGAAGATGGCTGTCAACAAATATTGACAGCCTGGTGCTTTATTGGACTATTTCAGTTCCGTGGGTGGGATGATCATGCAAAGCATACTGTACGGTGAGCTCGCCTTTTTTCGCTTTGACTTTGGTGATCAGTATTTCGCCCACATCACCAGTATTGACGACATGCGTTCCTCCACAGGCATAGTCCGGGAGCGTCCCCCATGTCACTTTTCGTCGCCCCTCTTCTTCACGCAAACTCCGCGCAAGATGACGACTGACAATCTCGTTAGCGCCGGCAGAAAAATCGTCTGCTGTTACGGGATGCGTTACATCGGCGGGTTTAAATACGATCCGGCCCTCACCCGGTTTATGGTTACCCTTGTAGCCAAACCAGCAGTATTGCTCACCAATACAAGCGATAATATGTCCTGCCGAGTGATAACGCGAATGGAGGCTTCGGCGCTTGCCGTCAATCTGAATACTTACCGGGCCAGGTTCAACCGCCTTTTCCGTGAAATGGATGACATCCCCCTCCTCCTGAACAGCCTGCAACATGATTGCCGTGTCAATCCGCCCAGTATCAGACATCTGGCCGCCGCCCTGTGGATGGAAAAGTGTCGCGGCCAGGACAACCCGAAAGCGTCCATCATCTGCGGGTGTACAGCTCAGCACCTGAGTCTGCATGCTCAATTCGTCGCTGTAGTAATAGGCCCTTTCAGTCATTTCTCGCTCTTCGTAAATTGCTGGAGTGCAGAAAGCGTCGTTGTCGACCCGCCGCAAACAATAACCAGGACATCGTTCATTTCGTGCAGTGGTAATTTTTGTGTGTAAAGCAGCGCAAGCGCTGCGCCGCACGCGGGTTCAACCAACGTGCGGTGGTCGTCAGCAAAGGAGAGGCATGCGTCCACAGCTTCCTGGTCGCTGACCGTCCAGGGTTCGATGCGCATTTCTCTGGACCACTCAACGGCACGCTGGCACACCTGCCGCGCGCCCAGGGATGTTGCCACCCCTGTCAATGCGGGCAGCATGACCGGATATCCCGCCTGATGCGCCGCCTTAAACGATGTCATTCCTTCTGTTTCTGCGGTAAATACCGGTATATGCCCCAGTCCGTTACGCTGTAGTCCCTCACACACACCGGAAAGCAAACCACCGCCGCCAACCGACAAGATGACTGCGTCTGGCTTCACGCCATCAGAGGCCACCTCGTCAATTAAGGTCGCATGCCCTTCCCACAAAAGAGGGGAATCAAATGGATGAATAAAGGCGTCGTCTTTGGTCGACACGGACAAGGCAAACTCATGCGCTTCAGCCCACGATTGCCCATGAACCTTCACCCCAGCCCCCTCCAGACCCAGCAGATAGCGGGCGCGTTCAGACGTCGTTTCAGGCACAACGATGAGGGCAGGAATGCCCAGTTTTCGCCCGGCATAAGCCACTGCCAGCCCCGCATTACCGCCAGAAGATGAGATAAAACGCTGCGCCCCCTGTGCGGCGTAGTATTCGCAGGCGTGCCCGACACCGCGCATTTTGAAGGAGCCAGACGGTTGCATGGCCTCCATTTTCATCCATACACGTGTGTTATTCCGCTGGCCCAACGGAAGAGATTCAAGAAGTGGAGTATTAATGCTTAACGACATGATTTTTGATCCCTGAGGTAACGGGCTACTTATTGTAGTTTTTGAGTTCATCGAGGTAGTTATAGATGGTGTAACGCGTCACACCCAGTGCTTCAGCCGCTTTCTCGACGCCCCCCTTGATCAGGAAAATACCTTTTTCCTGCATGCTCTTAACCGCCATCATGTTGGCGCGTTTCACATCAGTACGACGATGGCCGGGCTCCAGCGCGGTGGTCGTTTTAATTATGTCCTGCATCAGCCCCTCGATATTGCCAGGTGCGGTTTCCGTCTGCGGTAGGGTGTCGGCGCGGACAGCCTGTTCAGGTGTCACCCCGGTCAACGTGAACAAGGTTTGCAACGCGTTCTCTATGCCAGTGTTGTCGACGTTGATACAAAGCGCGGCGTAGGGCATTCCCTTCGCATCACGATAGATCGCCGTACTGCTGCGCATGGGTTTGCCTTCTCGCGTCCAGGTCACGTAATCCAGTAATAACGTCACAGGCTCATCCCTGTTTTCCATCGCATCGATAAACGCCCTGTCAGTGCGCATGCCAGCCAGGACAGAGTCCCCTTTCTTGCGCCCGGTGACATGAGCGTTGGCAATCTCAGCAATGGAATAATCAAGATGGCGTAAATCATGAAGCACGATTTCTGTATTGCGTGACACCACGCTGCCCATTACACGAATAGCGGCCGACAGTGCCTGAAGTAATGCTTGCAGGTGTTGTTCTTCCGGAATGCTTGCCATAACGTCTACTTAATGTTGAGGTGACTTAAACAATATGTTGAAGTAAATTAGCATAGCGCGCCTTAGTTGATCAACAAATCGTTTATCAATAGGGGAAAATGCGCTGACTCATCAACATAGTGTTGATGAGCCAGAATAGCGGAATTACGGTGTTTTTTTGTTTAGGGTGTCTTTGAGTTGGCCGACTAATTCGCGACGAAAATCACCCAGTCGCGGCTTATCGCCGTCGATCCACGGCAGCGGCCGGCAAAGCTCCATTGCTTTAATCCCCAGTCGCGCCGTCAATAACCCCGCACCAATACCTTGTGCCGCTCGCGCGGAAAGACGCGCCGCAAGATCCTGCGACATCCAGTCCATCCCGACTTCGCGAACCAGTTCACTCGCGCCCGCAAAGGCAATATTCAGCAGGACAAGCTTAAACAGTCGCAGACGGCTGTAGTAACCCAGTTCAATACCGTACAGGGTGGCAATGCGGTTAATCAGACGTAAATTGCGCCAGGCAATAAACGCCATATCAACCAGTGCAAGCGTGCTGACGGCAATCATCAGCGTGGATTCTGCGGCCGAGCGGCTGATCTCCCGCCGGGCCTGTGCGTCCAGAACGGGCTGTACCATATGGGAATATAATGTCACCACTTCCCGGTCATTTTGGGTTTCATGGATGGCGGCGTACCAGCGCTGAAGCGCGGGATGCGACTGGTCTATCCCGGCCTGGCTCGCCAGTTTTTCACAAAATGCACGGCCTTTACCGGCGGCGTGGCTGTGCAACAGGTCGCGCGCTTCATCACGCTCTTGCGCGCGCTGGCGCAGACGCCACAGCCGACGCCACTCTGTGGCAACGGACCCTACGCCAGCACCAATCATCAGCGCCCCGGCGGCCCCCCCCCCCATCGCCACCCAATCCTGGGTTTGCCAGGCCGTGGCAGCCCACTGCACACCTTGTCCCACCACACTCACGCCGAAGAGTGCTAACCCCGCGGTGACCATCCTGCGCCAGAGACTGCGCTTAGGCCGCAAGGCGGCTTCAACTGCGGCTTCAGCCTGCCCTTCGTCCGCAAGTTCCTCTTCCTTCAGTACAGGTGCAAAATGTTCGGCTTGCGGGCCACTAAACGTTTTCGCCATTTTTAACGCGTCGTTCTGCCCGGGCTCAAGCGGCCCGGAAAAATCAATCCGTGGCTTCAACGGTTCCGTCATCGCAGTTTATCTCCAATCAAAAACTCCAGCGCGGCATCAAGACGAATATGCGGCAGCGGCTGGTCAACATTCATGGCCTGAGGGCGGAATGCCTCAAACTGGAAGCCCTGGTTTTGCCAGAATGCCTGACCAGGCAAACGTGCAGGCACTTCCCCAGGATAGACAGTGAGCGGCTCTCCATCGCTCAGTCGGTTTCCCCGCAACGCCGGGATCTTCTCGCCATTCAGATCAATCAACCCACTCTGCGTGGCTTGCACCGAGGCCAACCCCAGGCAATCCATGCTGATACCTTCAAAGGCAGCATTTTGCCAGGCGTCCTGTACCAATTGCTGTAACAACGACACCATATTAGCGTGCTGATCAAGGGTCACATGGTCCGCTTTCGTGGCAGCAAACAGCAATTTGTCGATAACAGGCGAGAACAGACGGCGGAATAAGGTCCGTTGCCCATAGTGAAAACTTTGCATCAGTTGCGTCAGTGCCAGACGCATGTCATTGAACGCCTGTGGCCCGCTGTTGAGTGGCTGGAGACAATCCACCAGCACAATCTGACGATCAAATCGCAGGAAGTGATTTTTATAAAAACCCTTCACCACTTTTTCGCAGTAATAGTTGTAACGCTCGCGAAGCATACCGGCATTGGTGTGTTTGCCCGCTTGTGCCAGCTTCGACTCTCCTGTGGCATCCACTCCCGGCCACGGGAAAAACTGCAACACCGGCGCTCCAGCCAAATCCCCCGGAAGGACAAAGCGCCCCGGCTGGATAAAATGCAGCCCCTGCTCTTTGCATTGGTGCAGATACCCTGTCCAGGCTTCAGCAATCAATGCCAGACGGTTTTCATCCGCAGGTGCGAGCGGGTCCAGGCCGTCACACAGCTCACGCCATTTTGCCGACCACTCCGCGCGGTGACACTGTAACAAACCGGTCATTTGCCGCGACCAGCTCAGGTAATCCTGCGCCAGCATCGGTAAATCCAGCAGCCATTCCCCGGGGTAATCCACAATTTCGAGGTAGAGCGTGGAGGTTTCTTTAAAATGACGCATCAGCGAGTCATTGGAGCGAAAACGAAGTGCGAGTCGGATCTCGCTTACACCGCGTGTGGGTGTCGGCCATGCAGGGGGCGAACCGTACAGTTGCGCTAATCCTTCATCATAGGTGAAGCGCGGAATACCAAAATCTCGCTGTGGCACGCGTTTAACACCCAGCAGCCGTTCTTCACGCACCGCACTGAGCAGAGGCAGCCTCGCTCCGGCGTGCAAATTAAGCAGTTGATTAACCATCGCAGTGATAAAAGCCGTTTTACCGCTACGGCTTAGTCCCGTAACGGCCAGGCGTAAGTGACGATCAACACCCCGGTTGACCAAAGAATTGAGTTCGTTTTTAAGTCGCTTCATCGCCGTCCTTTTTGCCTGAAGGCGTTTGTGTTCTTAAAAATATGACATGGGGGCTATGTGAAAGGAATAAAACCTTAGTGAATATCGGCACGCACCGTTGCGTGCCACAGGAAAGTTACTTCAGTTTTCCAGAGAGTCGACCCGCCAGTTTTCTGAGCATGGGCTCCAGCACCACAGCCAATAACATCCTGACCGGCTTGCGGGCAACAGACTTCACCGCCCAGCCGGCAACACCTGCGGGGCCATAGCGTAATGCAGTCAGCAGGACCAGTTTACCTGCTATTTTCAGGCCGGGTTTAACCCTCTGCCCCGCCTGTTGCCAGGAATAATTCATTCATATCCTCTCTTAAAGCTGACGGAAACGACTTCTCAACGTAAACGTATCAGACGTTACATAGCGTTCCATTTCGCGCAAACGGCGCTCTCCGGCTGCCAGTTCAGCATCAACAGCACTCAGTAAATCACTGCTGGTTGGTCCGCGTTCTCCCGCCAGTTCAGCATCAGGCATAGGATCAAGCACGAACGATAAAATGATGTAGGCCACCAGAGTGATGAACGCCAAACCAAAGAAAATCGACAGTACCGTCACAACGCGCACCAGTTTCACCGGCACGTCCAGATAGTGGGCCAGTCCGGCGCAGACGCCGCGAACCATGCCTTGCTGTGGGATACGCCACAATTTTTTGTTCAGATTCAGTCCTGCCATTAACGATCCCTCCAGTTCGGATGCTCCGCGTCCAGGATGGCTTCCAGCGCCTGAATGCGTTCGCGCATTTTTTTCGCATCATCAGATAGCTGCGCCAGACGCTGCTGTTCACTCTGAGACAACTCACCTTGTGAAGAACGATTGCTGTAGTGCAACCATAACCAAATCGGCAGCACAAACAGCACGAAGATGGTCAGGGGAATAGCCAGAAAAAGCGCGCTCATGTGTACTCCTTGTCTTTCGGTACGCGGCGGCATACTCAGATGCCGCACACTTTATTATTCGTTATCTTGCTTCATTTTGGCTTTCAGCTGCGCCAGTTGCTCACTGATTGCATCATCTGCTTTCAGATCAGCGAATTGTTGATCCAGCGTTTTTTGCTTACCAAAGCTGTGACTTTCCGCTTCGGCTTCCATCTGGTCAATCCGGCGTTCAAAAGACTCGAACCGGGCCATTGCTTCATCAAGCTTGCCGCTGTCCAGTTGACGGCGTACATCGCGTGAAGAATTTGCCGCCTGGTGTCGTAACGTCAGTGCCTGCTGGCGTGCACGGGTTTCACTGAGTTTATTTTCAAGCTCCGCAATCTCTTTCTTCATGCGTGAAAGTGTATCGTCTACCAGCGTCACTTCATGCTCCAGAGAGGTGACTAAATCCGTGAGCTTCTGTTTTTCAATCAATGCTGAGCGGGCCAGATCTTCTTTATCTTTGCGCAGCGCCAGCTCGGCTTTTTCCTGCCATTCGTTGAGTTGCGCAGTAGCCAGTTCAATGCGGCGTGTTAGCTGTTTTTTCTCAGCCAGCGCCCGCGCAGAGGTGGAGCGCACTTCAACCAGCGTATCTTCCATTCCCTGAATCATCAGGCGCACCAGCTTTTGCGGATCTTCCGCTTTCTCCAGCAGAGAGTTGATGTTGGCGTTCACGATGTCGGCAAAACGAGAAAAAATACCCATAATTCAATCCTCACAGTTCTGTTATCGGGCGATGCCCTGCTGTAGAGATAATTCAATTTACGTGCCAACTTTTTATCTTCTTGATTTACCTAATTCTGTTTGATTTTAGAACAGTAACACTCTACTCTCACCTGGTGAATATCACTAATGAATGGTGAATTTAACCATGGCCGAATTTAAAGATAATCTGCTGGGTGAAGCCAACAGCTTTATTGAAGTACTGGAGCAGGTTTCCCGCCTGGCCCCCCTTAACAAACCGGTATTGATTATCGGAGAACGTGGCACGGGCAAAGAGCTTATCGCCAACCGATTACACTTTTTATCTTCCCGCTGGCAAGGGCCGTTTATTTCCCTCAACTGCGCGGCGCTGAATGAAAATCTTCTCGATACCGAACTCTTCGGCCATGAAGCGGGCGCATTTACCGGCGCACAAAAACGCCATCCGGGTCGCTTTGAACGCGCCGATGGCGGCACGCTGTTTCTGGACGAACTGGCGACAGCCCCGATGCTGGTGCAGGAAAAACTGCTGCGTGTGATTGAGTACGGCGAGCTGGAGCGTGTGGGCGGAAGCCAGCCTTTGCAGGTTAACGTCCGGCTGGTTTGTGCCACCAACGCCAATCTGCCGCACATGGTGGCTGAAGATAAATTTCGCGCTGACCTTCTTGACCGGCTGGCCTTTGATGTCGTGCAGTTGCCGCCGCTGCGAGAACGCCGCAGTGACATCATGCTGCTGGCGGAGCAATTTGCGATCCAGATGTGCCGCGAACTTGGGCTGCCGCTCTTTCCCGGTTTCAGCGACTATGCGAGCGAAACCCTGCTGGCGTACCACTGGCCTGGCAACATTCGTGAACTGAAAAATGTTGTGGAACGTTCTGTCTATCGGCATGGCAGCAGTGAGACGGAGCTGGACAATATCATTCTTGATCCTTTCCAGCCCACGACCCGCCTCAGCACGTTGCCAGCACCCCCAACGGATGCCCCTTTACTCCCACTGGATTTGCGCCAGTTTCAGCACCATCAGGAACAACGGTTACTCGAACAGAGTCTGAAGCAGGCGAAATTTAACCAAAAACGGGCGGCTGAACTGCTGGGTCTGACCTACCATCAATTAAGGGCATTGCTCAAAAAGCATCAAATGCGCTGACATTATCAGCACTTACCCGCAGACATTTTTACGAAGCAGGTGTAAGTGCGATACACTTTGCAGATCGAACCTAAAAACCTTAAAAATTATGCGTCTGGTTTTATCGTCCCTGTTTGCACTCGGTCTGTACAGCAGTCTGGCCTTCGCTGCGCCTGAACGAGCTGCGCTTCCTGATATTCGTGATAGCGGTTTTGTCTATTGTGTCAGCGGACAAGTAGACACCTTTAACCCGCAAAAAGCGGGCAGCGGGTTGATTGTCGATACCCTCGCGGCTCAGCTTTATGACCGTCTGCTGGATGTCGATCCTTATACTTATCGCCTGGTCCCGGAGCTTGCCGAAAGCTGGGAGGTGCTGGATAACGGCGCAACCTACCGTTTTCATCTGCGCGATGACGTTGCTTTTCAACATACGCCATGGTTTACCCCAACCCGTAAGCTTAATGCGGATGATGTCGTCTTTACCTTCCAGCGTATCTTTAATCGCAACCACCCCTGGCATAACGTCAACGGGGGCAGCTTCCCCTATTTCGATAGCCTGCAATTTGCCGACACCGTCAAAAGCGTACGCAAGCTGGATAACCGGACGGTAGAGTTCAGCCTGACACGCCCGGACGCCTCTTTCCTGTGGCATCTGGCAACACACTATGCATCCGTCATGTCTGCTGAGTATGCCGCGCAGTTGACCAAACAAGACCGCCAGGAGCTATTGGACAGACAACCTGTTGGCACAGGCCCATTCCAGATGGCCGAGTACCGTTCCGGGCAATATATTCGCCTGCAACGCCACGAACATTTCTGGCGGGGCACACCGTTGATGCCGCAAGTTGTGGTTGATCTCGGCTCCGGTGGAACGGGCCGACTCTCCAAACTGCTGACCGGCGAATGTGATGTTCTCGCCTGGCCTGCTGCAAGCCAGCTCACCATCCTGCGTGACGATCCGCGCCTGCGTCTGACATTGCGCCCTGGTATGAATATCGCTTATCTGGCGTTTAACACCGATAAGCCGCCACTGAATAACCCAGCCGTTCGTCATGCACTGGCGCTGGCGATCAATAATCAGCGTCTGATGCAGTCGATCTATTACGGCACAGCAGAAACGGCTGCATCGATTTTACCTCGCGCATCATGGGCCTATGACAGTGAAGCAAAAGTCACTGAATACAATCCGGCGAAAGCCAGAGCACAGCTCAAGGCTCTGGGTGCGGAAAATCTCACGTTACAGCTCTGGGTTCCGACCAGTTCACAGGCGTGGAACCCAAGCCCGCTGAAAACCGCTGAACTGTTGCAGGCTGATATGGCGCAGGTTGGCGTGAAAGTGATCATCGTTCCTGTTGAAGGTCGTTTCCAGGAAGCGCGTCTGATGGACATGAATCATGATTTAACTCTGGCTGGCTGGGCCACCGACAGTAATGACCCGGACAGCTTTTTCCGTCCATTGCTGAGCTGTGCAGCCATTAACTCGCAGACTAACTACGCTCACTGGTGTAATCGTGAGTTCGACGCAGTGCTGCAAAAAGCACTCTCTTCACAACAGCTGGCCTCGCGTATCGATGCCTACGATGAAGCGCAGAACATTCTTGCGAAAGAATTACCCGTGTTACCGCTTGCCTCCTCTCTGCGCCTTCAGGCATATCGCTATGATATTAAAGGGCTTGTTCTGAGTCCGTTCGGCAATGCCTCCTTTGCGGGCGTTTCACGCGAAAAAGAACAAGAGGTGAAAAAACCGTGATTATTTTTACCTTGCGTCGGTTACTGCTGCTGCTGATTACGCTCTTTTTTCTGACGTTTATCGGTTTCAGCCTAAGTTATTTCACCCCACATGCCCCGCTTCAGGGCTCGTCATTGTGGGACGCATGGCTGTTTTGGTTTAATGGTGTGCTGCACTGGGATTTTGGCGTCTCCAGTATTAATGGACAGCTCATCTCCGAACAACTGAAAGAGGTTTTCCCGGCAACCATGGAATTGTGCATCCTGGCGTTTGGGTTCGCACTGATGGTCGGTATTCCCGTTGGTATGCTGGCCGGGATTTACCGCAATAAATGGCAGGATAAGTTTATCAGCGCCCTTGCCCTGCTTGGCTTCTCGATTCCTGTTTTTTGGCTGGCCCTGTTGCTGACGCTGTTCTTCTCGCTAACGCTAGGCTGGCTGCCAGTTTCTGGCCGTTTTGACCTGCTCTATACCGTAAAGACCGTGAGCGGATTCGCGATCATCGACGCCTGGCTCTCAGACTCGGTCTGGCGGCATGAGATGATCATTAGCGCACTGCGCCATATGGTGTTGCCGGTTCTGACGCTTGCCGTTGCCCCCACAACGGAAGTGATTCGGTTGATGCGAATCAGCACCATTGAGGTGTTTGATCAGAACTATGTGAAAGCTGCTGCTACGCGAGGTCTCTCTCGCCTGACAATTTTGCGCCGCCATGTGTTGCACAATGCTCTACCCCCAGTGATCCCCCGTCTTGGACTGCAATTTTCAACCATGCTGACACTGGCCATGATCACTGAGATGGTCTTTAGCTGGCCTGGACTGGGACGCTGGTTGATCAATGCCATTCGTCAGCAGGACTATGCCGCTATCTCTGCGGGTGTCATGGTCATTGGTTCGCTGGTCATTATTGTTAACGTGCTCTCCGATATTCTGGGCGCGATGGCTAACCCGCTGAAGCATAAGGAATGGTATGCCTTACGATAGCGTTTACAGCGAAAAGCGCACGCCGGGTGCGCTACGCACCGTGTGGCGTAAATTCTACGGTGACACGACAGCGATGATCGGCCTTTACGGCTGTGCCGGGCTGGTATTGCTGTGCGTCTTCGGTTCATGGTTTGCACCTTACGGTCTGGATCAGCAGTTCCTTGGCTATCAGTTACTGCCGCCATCCTGGTCCCGCTACGGCGAGGTCTCTTTCTTCTTAGGCACAGACGATCTCGGACGTGATGTGCTGAGCCGCCTGCTGAGCGGTGCTGCGCCTACGGTAGGCGGGGCATTTGTGGTGACGTTAGCGGCCACAATTTGCGGACTGGCACTGGGCATCTTTGCCGGTTCGACTCGCGGCCTGCGTTCGGCGGTGCTGAACCATATTCTGGATACGCTGCTTTCAATCCCGTCCCTGCTGCTGGCCATCATTGTCGTGGCGTTTGCCGGGCCACATCTTTCCCACGCCATGTTCGCCGTCTGGCTGGCAATTCTGCCCCGTATGGTTCGTTCGGTTTACAGCATGGTGCATGATGAACTTGAGAAAGAGTATGTTGTTGCCGCCCGACTGGACGGCGCGACGACGATGAATATTCTGTGGTTTGCCGTACTGCCTAATATCGCCTCTGGTCTGGTGACAGAAATTACACGCGCCCTCTCAATGGCGATTCTGGACATTGCCGCACTTGGTTTTCTTGATCTTGGTGCTCAACTTCCGTCTCCGGAATGGGGTGCAATGCTCGGCGATGCACTGGAACTGATTTATGTCGCCCCCTGGACGGTCATGTTGCCCGGGGCCGCCATTATGGTCAGCGTGTTGTTGGTCAACCTGCTTGGCGACGGAATTCGCCGGGCGATTAATGCGGGGGTGGAATAATGCCGTTACTCGATATCCGCAATCTGACCATCGAATTCAAAACCAGTGAAGGCTGGGTTAAGGCTGTTGACCGGATCAGTATCACGCTTGCAGAGGGTGAGATTCGCGGTCTGGTCGGTGAATCAGGATCAGGAAAGAGTCTGATCGCCAAAGCCATTTGCGGGGTGGCGAAAGATAACTGGCGCGTGACGGCAGATCGTATGCGCTTTGATGACATTGACCTGCAACGCCTCTCCCCGCGCGAACGCCGCAAGCTGGTGGGACACAATGTCTCCATGATCTTTCAGGAGCCGCAATCCTGTCTCGACCCGTCAGAGCGGGTGGGGAAACAGCTGATGCAAAATATCCCCGGCTGGACATATAAGGGGCGTTGGTGGCAGCGTTTTGGCTGGCGTAAGCGTCGGGCAATTGAGCTATTGCACCGTGTCGGGATTAAAGATCACAAAGATGCAATGCGTAGCTTCCCGTATGAACTGACCGACGGTGAATGTCAGAAAGTGATGATTGCCATTGCGCTGGCTAACCAGCCACGTTTGCTGATTGCCGATGAGCCAACAAACGCGATGGAGCCGACCACTCAGGCGCAGATTTTCCGACTGTTGACTCGTCTGAATCAAAATAACAACACCACCATTTTGCTGATCAGTCATGACCTCCAGATGTTGAGCAAATGGGCTGACAAGATTGATGTCATGTACTGCGGGCAGACGGTAGAAACGGCCATCAGTGAAGAGCTGGTCACTACGCCACATCACCCATATACCCAGGCATTGATCCGCGCGATTCCTGATTTTGGTAGTGCAATGCCGCACAAAAGTCGTCTTAATACCTTACCTGGCGCAATCCCATTGTTAGAGTCACTACCGATTGGTTGCCGCCTGGGGCCACGTTGCCCCTATGCCCAGCGCAAGTGTATTGAAACACCGCGGTTAATGGGGGCCAAAAATCATCTTTATGCCTGCCACTTCCCGCTGAACATGGAGAGAGAGTGAAATGGTCGAAACGTTGCTGGAAGTGCGTAATCTGCGTAAGACCTTTCGCTACCGTACCGGTTTGTTCCATCGTCAGACGGTTGAAGCCGTGAAGCCGCTGAGCTTTACCCTGCGTGAAAAACAGACGCTGGCGATAATTGGCGAGAACGGCTCCGGAAAATCTACGCTGGCGAAAATGCTCGCGGGCATGGTAGAGCCTTCTGGTGGGGAAGTCCTGATTGACGATCATCCCCTGACATTTGGTGATTACTCCTTCCGAAGCCAGCGCATTCGAATGATCTTTCAGGATCCCTCGACGTCGCTTAACCCTCGCCAGCGCATTTCACAGATTCTGGATTTTCCATTGCGCCTGAATACCGAACTGGAGCCCGAAGAGCGCCGTAAACGGGTCATCGAAACGCTTCGTTTGGTCGGGTTACTGCCGGATCACGTCAGTTACTATCCGCATATGCTGGCGCCAGGGCAAAAGCAGCGTCTGGGACTGGCCCGCGCGCTTATCCTGAGGCCGAAAGTGATTATTGCTGATGAAGCCCTGGCCTCACTGGATATGTCGATGCGTTCGCAGTTAATTAACCTGATGCTGGAATTACAGGAAAAACAGGGTATCTCTTATATCTATGTGACCCAGCATTTAGGCATGATGAAACATATCAGCGATCAGGTGCTGGTCATGCATCAGGGTGAGGTGGTTGAACGCGGAAGCACTGCCGATGTAATGGCCTCTCCGCTTCATGAACTGACAAAGCGCCTGATTGCCGGGCATTTCGGTGAAGCATTAACCGCCGATGCGTGGCGAAAAGACCGATAACTACGCCGCCTAAAAGTGGTCGGATTAACTATGCACGCGACACGTGATATTATCGCCGCGTTTTAACGACGATTGTCCCAACGAGATGACGATCGCCACAACAATGAATATAAGGATTAAAGCTATGGGTTTTCTTTCCGGTAAGCGCATTCTGGTGACCGGCGTTGCCAGCAAACTGTCCATCGCATACGGCATCGCACAGGCTATGCATCGCGAAGGCGCTGAGCTGGCGTTCACCTACCAGAACGACAAGCTGAAAGGCCGTGTTGAAGAGTTTGCCGCGCAGCTGGGTTCCAGCATTGTTCTGGAATGTGATGTTGCTAAAGACGAAAGCATCGATACCATGTTTGCCGAACTGGCAAACGTATGGCCAAAATTTGATGGTTTCGTACACTCCATCGGCTTCGCTCCTGGCGACCAGCTGGACGGTGACTACGTGAACGCGGTAACCCGTGAAGGCTTTAAAATCGCTCACGATATTAGCTCCTACAGCTTCGTTGCGATGGCAAAATCATGCCGTACCATGCTGAACCCAGGTTCTGCACTGCTGACCTTGTCTTACCTGGGTGCAGAACGTGCCATTCCTAACTACAACGTTATGGGGCTGGCAAAAGCCTCACTGGAAGCAAACGTGCGCTATATGGCGAACGCGATGGGTCCTGAAGGCGTACGTGTTAACGGTATCTCTGCTGGCCCAATCCGTACTCTGGCGGCATCTGGTATCAAAGATTTCCGTAAAATGCTGGCGCACTGCGAAGCGGTTACCCCGATTCGTCGTACTGTTACCATTGAAGATGTGGGTAACTCCGCAGCATTCCTGTGCTCTGACCTTTCCGCGGGTATCTCCGGCGAAGTGGTTCACGTCGACGGCGGTTTCAACATCGCAGCAATGAACGAGCTGGAAATTAAATAAGTTGTCACTCTCTTCCCTTTTCGGGAAGAGAGTTTTCTCCTCTGTGCAATCTCTTCGTTATTCCGTTCTGCTATTTGTTATCACCTAACAATATTTTTCCCATCACTCGCCTTACGCCAGGATATTGATCGCCATTTGAGATCAAGGAACGCCCATGGAACAGCGCCGTTTTTCCGGCAAAGGCCACTGGTATCATGAAACCCAGTCGAACCATTCACAGGCAGATGTTCTGCCTTTAGTGCCTGAAGCCGCTAACGTCGACGATCGTTTTTTGCTCGATTTAGCCTTACCCAATGAGATTGTCGCCTCCTGTGAGCGCTGGTTTACCCCTGCCAGAGCCTTGTGCCAGCTTCTGTTTCCGCCTCAGGTTTCGGTAAACCGCCTGCATACGTTAAGCGCCTATGACCGATTAAGCACCGCGCTAACCGTTGCCCAGGCGTGCGGCGTTCAGCGGCTTTGTAACCATTATGCCGCCCTGCTCGCCCCGCTCCCTGGACCAGACTCCTCACGAGAAAGCAACCGTCGCCTCGCCCAAATCACGCAATATGCCCGCCAGCTTGCCAGCTCACCCGATGTGATTGACAAGAAAGCGCAACAACAACTGGATGAAGTCGGCCTGACCACTGACGACATAGTGCTGATCAATCAGATTATCGGCTTTATTGGTTTTCAGGCCCGAGTGGTAGCCGTTTTTCAGGCCCTGCTGGGCTATCCTGTTCGTTGGTTGCCAGGACACCATATACCACCTCATGCGCTGATCGGTGATACCCGTCACCAACTGACCTCCTGGGAATCTATCCTGCCGGTAGTCGAGTTGCGCTATGCCAGTGCACAACAGCTTGAATCCCTCGCCCGCTGGCAAAACGAGCCTGAGTTGCAAGTGCTGGTTCCAGTCCTCTGCCATGAATCCAGGCTCCTGGATCTGACAGGCTTGATCCTGACGGGCGGTATTCAGCCCACGGAACAGGGCTCTGTTGACCACAGTGCGCTGCCTGGTGCGATCAACCTGCTGACATGCTCTCCCGATCGGTTCAGCGCCGCACAATTCACGCCGCTCACCGATGATGGATTATCTCCGGTTCAGGTTATTAACCTGCTGACATGGAGTGCTTTTTGCGGGTGGCTCGATCGTCTCAGGGTCGCCCTTGGCAAAGGGGAATAACCGTACTTATTACCTAAAGAGCGCTTGCTGTAGCAGTGAGAATCGCGTAAAACTGTGAGCCGCTCAATGGCTACGAAAATAGAACACTATGCTTCAGGACAACCCGCTGCTAGCGCAGCTAAAACAGCAATTGCATTCCCAGACGCCGCGTGCAGAAGGGGTCGTAAAAGCCACGGAAAAAGGCTTTGGCTTCCTCGAAGTTGATGCGCAGAAAAGTTACTTCATCCCACCCCCACAGATGAAGAAAGTGATGCATGGTGACCGCATCACGGCTGTTATTCATACCGAAAAGGACCGTGAGTCCGCCGAGCCGGAAGAACTGATCGAACCTTTCCTGACCCGTTTTGTCGGCAAGGTGCATAAAAAAGATGACCGTCTTTCTATTGTTCCGGACCACCCGCTGTTGAAAGATGCCATTCCTTGCCGCGCTGCGCGTGGTGTTGATTATGATTTTAAAGAAGGTGACTGGGCCGTTGCAGAAATGCGCCGTCATCCTCTGAAAGGCGATCGCGGTTTCTACGCAGAGCTCACTCAATTCATCACCTTCGGCGACGACCATTTCGTCCCTTGGTGGGTGACGCTGGCACGCCACAACCTTGAAAAAGAAGCACCAGACGGCGTTGCGACCGAAATGTTAGACGAAGGTTTGGCTCGTCGTGACCTGACTGCTCTGGATTTTGTCACGATCGACAGCGCCAGCACCGAAGATATGGATGATGCTTTGTTTGCTGAAGAAGCGGCAGATGGCAAATTGCATCTGACCGTTGCGATTGCAGACCCAACAGCGTGGATTGCAGAAGGAAGTAAGCTGGACAATGCTGCAAAAGTGCGTGCATTTACCAACTATCTCCCGGGCTTTAATATCCCAATGCTACCCCGCGAACTGTCTGACGATCTGTGCTCACTGCGCGCCAACGAAATCCGTCCTGTACTTGCCTGCCGCATGACCATTGCCGCAGACGGAACGATCGAAGACGATATCGAATTCTTTGCCGCTACGATCGAGTCGAAAGCAAAACTGGCGTACGACGATGTTTCTGACTGGCTGGAAAACACCGGTAGCTGGAAACCTGCAAGCGACGCTATTGCGGCACAAATTCATCTGCTGCAACGCATCTGCCTGAACCGTGGTGAATGGCGCAAAACACATGCTCTGGTGTTTAAGGACCGTCCGGATTATCGCTTTGTATTAGGCGAAAAAGGCGAAGTGCTGGATATCGTCGCTGAACCGCGCCGTATTGCGAATCGCATCGTTGAAGAAGCCATGATTTCTGCCAACATTTGCGCCGCACGTGTATTGCGCGACAAACTCGGTTTCGGCATTTATAACGTGCATACCGGCTTTGATCCGGCTAACACTGAAGCGTTGGCGGCTCTGTTAAAAACGCATAATGTGCATGTTGACCCAGCCGAAGTACTGACACTGAACGGTTTCTGCACATTGCGACGTGAGCTGGATGCACAGCCTTCTGGTTTCCTGGATAGCCGCATTCGTCGCTTCCAGTCCTTTGCTGAGATCAGCACCGAACCGGGCCCACATTTCGGTCTTGGACTGGAAGCGTATGCGACCTGGACCTCCCCTATTCGTAAATATGGCGACATGGTTAACCACCGTTTGCTAAAAGCGATTATCAAAGGTGAGTCCATTGAACGTCCGCAGGAAGACACAACTCTGCAAATGGCCGAACGTCGACGCCTGAACCGCATGGCTGAACGTGATGTAGGTGACTGGCTTTACGCTCGTTTCCTGAATGACAAAACGGGTACTGACTTCCGTTTCGCGGCTGAAATTATCGATATCAGCCGCGGTGGTATGCGTGTTCGTCTTGTTGACAACGGTGCTGTTGCCTTTATCCCTGCGCCATTCCTGCACGCTGTGCGTGATGAACTCACCTGCAGCCAGGAAACGGGCACTGTACAAATTAAAGGTGAAACAGTTTACAAAGTCACTGACGTGATTGATGTAAATATCGCCGAAGTACGCATGGAAACCCGTAGCATTATCGCGCGCCCTGTCGCCTGATAACCTGTTAAAATGTCGGTTGTTTCACCTTAGGGCAGCCGACATTTTTAACTTTTATAGCACCCTCGCAAATTCATCATTTTTTCTTACTATTTTCCGCCGCAATACACCCAAACCCGCCAGAATTATCTACAGTAAAAGAGAGCCGTCATATTCGGTTACGTGAATTTTTATCCGGTAAGTATCCTTTTTGTCTCAACTCGTTTTAATATAATAAAACTGGTAAAAAACAATAAGTTCACTTCGGTTTTGCCGCTGCTTTATTACGGAAAAGTCGACTGCAAATGAATAATTTTCGCGCTAATGAGCAGCCGCAGGAGAAAACATGATGGGCGATCTGGAGCAAAATTTGCTGTTTCGTTACATGGGTACGCACAGTCCCTGGTGGCGACTGGCAGCTGACAGTAATGCTCTGCACCTGTCCACCAGCGAAAGCGCCGATGTTATTCAGGTGATCGCACTGAGTGAAGAACAAGCAGACCGCGTTCGGCAACTCACGGTGATTACCTCCAGTATCACAATGACGCTCTCACTGTATGGTGCTGATGTCCCGGTGCATTTGGTCGGACGGAAGATCAATAAAAAAGAGTGGGCGGGTACGGCTTCGGCCTGGAACGACACGCCATCCGTTGCACGCGATCTGGTTCAGGGACTTTCTTTCGCTGAACAAGTCGTTTCTGAAGCTAACTCTGTCATCGTTATTCTCGATCAACACGGCAATATTCAACGCTTCAACCGATTGAGCGAAGAGTATACCGGTCTGAAAGAACAAGAAGTGATTGGACAGAACGTGTTTAAGCTGTTTATGAGCCGGAGTGAAGCCGCCGCGTCAAAACGCAATATTACGGGTTTTTTTCGCAATGGCAGCTCTTACGAAGTCGAACGTTGGATCAAAACGCGCAAAGGACAACGGCTGTTTCTGTTCAGAAATAAATTTGTTCACAGCGGCAGCGGAAAAAACGAAATTTTCCTTATCTGCTCAGGGACAGACATTACGGAAGAACGGCGTGCCCAGGAGCGTCTGCGCGTACTGGCCAATACCGACACCATTACCGGGTTACCCAACCGAAATGCAATCCATGAATTGATCAGCAATGCTATCGACTCGCGTGGTGAGGCACAGGTCGGTGTCGTTTATCTCGATCTGGATAACTTTAAAAAAGTTAACGATGCCTACGGGCATATGTTTGGCGATCAGCTACTGCAGGCCGTTGCGTTGGCGATTCTTAGCTGTCTGGATGAAGGCCAAATTCTGGCCCGCCTTGGCGGGGATGAATTTATCGTGCTGGCCGCAGACACCTCCCAGAGTACGCTTGAAGCGATGGCCTCGCGCATTCTGACACGACTGCGCCAACCCTTCCGTATTGGTCTGATAGAGATTTATACCGGTTGCTCTTTGGGTATTGCTCTTGCCCCACAACACGGTAATGACCGTGAAAGTGTGATCCGCAATGCAGATACTGCAATGTATACGGCTAAAGAAGGAGGCCGTGGAAAGTTTTGTGTCTTCTCACCAGAGATGAATCAGCGTGTTTTTGAATACCTCTGGCTGGACACTAATCTGCGTAAAGCGCTGGATAACGATCAACTCCTGATTCACTACCAGCCCAAAATGACATGGCGGGGTGAAGTAAGAAGTATAGAGGCGTTGGTCCGTTGGCAGTCACCTGAGCGTGGCTTGATTCCTCCGCTTGAGTTTATTTCCTATGCCGAGGAGTCAGGGTTGATTGTCCCACTTGGGCGATGGGTTATGCTTGATGTGGTTCGCCAGGTCGCGAAATGGCGTGACAAGGGGATTAACTTGCGTGTGGCGGTTAACGTTTCAGCACGTCAGTTAGCGGATCAGACCATTTTTAGCGATTTAAAACAGGCATTGAAGGATTTGAATTTTGAATATTGCCCTGTCGATGTTGAGCTGACTGAAAGTTGCCTGATAGAAAACGAAGAGCTGGCGCTCTCGGTGATACAGCAGTTTAGCCAGTTAGGCGCTCAAATCCATCTGGATGATTTTGGCACAGGTTATTCTTCGCTATCCCAGTTAGCCCGCTTCCCGATCGATGCCATTAAACTAGACCAGTCATTTGTCCGGGATATTCATAAGCAGTCGATATCGCAATCTTTAGTTCGCGCTATTGTGGCCGTCGCACAGGCACTGAATTTGCAGGTCATTGCAGAAGGTGTCGAGAGTGCAAAAGAAGACGCCTTTCTGACAAAGAATGGCGTCAACGAGCGGCAGGGATTTCTCTTTGCTAAACCGATGCCCGCAGCCGCATTCGAGCGATGGTTAAAGCGCTATCAATCACGAAAAATGCGCTAGCTGGCTTTGCGCAGTCCCGCAGCCTGGTGGCGATTTTGTAGCATGACCAGGCGCTCCATATAGGCGATATCTTTTGGCTCTAAGCAAAACGCCGCATCAACCCAATCCTCCGTGATATCCATCAACTCACTGCGAGGAAGTTGCAAAACCCGCGTACGAGCGCGAAGCATTGCCCTTACGCCGTTCATCTTCGGTTGCAGAGTGTCTATGAAGGTACGTACCGCGACATAGCTTTGCCCCGGCTCGAACAACACATCCACCAGACCATGTTGCTCATACCATTCCGCCGTGTGTGACTCCCCTTTGTAGATAAGCTCCTCAGCCATCTTCATCCCTGACCTGCGAGCCACAAGTGAGTACCCCCCCATTCCAGGAAACAAGTTAAAAGCAATTTCCGGGAATCCCAGGCGGGAATCTCGTTGAGCAAGAACAAAATGATGCGCCAGTGCAGCTTCAAACCCGCCACCTAGCGCACTCCCTTCAACCATGGCTAATGAAATAGCACCGGTATCAAACCCCCGCGATGCGGCATGTACGCAGTCAACGCAGGCCCTCGCATAAGCGCGTAGTGCTTCCCTCCGGCCGTTTTGAATGCACTCTACGAAGAACTGCAAATCCCCTCCCGCATTGTACATATCGGGCACAAGCGAACCGGTTACCCAAAAATCAACAGCAAAACCCGATTGTCGTACCAGCCAGGATAAGTTCATGATCTCTTCAATCAATGCGTGGTTAAAGCAAGGCCTTGGCTGGGCCCGTAACATCATCCAGACAGTTCGGCGCTCCTCCTCGTAGTAACCCGCGAGTTGAGTGAAACGTTCAGTATCGGTAAACAATGTGCAGGTAGCTTGGTTGATAACTGTCATAGTCTAATTCCTCATATAAAAAAGCGCCTTGCGCGCAGAATTAGACTAATCCACACATATAGATCACTGCATGAGGGTAGATAAATTTATCACTTTCATTTATGTGATTTCGTAAGTGTATTTTTTCCCTTCTCTTTTGAGACCATTTTCTGCATCATTGAAAATATTAACTTTTCGCTCCAGGAGTGAGATTATGTCTTCTATTGATGCACTAACCGTGGCACAACGTATTGATACCGTGCTAGATATACTGGTTGCTGGCGATTACCACTCTGCGATTCGTAATCTTGAGATTTTGAAATCCGAGTTATTGGCCCAGAATAACGGCGCAGATAGCAGCACGCCCGATAGCGCTCAACCTAAAGCCCCCTGGGAAGTGTGAGCACGACGTTTCCGATCTCGTTTAGCTTTTTTTAAATGGATGCTATGAATTCCCGACAACAAATTATTCTGCAAATGGTTATCGATCAGGGACGTGTGAGCGTGGTCGATCTTGCTAAAACGACGGGCGTGTCTGAAGTGACTATCCGTCAGGATCTTAATCTTCTGGAAAAGCAGAGTTACCTGCGGCGTGCACATGGTTACGCTGTACCGCTTGACAGCGAAGACGTTGAAACACGGATGATGAACAACTATTCACTGAAACGGGAACTTGCTGAATTTGCCGCGTCTTTAGTGAATAACGGTGAGACGGTATTTATCGAGAATGGCAGCAGCAACGCCCTGCTGGCTCGCACACTCGCTGAACAAAAAGATATTACTATCATTACTGTCAGTAGCTATATCGCGCATCTGCTTAAAGAAACTCGCTGTGAAGTGATTTTGCTCGGGGGAATTTATCAGAAGAAAAGCGAGAGTATGGTTGGCCCTCTGACCCGCCAGTATGTTCAGCAGGTGCATTTCAGTAAGGCATTTATAGGCATCGATGGCTGGCAGGCAGATACCGGATTCACAGGCCGGGATATGATGCGTTCAGATGTGGTGAATGCGGTGCTGGAAAAAGAGTGCGAAGCCATTATCCTCACCGACAGTTCAAAGTTTGGCGTGGTACATCCTTACATGATGGGACCAATATCCCGCTTCAGTCGGGTAATTACTGATGAACGCTTGAGCGCGGAGCATCGCGAAGCGCTGCAACACGCTGGGCTCTTAGTCGATATTGTTAAAAATCCCACCTAACTCACTCTCTACGCCCGGCTCCCGGGCGTCCCTTCTCTGAGAGAATTCCGAGCCTTCCTTTAAGAGTTTTTACCTGTTTAACTCGCCCTAAACTCGTAAAATTAATGTTAGCGATATAACAGGAAGTGACTATCACCTGCGTGATTACGTAACACCTGCGCAACCAGCTTTCACGGGAAACGGAATTTAAGTATTCGTTTTGTCTATACTTAAACCTATCTCTTTCCGTGAATCGTTAATTCAGGAGAAAGTATTATGTCTTTAACCAGCAAAAAATTAGCCGCTACTGTTCTGGCCGTCACTTTGGCAATGTCTTTGAGTGCATGTTCTCACTGGTCTAAGCGTGACCGTAACACCGCAATAGGTGCAGGTGCTGGTGCTCTCGGTGGCGCAGTGTTAACGGATGGCAGTACGCTCGGTACATTAGGTGGTGCTGCCGTTGGTGGTATTATTGGTCACCAGGTAGGTAAATAATAAGTATCACGGCCTCCGCCGATATAACGATAATGATGAGTATATTCCAGGTCTGACTTACGCGCCAAAGAAAAGAGCCACGGCATTCACCGTGGCTCATTTATTTTATCCACCGGCCAGTTTGACTTTCATTCCTTTGGCTTCAAGTAACGATTTAATTACGTCGCGTTTATCGCCCTGAATTTCGATAATGCCATCTTTCACTGCGCCTCCGCAGCCGCATTTCTTTTTCAGCTCAGCCGCGAGTTTTGACAATTCGGCATCATCCAGATCAAGACCCGTCACGAGGCAAACGCCTTTACCCTTTCGACCGCTGGTCTGACGCTGAATGCGAACTATGCCATCGCCTTTTGGACGTTCAGCCGCCGCTTTAGGCTCATCTATGCGTCCGAGGTCAGTGGAGTAGACCAGGCGACTAGTAGAGTCACTCATTACGCCCCCTTTTTCAGTGATGCGTTAATGGCTTTAAGGGTCTGGGTTGGGTTCGCAGATTGTGTAACCGGACGCCCGATGACCATGTAGTCAACACCAGCAATCATCGCCTGCTCCGGCGTCATGATACGTCGCTGGTCGCCAACGTCACTTCCCGCCGGGCGAATACCCGGCGTAACAAGCTTGAACGTCTGCCCCAGACTGGTTTTGAAGCGTACCGCCTCCTGAGCAGAACAGACGACCCCGTCGAGACCACAATTTTGAGTGAGACGAGCAAGACGCTCCGCATGGTCTGCCGGTGATGATGTCACACCAAGATCGCGCAGATCGCTCTCATCCATACTGGTTAATACGGTCACCGCAATGAGTAAAGGCGCATCTTTGCCAAATGGTACAAGCGCTTCGCGCGCCGCAGTCATCATGCGCGCCCCGCCAGAGGCATGAACATTCACCATCCACACCCCTAACTCAGCCGCAGCCGCAACTGCATGGGCAGTGGTATTCGGGATATCGTGGAATTTCAGATCGAGAAAAATCTCAAAACCGCGCTGTTGCAGGTCACGCACTATTTGAGGTCCAAACAGCGTGAACATCTCTTTGCCGACTTTAAGGCGGCAGTCTTGCGGATCGATACCATCGACAAAGGCAAGTGCGTTGTCGCGGTTATTATAATCGAGTGCGACAACAACCGGTGAATCGGTAACTACGCGGGAAGTGGAGGAAGCAACAAACGTCATGACCAGCCCTTTTCGTCTATGGGCGCTCAGCGGCGCGGAACAGATAAACGGCGAGCATTCTACCTGCCAGCGTTCAAAATTGACAGAATCGATTTCCTTTCCTGCGAGGCTGCTTGCCGCACAGTGCTGACTGAATTCATGATCTTTATTAGTATGTTGTAACTAAAATACTGTGTTTTAAAAAATCACTGGCCATCAAGGCCGCGAATCGGCTTGATTGTGGACCATGCACGGCACGAAGGACAGTGCCAGTACAGCGTATAGGCGGTAAAACCACATTTCTGGCAGCGGTAGCGCGGTTTACTGCGTACCTGTTCACCTACCATGTCGCGCAGCACCATCAGGCTCTCTTTGGCGCGCCCTTCTTCTGCATCGTTCAGATGGTAGTCCATCAACTTGTGGAACACTCGCATCGTCGGATGACGCTGTAGCTGCCGCGTAATATAGACCTGCGCGGTATCACTCCCCTCATGCTGTTCAACAATGTCAGACAGCATGAGCTCGGCGGTTGCTCCGGTATTTTCCTCTACACAACGGCGCAAGAAGGCGACCCATTCATCCTGTTTATCAAGCTGCTGATAACAGGTTTGCAGCATTTCAAGCGTTTCGCTGACGAGTTCTTTATCCTGATCGATAACCCGCAGCAGGCTCTCTACCGCTTTGGAAAACTCGCCTTTTGCCATAAACACTCGCCCCATCATAATGGAGACGCGAGCGCTATTACGGTCTGCAGCAGCACCTTTTTTCAGCAATGTCATGGCCTTGTCCATATCATCGCTGCCCATTTGTTGCAGAGCCAGCTCACAATAGAAATGCGCAATCTCGACGCGTTGCTTGTCTTTCCCGAGCTTCACCAGACGTTCTGCTGTATCAATAGCTTTCTGCCAGTCACTGGTTGCCTGATAGATCTGCAGCAATTGTTGCAGAGCACTGATACGAAAATCCGTTTCATCAACCAGTTGCGCAAACATGTCTTCGGCACGGTCGTACAACCCTGCCGCCATGTAGTCTCGCCCAAGTTGCTGAACGGCCAGCAAACGTTGATCGTACGTCAACGACGCGCTTTCCATGAGGGTCTGGTGGATGCGGATGGCACGGTCAACCTCACCGCGCGAGCGGAACAGGTTTCCCAGGGTGAGATGCGCTTCAACGGTTCCGGTGTCCTCTTTAAGCATGTCGAGGAACAGGTCTACCGCTTTGTCCTGTTGGTTGCTCAGGAGGAAGTTAACCCCCGCAACGTAGTCACGGGAAAGTCGGTTGGCTTCATCCTGTTTTGTTTGTTGCGCACTTCTGCGGCCCATATACCAGCCATAGGCTGCGGCTACAGGCAAAAGCAGAAACAACAACTCCAGCATATTCGATTATTCCTTGACTACCGGCACACCAGAACTCTCCGGGATGTCAGTCGCGGGCGCAATTTGATGTTCAAGTCGTTTAATTTTACGATCGGCACGCGCAAGCGAAACACGAACTTTAAGCCAGAATAACCCACAAACCAGCCAGCCGATGACAAAACCCGCCGCGAACAAGACCGCAAGCAGGCTTGAAACCCGATACTCGCCTTGTGCCAGCAAATAATTAAACGTCACCTGCTGATCGTTTTGCGCACCCAATGTGACAGAAATGACAAAAATCGCCAACACCAGTAAGAAAATGAGTAAATATTTCACATTACTTCCCGTTATGTGGATTAAGCGAATAAAGTCTGTTCAACTCACCGCAATCAGCCTTATAAACTACCATTTTAGCGACGGACGCGAAACGGAAAAAGTAGCACGCCAGCTATGGATTTATGGGCGAAACATCGAAATTCAACCGTCACACACCGTGTTGTTCTCTTTCCGCGATTTCTTTCTGCTCTTCTGATGGCGGCGTGAGTGGCCCGCAGATCCTTTGTGCAATCCAGGTGGCAACTGTTACCAGCACCCAGGAGATCAACGTAGCCACGACTAAATCACGTGGCCAGTGCATGCCCAACAACATACGGCTTCCCATCACACCGGTTGCCCAGACTAGCAGTACTGTAATCGTTACGGCGCGACGACGCGGCCAAAGCAACCCTACCCCCAGTAACGCCCAGCTTGCCGCAAACATGGTGTGACCTGACGGAAACGCGAATCCGGTCTCTTTTTGCCAGTGTTTACGTAGAAATTTTGGAATATCGTGTTGTTCCGCAAGTTGCTCTTTCACCAGAGCGCCACGGTCTTTACGCTTTAAATTGTAGAACTCATCTACTGAAATATGATGCGTTTTTTCCAGCCATACGACGAATGGTCGGGGTTCTTGTACATGATCTTTCACCCAGGATTTAATCCCCTGGCCGACCAGGATAGCACCGCCGAGGATCGCAAAAAGCATTAATGCGGGACGTAAACGAAAACGCAAGCACCATAAGAACCAGGCGCACAAAAGAACATGCGTAATAATCCCCCAGGGTTGAGTGACCGTTTCTGTAATCCAGTACAGCATTTTCAGCCATGTGGCATTCTGCCCTGGTTGCCAAAGCCAGCCAGAGAGCCACGCGACCAAAGGCATAATGAGCAACAAAGCAGCGCCTGCTGCCGTACGAAGGGCAATTGAAAGCATGTTTTTTCCTTGTTTGCTAAGCATCGCAATCATAACTGATTTTCCCTGACGCAGGAAAATGTCGGATTGTGCGTTTAACGTTCATATAGCATGGCGGTGATTAGGCGAACGTGCTGAGCTTGTGGCAAAATGAACAAATACAGAAAGCCAAACAGGCGAAAGACACGGAACGTGTCAGCATAATCTGGAGAATCACATGCAGCTTAAACGTGTGGCAGAAGCCAAACTGCCAACCCCATGGGGCGATTTCCTGATGGTGGGATTTGAAGAACTGGCAACCGGGCAGGATCATGTCGCCTTAGTGTTTGGCGATATCACCGGGCAAACATCCGTACTGTCTCGCGTCCATTCTGAGTGCCTGACCGGAGACGCCCTGTTCAGCCTCCGTTGTGATTGCGGTTTTCAGTTGGAAGCGGCGCTTTCCCATATTGCGGAAGAAGGCCGTGGTGTACTGCTCTATCACCGACAGGAAGGCCGTAACATTGGCCTGCTGAATAAAATTCGCGCTTATGCACTCCAGGACCAGGGCTACGATACGGTCGAAGCGAACCATCAACTCGGTTTTGCTGCGGATGAACGTGACTTCACTCTGTGCGCGGACATGTTCAAGCTGCTGGGTGTCGATGAAGTACGTCTGCTGACGAACAACCCGCGTAAAGTGGAGATCCTGACGGAAGCCGGGATCAATATCGTCGAACGCGTCCCCCTGATTGTGGGGCGTAACCCTAAAAATGCGCACTACCTCGACACGAAAGCCGCGAAAATGGGCCATCTGCTCAACGAGTAATGGTATGTTATGCCCGGCAACGCCATTGCGCGCCGGGCACATCTCATCAATCCAGCATCTTGCGAATCATGTAATGCAAAATGCCGTCGTTCTGGTAGTACGTCAGTTCCGTTGATGTATCAATGCGACAGCGACATTCCAGTATTTCCGTTTTCCCGTCAGCACGCGTTAATTTCACCGGCACAGTTTTGCCTGGTTGCAACGTTTGCAGACCACTGATATCTATCAGCTCCTCCCCGTTCAGCCCCAGTGTTTTACGCGTGACGCCTTGCGGAAACTCCAGCGGCAAAATCCCCATGCCAATCAAGTTCGAACGGTGAATACGTTCAAACGATTCAGCAATCACCACGCGCACGCCAAGAAGCCGTGGCCCTTTGGCTGCCCAGTCGCGACTGGAACCCGATCCGTACTCTTTCCCGGCAATTACCGCCAGGGGTGTACCTTCCTGTTGATAGCTTACGGCCGCGTCATAGATAGACACCACATCCTTGCCTGGCAGAAAACGGGTCATGCCGCCTTCTATTCCTGGAACCATTTCATTACGGATACGGATATTGGCAAAAGTACCACGCATCATCACTTCATGGTTCCCACGGCGTGAACCGTAGGAGTTAAAATCACGTCTCTCCACACCGCGCCCCTGCAGATAACGTCCCGCCGGGCTGTCGGCCTTAATACTCCCAGCGGGAGAAATATGGTCTGTGGTCACCGAATCCCCCAGCATGGCCAGAATCCTCGCACTGCGGATATCTTCCAGCGGTTTTGGCTGCGCCTGCATGTCGTCAAAGAACGGTGAAAGCCGAATATAGGTTGAATCATCCTGCCAGCCATAGGTGTCGGACCCCACAACATCGATCGCTTTCCATTCTGGAGTCCCTTCAAACACTTCGGCATACTCTTTGTGGAACATCTCGGTAGATACCTTCTCAACAGCGCGTGCAATTTCATACGATGAGGGCCAGATATCTTTGAGATATACAGGATCGTTATTTCGGTCATACCCAATGGGGTCTGAAACCAGGTTGATGTTCATGTTCCCGGCCAGCGCGTAAGCCACCACCAGTGGCGGCGAGGCCAGCCAGTTAGTTTTCACCAGCGGGTGAATACGCCCTTCAAAATTTCGGTTACCTGACAAAACAGCGCCAACCGTCAGATCGCCCTGTTTAATGGCCAGCTCGATAGGCTCCGGTAACGGCCCTGAATTGCCAATGCAGGTTGTGCAGCCATAACCCACCAGGTTAAACCCCAGCGCATCCAGAAACGGCGTAAGTTTCGCCCGAGCAAGGTAATCGGAAACGACTTTCGACCCTGGCGCAAGCGATGCTTTTACCCACGGTTGGGGCTTAAGCCCTTTTTCCACCGCCTTTTTCGCCAGCAATCCTGCCGCCATTAGCACACCAGGATTCGAGGTGTTGGTGCATGAGGTGATCGCCGCAATAACAACCGCGCCATCAGGCAACTGATACTGATGCCCGTTCATAACATAATCGACAGGGCGATGATCTTTTTTCGAAGCATTAAGCTCCAGTTCATTACTGGCCGCAAATGCCTTAGGTACATTGTTCAGCGCAACGCGATCCTGCGGACGTTTTGGTCCCGCAAGGCTTGGCTCTACGCTTCCCATATCCAGCTCCAGCGTACTGGTAAAGACAGGTTCGTCGCCCGGATTACGCCACATGCCCTGCGCTTTGGTGTAGGTTTCAACCAACGCTACCTGCTCCTCACTACGCCCACTAAGACGCAAATACTCAAGCGTTGCATTATCTACCGGGAAAAAGCCGCAGGTCGCACCATATTCTGGCGACATATTGGCGATCGTCGCGCGATCAGCTAATGGCAGCGAATCAAGACCGTCCCCATAAAATTCGACAAACTTGCCCACCACACCATGCTTACGCAGCATCTGGGTTACCGTCAGTACCAGATCAGTAGCCGTAATACCTTCCGGCAGTTTTCCTTTGAGTTTGAAACCGACGACGTCCGGAATGAGCATCGACACCGGTTGGCCAAGCATGGCGGCTTCAGCCTCAATGCCGCCTACTCCCCACCCCAATACGCCCAGACCATTGATCATCGTGGTGTGTGAATCGGTCCCCACAAGCGTATCCGGATATGCCACCCACGCGTCATCCTGCAATTCGCCCCAGACAGTTTTCCCCAGATACTCAAGGTTGACCTGATGGCAGATCCCCGTTCCTGGGGGAACAACGCTGAAGCGGCTAAATGCTTGTTGTCCCCATTTCAGGAACACATATCGTTCATGGTTTCTCTCCATTTCGAGGCGAACATTCTCGTTAAACGCCTCTTCATCACCGAAATGGTCAACGGTAACAGAGTGGTCAATGACAAGATCGACTGGCGAAAGCGGGTTTACTTTCGCGGTATCGCCCCCCAGGCGTTTAACGGCTTCACGCATTGCAGCGAGGTCAACAACGGCGGGAACGCCAGTAAAGTCCTGCATTAATACGCGAGCAGGCCGATAGGCAATCTCTCTGTCGGCATGGGCATGTTCCAGCCACCCCGCCAGAGCCCGAATATCATCGGCAGTAACCGATTCCTCATCCTGCCAACGCAAGAGATTTTCAAGCAGTACTTTCAGAGACTTGGGTAATCGGGAAATGTCCCCAAGTTGATCGGCGGCCAGCGGTAAGCTGAAGAAATGCCAGGTCTTATTCTTTGCCTGCAGCGTATCCTTACTGGCTTCGCGTAGGGTTAACGACATAAGCGCCTCCATAATCACAGAGATACCCTGATAATTATCAGGGCCGTAATTAAAGATAACACAAAGACGTCGTAACGTTTTGATAACAACCCAAATTGATAAATTCCTCTGGGTATTTAACTGCGAGAGAAATGTAAAAAACCCCGCCGTAGCGAGGTTTTATGATTCAGTTGAGGGTCAGCCAGAAAAGCTGACACCAGAACAAGAACGAGAGTGCAAAAGCACCGATCCAGGACCAGTATTTGAGAGCTGACACGTTATTCTTCAATGTAACACCAGACATGTATTTATTTAGCTTGTTGAGGGATGCACATTTCTATATTGATAATGTGTATTTATTAAAGAGTACAAAAGCGCAGGAACGTTCTTACAGCTATTACAGGAAAAGCCAAATTCACGACGTTATTGTTTTTTAGGTTCATCATCTGCGAAGACATCAATAAATGCCTGCTGTTGTGGTGTCAGTTTCCATGAGGCCGGTACACTTGCAACAGACTTTTCACGAACGTCATGGTTATGCTCGTTGTGCTGAGACACTTGCTTTACTGTTTCTGAACGTACCTGAACAGCCATACTTATCCCCAATATTTCCAGACCAGTAGTGCCACTATCACCCAAAACAGGGCAGAGACAAGAAACACCGCAAGCCAGGCTTTACGTTTAATCGCAGGATCCCGTTGCGGGTCTTCACTTCCTGACGGCATTGCTAACCTCATACAATCGACATCACTTATCATTTCGATACCAGACAGTGGCACAAGTAATTATGGACTGAGATAAATCCTAAAGAAACTTTAGCCGAAAAGCTAGCTAATTTACGCCTTCCCTCGAATGAAATATTCAATCTTTTGACCAGAAATAAATAATTGAAACGAATTATTTGCGGAGTCTGAATTTACTTTCTACTTTTGTCGCAAATTTGCGACAGTATAGCCTTATAGAGTAAAAGGGCTATGACATTATATGGCAGTCATGTGCAGATGATGATAATTCTAATTTAGGTTTAAGAGGATATTTCGGTATCTTTCCGTAAGGGAAAGATACCGGGAGTGATTATTTGGCTGGCAGTTTAATGTCTTTAAACATCTCTTCAATGTCTTCATTAGAACGCAATGCAACGGCAGTATCGACCACATCACGAGTTAAATGCGGAGCAAAGCGTTGAATAAAATCATACATATAACTGCGCAAGAAGGTGCTACGGCGGAAACCAATTTTGGTTGTGCTATGGCTGAAAACATCATGCGCATCCAGCCTGACTAAATCCGGGTCGGAAACAGGGTCAACCGCCATACTGGCGATAACCCCAACCCCAAGCCCAAGACGCACGTATGTTTTAATGACATCAGCATCGGTGGCGGTAAAGACAATTCGCGGGGTTAATCCTGCGCGGTTAAAGGCCGTATCCAGTTCCGAACGCCCGGTAAACCCGAAGGTGTAAGTTACCAGCGGATACTGCGCCAGTTCCTCAATCGTGACCGATCCCTTCCCTGCCAGAGGGTGTTCTGGTGTCACGACGATAGAGCGATTCCAGTGGTAACACGGTAGCATCACCAGATCGTCATAAAGATGAAGCGCCTCTGTCGCAATGGCAAAATCGGCATTACCTTTCGAAACCGCCTCAGCGATTTGCGTCGGAGAGCCTTGATGCATATGCAGAGAAACGCGCGGATAGCGCTCAATGAAGCCTTTGATCACGCCAGGCAAGGCGTAACGCGCCTGCGTGTGGGTGGTGGCGATATACAATGAGCCTTTATCCGGCCAGGTGTGTTCGCCCGCTACGGATTTGATCGCATCAACTTTTGAGAGCACTTCTCGCGCGATACGAATAATTTCCTGTCCGGCAGGGGTAACTTGCGTAAGGTGCTTACCACTACGGGCAAAGATCTGAATGCCTAATTCATCCTCCAGCATGCGAACCTGCTTACTGATGCCGGGTTGCGAGGTGTATAGACCTTCAGCGGTAGAAGAGACGTTAAGGTTGTGGTTTACCACCTCAACGATATAGCGAAGCTGCTGTAGTTTCATGCCAGACCATCCGATTTAGCGCACGCGGTCAATCGCTTAAGACGATTTGATAATAAGAAAAGGGTTAACTATAACCACTATATCATTTATAGCCTGACTGTATAGTACGGAACAAAAAATAATAACGTAGTAATAAAAAAGGGCCGAAAATTCGGCCCTTTCAGAGGTAAGTTACGGTAAGTGTAGATTATTTCTTGCCTTCAACCCATTTACCGTCGACGAAGAATGCTGACCAGCCTGTTGCTTTGCCCTCTTTCTCCGCTGCAACATATTGCTGCTTTGTTTTACGGCTAAAGCGTACGACAGTCTTGTTGCCTTCGGGGTCTTGCTGAGGTGCATCAGCCAGATAACGCAGTTTCTCTGGCATACGATCGCGGAACCGATACAGCTCTTCAACCAAAGGTGCACGCGTTTCGCGCGATTTCGGGAAGGTGTTCGCTGCCAGGAAAACGCCGGCTGCACCATCACGCAGGACAAAATACGCATCTGATTTTTCACACGGCAACTCAGGCAGCGGAACCGGATCTTCCTTCGGCGGCGCAACTTCACCGTTACGCAGGATTTTACGCGTATTCTTACACTCGTCGTTGGTGCATGCCATGTACTTTCCGAAACGCCCCATTCTCAGGTGCATTTCAGAGCCACACTTTTCGCACTCAACAATCGGGCCATCATAGCCTTTAATGCGGAACTCACCTTCTTCAATCTCATAACCATCACAGGTCGGGTTATTACCACAGACGTGCAATTTACGTTTTGGATCGATCAGGTAACTGTCCATCGCCGTACCACATTTCTGGCAACGACGCTTAGCGCGCAGGGCGTTGGTTTCAGCGTCATCACCTTCCAGGATATTGAGAACTTCGTTCTCAGGCACAAGGTTGATGGTGGTTTTGCAACGCTCTTTAGGCGAGAGCGCATAGCCAGAACACCCCAGGAAAACACCTGTAGTTGCAGTACGGATCCCCATCTTGCGGCCACAGGTCGGGCAATCAATGCTGGTCAACACCATCTGGTTTGGCAGCATACCGCCCTCTTCAGGATCTTTCTCAGCTTTATCCAGTTGGCTGGTAAAGTCGCTAAAGAAACTGTCGAGTACCTTTTTCCATTCCGCCTGGTGGCTGGCAACCTGGTCCAGGCTGTCTTCCATTTGCGCGGTGAAATCGTAGTTCATCAACTCGCGGAAGTTTGCTTCCAGACGGTCGGTAACAATCTCACCCATTTTCTCAGCATAGAAACGACGGCTTTCGACACGGACGTATCCACGATCCTGAATAGTTGAGATGATGGATGCATAGGTTGACGGACGACCAATCCCACGCTTTTCCAGTTCTTTGACCAACGACGCTTCACTAAAACGTGCAGGCGGTTTGGTGAAATGCTGCGCTGGAAGCAGTTCAACCAGCGACAGCTGATCGCCTTTATTTACCGCTGGTAAAGTTCGGTCTTCATCGCCTTTACGCAGTGCAGGCATAACTTTCGTCCAGCCATCAAAGCGCAGAATACGACCACGCGCTTTCAGACGGAAATCACCTGCCCCAACGGTCAGCGTGGTGGAATCATATTTCGCCGGTGTCATCTGACACGCCACAAACTGACGCCAAATCAACTGATACAGCTTCTGTGCATCGGCTTCCATGTCTTTGAGCGATTCAGCTAACACCGCAACATCAGAAGGACGAATCGCTTCATGCGCTTCCTGAGAGTTCTCTTTGCTGGCGTACTGGTTGGCGTTTTCAGGCAAGTACTTTTTACCAAAATTGTCGCCAATGTAATCGCGTACCATGTTGACAGCGTCCTGACTCAGGTTTGTTGAGTCGGTACGCATGTAAGTGATGTAACCCGCTTCATATAAGCGCTGTGCCATCATCATGGTTTTCTTCACGCCATAGCCCAGACGCGTACTCGCCGCCTGCTGCAATGTTGACGTGATAAACGGTGCACCCGGTTTGCTGCTGGTCGGCTTATCTTCACGATCCAGTACCTGATAACGTGCTTTTTCCAGCAGCGCCACAGCGGCCATTGTCTGGTCGCGATTTTCAGGTCGGAATGGTTTATCGTTCTGATGACTGACCTGTAACGGCAGAGCATCACCACCAGGCGTGGTGACATTGGCATCAATTTCCCAAAACTCTTCCGGCACAAACGCTTTGATCTCGCGTTCGCGTTCAACAACAAGACGCACCGCGACGGACTGGACACGTCCCGCAGAGAGACCACGTGCAATTTTTTTCCACAGGAGCGGAGAGACCATATAGCCAACGACACGGTCCATAAAGCGGCGTGCCTGCTGTGCATTTACACGGTCGATATTCAGTTCGCCAGGCTTTTCAAACGCCTGGCGAATGGCATTCTTGGTAATTTCGTTGAAGACAACACGGCTGTAGCGTTTCTCATCGCCGCCGATCACTTCCCGCAGGTGCCATGCAATGGCCTCCCCTTCGCGGTCAAGGTCGGTTGCGAGATAGATGTGGTCTGCTTTCTCAGCAAGCTGCTTCAGCTCGTTAACGACTTTCTCTTTGCCGGGCAGCACTTCGTACTGTGCGTCCCAGTTGTGCCATGGGTTAACACCCATGCGGTTGACAAGCGCGCTACGTTCATCCTTTTTAGGCTTTTTAGCCCCTTTGGTGGAGGTAGAGTCTGCGCTCTTTTTGCTGGCTGAGCCACTGGTCGGCAAATCGCGGATATGACCAACACTGGATTTAACCACGTAGTCACTACCCAGATACTTATTGATCGTTTTGGCTTTTGCCGGGGACTCAACGATGACGAGAGCTTTACCCATATTCACCTTTACCTAATTTAATTCTTCCAGGAATACGCCGCACGTTGATTTCCCTTCCGCTGACGACGAGCCATTGATATAGCGACTGCGCCAGGGGATATCAACCCCTTGAACTTACCGGACGTCAAAAAGACTCCATCCAGGTAATTGAGTTATCGGGCTTTTTTTCACATCAAAGTGACTGCGTGACGACTCTCAGGTCGAATGTCAAGCAATTCTATTGCCAGAATGACGAAAGCGCACACTGTACCTGATAAAATTCGTTACGCAACTTTATTAGCATGCAAAAGCAAATCACGCCAGCCTCACCCTCAGCACTTACCCCTTTGCATAACAGGGAATATTTGCCCATAAAGCGCCCCCGGCGTAGACTATTGTCACTGTTTAAGGAGTGGATTATGCAGAAAACAACCCAACCTATTGACCGAGCTTCTCTGCTCATTGAAGCGAACAAGTTGATTCGCAGCCATGAAGATACCCTGGCGGGAATCGAAGCGACTGGCGTTGAGCAACGCAACGGTGTGCTGATTTTCAGCGGCGAATACTATCTTGACGAACAAGGATTACCCACCCCGAAAAGCACCGCGGTGTTTAACATGTTTAAATACCTGGCGCATACGCTTTCAGAGAAGTATCACCTGGTCGATTAATGCAAAACGCGAGGCTCAAGCCTCGCGTTTTTGTTTACAACAGTGGTTTCTGACCGCGCTGTAACCAGCGCAGCAACAGTTTATCGGCACTCTCTGCCGCGCTGTTAGTAAAGCGGTCGAGCATTCTCTTACGTTGCGTAAATCGCACACCGACCAGTTCACGGCCTTCCATCAGGTTCAGCAGCAGATCGTCACTCGTTCCGACATCATCCACCAGCCCTTTCTCCTGCGCCTGCACCCCGTACCAGTGTTCACCGGTCGCCACGCTCTCAATATCAAGAGCAGGTCGCATGCGCTGAACAAAATCTTTAAAGAGGTGGTGCGTTTCGTTAAGGTCTTCGCGGAATTTTTGACGACCTTCATCGGTATTCTCACCCAGCAGCGTCAACGTGCGTTTGTACTGCCCTGCAGTATGCAATTCAATATCGATCTCTTTGTTTTTCAGGAATCGATTGAAGTTAGGGATCTGCGCGACCACGCCGATGGAACCAATAATAGAAAACGGTGCAGCCACAATTTTGTCGGCGACACAGGCCATCATATAACCACCACTCGCCGCCACTTTATCTACGGCAACCGTCAGTGGGACCTGTTTCTCCCGCAAACGCTGTAATTGCGATGCTGCCAGTCCGTAGCCATGCACAACACCACCAGGGCTTTCGAGACGCAAGACAACCTGATCCTCGGGTTTCACAACAGCCAGCACGGCAGTCACTTCCTCGCGCAAAGAGGTCACTTCATGCGCATCCATACTGCCTTTAAAATCCAGAACATAGACACGTGGTTTAACATCATCCTGCGTAGTGTGTAATTTTGCTTTTGCCTTAGCCGCCTTAGCGTCCTGCTTGAGCTTTTTCTTTTGTGCTTTCAGCCATATTTTCTGTTGATGGCTATCGAGCAACGCCAGGGACATCTCTTCCTGCATCTCCTTATATTGCTCACTTAGGCGGGTAATACGTAACTCACCACGCTGACGCTTACGTTGCGTCAGATTGGCAACCAGAACAGCGATCACCGCGATAGCAATGACTATCGTCGCGATTTTGGCCAAAAATAACCCATATTCAGAAAGTAATTCCATGCGTTCCACCTTGATTTAACCACGATTCTTTCACGCCAGTGTACAACAGCGATAGCCAGGCGTCTCATTCGTGACAATACCTGTGCGCACCGCCTTCCGGAATCCCTGATTGTGGTTGAAATATTTGCAAATTGTTAATTTTGCAGCGAAGCCTCCTGTAGACTGATTGAATTCTCGCGCTATTTCGGGCATAAAGCCGAAAAGTGATAAAAAGCAGGCGCAATTTATGCGCAGTGTTCCAGAGGAGTCACCGTGCACTATCAACCGCAAAAAAATCTACTGCAAAACCGGATCATTCTTGTGACAGGGGCCAGCGATGGCATCGGTCGTGAGGCCGCCCTCACATACACACGCTACGGGGCCAGCGTTATCCTGCTTGGTCGTAATGAGCAAAAACTGCGGGATGTGGTGCAAGAAGTCGAAAATGCAGGCGGCGCGCCCGCATCGTGGTATACGCTCGATTTGTTAACCTGCACGCCGGAATCATGTCAGGAGCTTGCACAGCGTATCGCCGCGCATTACCCCCGCCTTGATGGCGTTCTGCATAATGCCGGGCTTCTTGGCGAGGTTCGGCCGATGGATGAACAAGATCCCATAATCTGGCAGCACGTTATGCAGGTCAACATTAACGGAACATTCTTCCTGACACAGGCATTGCTTCCTTTATTACTTAACTCAGATTCTGGTTCCCTGGTCTTTACCTCATCCAGCGTTGGCCGCGAAGGGCGCGCGAACTGGGGAGCCTACGCGGTATCCAAATTCGCCACAGAAGGCATGATGCAAGTCCTGGCAGAGGAGTATCAAAGTCGCCATCTTCGGGTAAATTGCATTAATCCCGGCGGAACACGCACTAAAATGCGTGCCAGTGCATTCCCTGAGGAAGACCCGCAAAAACTCAAAACTCCGGCAGAGATTATGCCGCTCTATCTTTGGCTAATGGGCGACGACAGCCGCCGTAAAACGGGCATGACATTTGATGCCCAACCAGGTCGTAAACCGGGGATTTCACAATGAGTGAAGAACGTCATCAGCAACGCCAGCAACGTCTGAAGGAACAGGTCGACGCCCGCGTCGCTGCAGCCACGGATGAGCGTGGGATCATCATTGTTTTTACCGGCAATGGTAAAGGGAAAACAACAGCGGCATTTGGTACAGCCACGCGAGCCGTGGGTCACAGTCAGAAAGTGGGTGTCATCCAGTTCATCAAAGGTGAATGGCCAAACGGTGAGCGAAACCTGCTGGAACCGCACGGCGTGGAATTTCAGGTGATGGCGACAGGCTTCACCTGGGACACGCAAAACCGTGAAACCGACACCGCGGCCTGTCTTGCGGTCTGGGAACATGCGAAACGAATGCTGGCTGATCCGGCCTTAAACATGGTCCTGCTGGATGAGATTACCTATATGGTGGCCTATGACTACCTGCCGCTAAATGACGTACTGGAGGCATTGCAGCGTCGTCCGGTTCATCAGACGGTAATTGTGACAGGACGGGGCTGCCATCGGGACATTCTGGAGATTGCGGATACCGTAAGCGAATTGCGTCCGGTTAAGCACGCGTTTGATGCAGGTATCAAAGCGCAAATTGGTATTGATTACTAAAAAACCCGGTCGAAATAACCGGGTTTTTCATTTTAACCGTTGTTATTACGGCTGCCCGAGCGACGATTAGTGCTCACCTGGCTATGGCGTTTCACTGCGCGGCGGATTTGATTCGCCTTCATGCGACGGCGGTCTTTCTCAACCGCCACTTTAGAGGCGGTTTCCGGCGTCAGTTCAACCAGTTCACGCAGGTAGTTGGTCTGCTCTAAATCCAGCTCGGTATAACCGCCTCGCGGCAAACCTTTCGGTAAGAGGATATCGCCATAACGAACGCGGATCAGTCGGCTCACCTGCACGCCCACGGCTTCCCACAAACGACGTACTTCGCGGTTGCGTCCTTCGGTCAGCGTGACGTTGTACCACTGGTTAATGCCTTCACCGCCGGTAAATTTGATCGTTTTAAACGCTGCAGGACCATCTTCAAGCTGGACACCACGTGACAGGTCACGCAGTTTGTTTTCATCGACCTGGCCGAAGACACGCACAGCATATTCACGTTCAACTTCACGGCTTGGGTGCATCAAACGGTTTGCCAGTTCGCCATCGGTGGTAAACAGCAGCAGCCCACAAGTATTTACATCCAGACGGCCCACGGCAATCCAGCGAGCACCACGTAGTTTCGGCAAACGGTCAAACACTGTCGGGCGACCTTCGGGATCATTACGGGTACAGAGTTCACCTTCAGGCTTGTAATACGCCAATACGCGGCAGATCTGCTCAGCGGATTCTTTAACCGAGATGAGATGTCCATCAATACGGATTTTCAGTCCAGGCAAGATTTCAACGCGATCGCCCAGCGTGGCGATTTTACCGTCCACACTCACGCGACCGGCTTCAATAATTGCTTCAATTTCACGGCGTGAACCGTGGCCGGCGCGCGCCAGCACTTTCTGTAATTTCTCGCTCATTGAGCTTCCTCAGATGTCGCCTTCACAGGCGTCTTATATACTTTCAAAAACAATGAGTTGGAAAAATATTAACGTAACTCACTGCTATATAACTCTTGCATGTTACATACGTGCGGCAAACCATACGCCACACGTTATGAATCGTGGGCGCACATACTACATGAATTTTAGCCTAAATGATTCAACAAGTTTCGCCCGCTCAGTTATTCACGCGCGCGCCCTGTGCTGAAGACATCTAATCTCTACTGATTATTTTGAAATCAGTCGGTTGCCAGCATCGTCAACGACCTTTTCACCGTCTTCTTTTTCAAACGCCCCCCGTTGATGATCAGGCAAAATATCGAGGACGACTTCGGAGGGTCTGCATAACATTGTCCCTAATGGTGTCACCACTATAGGACGGTTAATCAGAATCGGATGGCTCAACATCGCTTCAATAAGTTCTTCATCACTAAACCGCTCCTCGGCTAAACCAAGCTCGACGTAGGGTTCCACGTTCTGGCGCAACAGCGCGCGTGGGCTGATCCCCATGGCGCTGATCAATTTCCTGAGCGTATCCCGATCCGGTGGCGTTTCCAGATAAAGGATCACCGTAGGTTCAACACCGCTATTGCGAATCAACGCCAACGTATTACGGGAGGTTCCGCAGGCTGGATTGTGGTAAATGGTGATATCAGTCATAACGTTTCTCGTATCAGAGGGAAATCGACAGGCGGAGAACCAGCGCGCAGAGGGTAACAAACAACACAGGTATCGTCATAACAACGCCAACCCGGAAATAATAACCCCAACTTATTTTGACGTTTTTCTGAGCAAGAACATGCAACCAAAGTAATGTGGCAAGGCTACCTATTGGCGTGATTTTGGGGCCCAGATCGCAGCCAATCACATTGGCAAAGATCATGGCTTCCTTAATTATGCCGGAAGCGGTACTGCCCTCAATTGAGAGCGCACCAATCAGTACGGTAGGCATGTTGTTCATGACAGATGACAGGAATGCTGTCAGAAAGCCGGTTCCCAGTGCCGCAGTCCAAATCCCTTTACTCGCAAGCTGATTCAGCATGCCAGAAAGGGAGTCGGTCAGTCCTGCATTGCGCAGACCATAAACCACCAGGTACATCCCTAACGAGAAAATGACAATCTGCCAGGGCGCGCCACGGAGTACTTTACCTGTGTTAATTGCATGACCGCGTTTCGCCACCAGAAAGAGAATGAAAGCCCCTGCTGCAGCAATAGCGCTCACCGGGATCCCCATCGGCTCCAGAACAAAAAAGCCCGTCAGCAACAGAAGGAGTACTATCCACCCGGTCCTGAACGTTGCGCTATCTTTTATGGCGTCTGCCGGTATTTTCAGCCGCGAGCGCTCGTAGACGGCTGGAATGTCACGGCGAAAGAAGAGATGCAGAACCGCGAGTGTTGTCGCAATAGCAGCAAGATTGACCGGAACCATCACCGAAGCGTAATCGCTAAACCCCAGTTTGAAAAAGTCAGCAGAAACAATGTTCACAAGGTTCGAGACGATAAGCGGCAAACTGGCCGTATCAGCAATAAATCCTGCCGCCATGACAAACGCCAGGGTCGTTGCCTGGCTAAAGCCCAACGCCAACAGCATGGCTATCACAATCGGTGTCAGGATCAGTGCAGCGCCGTCATTGGCGAAAAGCGCGGAAACGGCAGCGCCCAGCAAGATAATGTATGAAAATAAGCGCCTCCCGCTCCCCCTTCCCCACCGGGCCACATGCAATGCACACCACTCAAAAAAACCTGATTCATCCAACAACAGGCTGATAATGATGACGGCGATAAAAGCCGCAGTCGCATTCCAGACAATGTGCCAGACAACGGGAATATCGTTGATCTGAATAACCCCTGAGACCAGAGCCAGAACAGCACCCAATGAGGCCGACCAGCCAATGCTAAGGCCTCGAGGTTGCCAGATGACAAACACGATGGTGAATACAAAAATAGCGCCTGCCAATAACATCCCGGTCTCCTGCCTTACTATTTACATTTGATTTAGCGTATATGTTTTGTCATTCAGCAGCAGGTTTCGGCACTGACGTTCTTTAACGATGCGCGTACTTCATTCCGATGACTGCTCCATGCACTGTCGATGACAGATGCTGCCCACGCGGGCATATGCGGAGAAAGCCGGTAATAGATCCATTTTCCTTCGCGACGGTCCAGAACCAGCCCAGCGTCACGCAGTAAAGCAATGTGCCGGGAGATTTTCGGCTGAGATTGACCGGTAATCGCACAGAGTTCGCACACGCAGAGCTCGCCAGCTTCCCGTAAAAGCAGAATAATTGTCGTGCGCGTTTCATCCGCAAGGAGTTTAAAAAGTTGAACAGGCTGCATATAAAACAGTTCCAGTGAAAATCTTACACATATGTTAATTCATATATGTAAAAAATAAAAGCAGTAATACCATACCGCCTGTTGCTGGCCATGACACGTATTGTGATTGCGATGACGAAAGGGAAAGCGTCTTACAGACGCAGAGGAAAAGAGGCAAGTGATAACACGTTGCTTTGCGTTTAGAAATATTGCAAACGCAAAGCAACGCAGTCGGTTAAATCGAGTTTATCTTCCCCGGCAGGTGTTACAGGAAGGGTTTAACATCGCCCACGCCCTCACGAATGACTTCAGGCGCATCTTCTGTCAGATCGACCACGGTTGTTGGTTGCTGACCGAGATACCCCCCGTGAATAATCAAATCCACCAGCTTCTCCAGACGATCTTTAATTTCCTCAGGATCGGACTCAGTAAACTCACTGCCCGGCAGCATCAGCGAGGTCGAGAGCATCGGTTCGCCAAGTGTTTCGAGCAGTGCCTGGGCAATCGGGTTTGATGGCACACGCATACCAATCGTTTTGCGCTTTTCCTGTAACAGACGGCGCGGCACTTCTTTCGTCCCTTTCAGGATGAAAGTGTAATTGCCAGGCGTGTTGTTTTTGATCAAGCGAAACGCCACGTTATCAACATAGGCATATGTGGAGAGCTCCGAAAGATCGCGACACATCAGCGTAAAGTTATGCCCATCCGGCAGTTGTCGAATGCGGCAGATACGCTCCATTGCGCCTTTATCTTCGATTTTGCAGCCCAGCGCATAACCAGAATCGGTCGGGTAGACGATAACGCCACCTTTACGGACAATCTCAACGGCCTGATTAATCAAACGCGGTTGCGGGTTATCCGGATGAATATAGAAAAACTGACTCATACTTCCCTCTCTTCAAGTTGCTGTGGCTGTTCCCAGAGCTGCCAGACAGGCTCAACACCTGCAGGAAGCCAGAGCTTGCGCCCCAGTTCTATCCACGCACAAGGTTGATGAAAATCCGACCCTTGTGAAGCAAGAAGACCAAACTGACGGGCGTATGCCGCAAGCTGTGCTCGCTCATTGGGGGCTTGCTGGCATTGGGCAACTTCCATTGCCTCACCACCGCATTCGGCAAAGTGCGCCAGCAGCCTTTTCAGCCATTTAGCAGAAAGATTATACCGTCCCGGATGGGCCAGCACCGCTTTACCACCAGAATGATGAATCACATCAATAGCTTGTTCTATTGTACACCACTGTGGAGGAACGTATCCGGTTTTCCCCCGCGCCAGATACTTTTTAAAGACGTCCGCCATATTATTCGCTTTACCCGCAGCCACCAGAAAACGGGCGAAGTGTCCACGCGTTACGGCCCCACCATTGGCCAATTGCAGCGCCCCTTCCCATGCACCAGGAATATGGGCTTTTTCCAGCCGCTCCCCAATCAGTTCAGCTCGTAAATTACGACGTTCTTTTTGCTGTTGTAAAAAAGCGCGCATTGCCGGGTGTTCTGTATCAATGTTCAGACCGACAATATGAATTTCATGGTTCTCCCAGACGGTGGAGATTTCTACGCCAGACACCAGATTTAACGGCAATCCACTGCGGGCAATCTCAGCCCGAGCCGCCGGAATAGCATCCGTTGTATCATGATCGGTGATGGCAAGCGTGCCGACACGCATCTCAACGGCTCGATGAACCAGTGCTTCAGGCGTTAACAGGCCATCTGAGGCCTGTGTATGGCTGTGTAAATCATAAATCACGGCGTAAGTTGTTTCGCTCAAAGCGGTTCCCATCACAGGTTAGAGACATCCTAAAACCCTATGATAACGACTTGCTGCGAAATTCTGAAATCAAGGGTTGACAACAGACCGCTGAACTAGTTAACTAGTACGTAAGTTCACACGAGAAAGGTATCTGAAAATGACAACACATAACGCTCTGCACGGATGGTGGCGCACTTCCTGATTATCGGGCAGTGTCACACGTATGCATAACGCATTCAGATACCAGGCCCGCTCCCAAGCGGGCTTTTTTTTGAACAGAATAAATGAGAACAACACAATGCAAACAGCCAAACCTACCCTCGAATTGCTGACCTGCGAGGCGGCCTATCGCCACAACCCAACCGCGCTGTTTCACCAGGTCTGCGGCGCGCGTCCGGCAACCTTACTTCTGGAATCTGCTGATATCGACAGTAAAGACGATCTGAAAAGCCTGCTGCTGGTTGACAGTGCGCTGCGTATTACTGCGCTAGGTGACACTGTCACCATTAAAGCATTATCGGAAAATGGCGCTGCACTGCTGCCGCTGCTGGATGCAGCATTGCCTGCCGGCATTGAGAATGAACACCATCCTGACATGCGCACACTGCACTTCCCTCCGGTCAGCCAGTTGCTGGATGAGGATGCGCGTCTGTGTTCGCTGTCTGTTTTCGATGCTTTCCGTCTGCTGCAAACGCTGGTGTCAGTTCCTGAAGATGAACGCGAAGCCATGTTCTTCGGTGGGTTGTTTGCTTATGACCTGGTGGCGGGTTTCGAGGATTTACCGGAAACCGAACAAGGCAACCGTTGCCCGGATTACTGCTTCTATCTGGCCGAAACCTTGTTGGTGATCGACCATCAGAAAAAATACACCCGCATCCAGGCCAGCCTGTTTACACCGTCAGCATCGGAGAAAAAACGGCTTGAGCATCGTATCACGCAACTGCAGCAGCAAATGACCGAAGAACCTCCGGCCTTGCCTGTTCAACGCGTTGAGCAGATGCAGTGTGACGTGAGTCAGACTGACGATCAGTACGGTGCAATCGTGCGTCAGATGCAAAAAGCGATTCGTGCTGGTGAAATTTTCCAGGTGGTTCCTTCTCGCCGTTTCTCGCTGCCTTGCCCGTCGCCGCTGGCCGCTTACGATGTTCTGAAAAAGAGCAACCCAAGCCCTTACATGTTCTTTATGCAGGACAACGATTTCACCCTGTTTGGCGCATCCCCGGAAAGCTCGCTGAAATATGATGCCACCAGCCGCCAGATTGAAATTTACCCTATCGCCGGGACGCGTCCTCGTGGCCGTCGCACAGATGGAACACTGGATCGCGATCTCGACAGCCGTATCGAACTGGAAATGCGCACCGACCATAAAGAGATGTCCGAACATTTGATGCTGGTCGACCTGGCACGTAACGACCTGGCACGCATTTGCACCCCTGGTAGCCGTTATGTCGCGGATTTAACCAAAGTAGACCGTTATTCATTTGTGATGCACCTGGTATCCCGCGTAGTCGGTGAACTCCGCCACGACCTGGATGTGCTTCACGCCTACCGTGCCTGCATGAATATGGGCACGCTGAGCGGCGCACCAAAAGTACGCGCAATGCAGCTGATTGCCGGAGCAGAAGGTCGCCGTCGCGGCAGTTACGGCGGCGCAGTGGGCTATTTTACCGCCCACGGTGACCTCGATACCTGCATCGTGATTCGTTCTGCCTACGTGGAAGATGGCATTGCCACCGTCCAGGCCGGTGCGGGCATTGTTCTTGATTCTGTTCCGCAGTCCGAAGCTGACGAAACACGCAGTAAAGCTCGCGCGGTATTGCGCGCCATCGCAACCGCACACCATGCACAGGAGATTTTCTGATGGCTGACATTCTGCTGCTCGATAACATCGACTCTTTTACATACAACCTGGCAGATCAGCTGCGTGCAAATGGTCACAACGTCGTTATCTACCGCAACCATGTTCCGGCTCAGACGTTGATTGAACGTCTGGAAACCATGCAAAATCCGGTACTGATGCTCTCTCCGGGCCCTGGTGCACCAAGCGAAGCGGGCTGCATGCCTGAATTACTGACCCGTATGCGCGGAAAATTACCGATTATCGGTATCTGTCTGGGGCATCAGGCGATTGTGGAAGCATACGGCGGATATGTCGGCCAGGCGGGTGAGATCCTGCACGGTAAAGCCTCCAGCATTGAACATGATGGACAAGCGATGTTCGCGGGGCTGCCAAACCCGCTGCCTGTTGCGCGTTACCACTCACTGGTCGGCAGCAATATCCCGGCGGGGCTGACCATTAACGCCTCCTTTGAAGGCATGGTAATGGCTGTTCGTCACGATGCGGATCGTGTCTGTGGCATGCAATTCCATCCAGAATCGATCCTGACCTCTAATGGCGCTCGTTTGCTGGAACAAACCCTCAACTGGGCGTTACAAAAACTGGAGCAGACCAACACTCTGCAACCGATTCTGGAGAAGCTGTATCAGGCGCAGACGCTGAGCCAGCAGGAGAGCCATCAACTCTTCTCGGCCGTTGTTCGCGGTGAACTGAAACCTGAACAGCTTGCAGCCGCACTGGTCAGCATGAAAGTACGTGGTGAAAGCCCACAGGAAATTGCCGGGGCCGCCACCGCATTACTGGAGAATGCCGCACCGTTCCCGCGTCCGGATTACCCCTTTGCCGATATCGTCGGAACCGGTGGTGATGGTAGCAACAGTATCAACATTTCTACCGCCAGTGCCTTTGTTGCCGCAGCATGTGGTATGAAAGTGGCAAAACACGGAAACCGCAGTGTTTCCAGCCGCTCCGGTTCTTCCGACCTGCTGGCTGCCTTCGGCATTAACCTGGACATGAAAGCCGAGCGCTCACGCGAAGCTCTGGATGATTTAGGGGTGTGCTTCCTGTTCGCGCCGAAATACCACACGGGATTCCGCCACGCAATGCCGGTACGCCAGCAGCTTAAGACCCGTACGCTGTTTAACGTACTGGGGCCATTGATTAACCCGGCGCATCCTCCGCTGGCGCTGATCGGTGTTTACAGCCCGGAACTGGTGCTGCCGATTGCTGAAACCTTGCGTGTTCTGGGTTATCAGCGTGCCGCAGTGGTGCACAGCGGTGGTATGGATGAGGTTTCCCTCCACGCGCCGACCCTGGTCGCAGAACTGCGTGATGGGGAGATTCAGAGCTATCAGCTTGAAGCGTCAGATTTCGGCTTAGCGCCATACCATAAAGACGCGCTGGCTGGCGGAACACCCGAAGAAAACCGTGACATTCTCACCCGCTTACTACAAGGTAAAGGTGAAGCCGCCCATGAGGCTGCTGTTGCCGCCAACGTCGCCATGCTGATGCGTTTGCACGGTGAGGAAGACCTGCAGGCCAACGCACAAAAAGTTATCGCCGTACTGCGATCCGGTGCAGCCTACGATCGCGTTACCGCACTTGCGGCAAGAGGGTAAATAATGCAGACCGTTTTAGCAAAAATCGTCGCCGATAAGGCCATCTGGGTTGAAGCACGTAAACAACAACAACCGCTCGCCAGTTTTCAGAATGATGTTATTCCGAGCAGCCGTCGTTTTTATGACGCCCTGCAGGGTGCGCGTACCGTGTTTATCCTGGAGTGTAAAAAAGCCTCCCCGTCAAAAGGGGTTATCCGTGACGATTTCGACCCGGCACGTATTGCTGGTATCTACAAACACCATGCGTCAGCCATCTCTGTGCTGACGGATGAAAAATACTTCCAGGGCAGTTTCGATTTTCTGCCGATTGTCAGCCAGATCGCACCACAACCGATTCTGTGCAAAGACTTTATTATCGACCCGTATCAGATATGGCTGGCGCGTTTTTACCAGGCTGACGCCTGCCTGCTGATGCTGTCAGTGCTTGATGACGAACAGTATCGCCAACTTTCGGCGGTTGCGCACAGTCTGAACATGGGTGTGTTGACCGAGGTCAGCAACGAAGAAGAGCTGGAGCGTGCTATCGCCCTGAAGGCAAAAGTCGTTGGTATCAATAATCGCGACCTGCGCGATCTCTCCATCGACCTTAACCGCACACGTCAGCTTGCCCCGCGTCTGGGTTCCGGTGTGACGGTGATCAGCGAGTCCGGGATTAACCGCTACGCTCAGGTACGTGAGTTGAGCCACTTTGCCAATGGTTTCCTGATTGGTTCAGCCATGATGGCCTATGACGATCTCAATGCTGCCGTACGTCGGGTGCTGTTGGGTGAGAACAAAGTGTGCGGCCTGACCCGTGAACAAGATGCCCTCGCGGCCTATGAAGCGGGCGCTATTTACGGTGGTCTGATCTTTGTGGAATCGTCTCCTCGCGCAGTCACCGAAGACCAGGCACGCGCGGTGATCGCTGCCGCACCACTGAGTTATGTGGGCGTGTTCCGTCACGCGGCTATCGACGAGATTACCGCCAAAGCGGAAGCCTTATCCCTGAGCGCCGTACAACTGCACGGTGATGAAGATCAGAACTATATCAACGCGTTGCGTACAGCTCTCGCCCCACAGGTGCAAATCTGGAAAGCGCAGAGCGTAGGCGAAACACTGCCAGCCCGTAATCTGAATCATGTTGATAAATACGTGCTCGACAACGGCAAGGGCGGTACAGGCCAGCGGTTTGACTGGGCATTGCTTAACGGTGAAGTACTGGACAATGTTCTGCTCGCGGGCGGACTGAGCCCGGATAACTGCGTAGAAGCCGCCAAAACCGGCTGCGCAGGCCTCGATTTCAATTCAGGCGTAGAGTCCCAGCCGGGAATCAAAGATGCCGGCAAGCTGGCCTCGGTGTTTAAGACGCTGCGTGCATATTAAGGAAGAGAAGATGACAACATTACTTAATCCCTATTTTGGTGAGTTCGGCGGGATGTACGTCCCGCAAATCCTGATGCCTGCCCTGCGCCAGCTGGAAGAGGCGTTCGTGAGTGCGCAGAAAGATCCGGCATTCCAGGCTGAGTTTACCGACCTGCTGAAAAACTACGCAGGCCGCCCGACGGCACTGACCAAATGCCGCAACCTGACCGAAGGCACGAAAACCACGCTGTACCTCAAACGTGAAGATTTACTGCATGGGGGTGCGCACAAAACCAACCAGGTATTGGGCCAAGCGCTGCTTGCCAAACGCATGGGGAAAACCGAAATCATCGCAGAAACCGGTGCGGGCCAGCACGGTGTGGCATCTGCACTTGCCAGTGCCCTGCTCGGCCTGAAATGCCGCATTTACATGGGCGCTAAGGACGTAGAACGTCAGTCTCCAAACGTCTTCCGTATGCGTCTGATGGGTGCAGAAGTGATCCCGGTACACAGCGGCTCCGCCACATTGAAAGATGCCTGTAACGAAGCGCTGCGCGACTGGTCTGGCAGCTATGACACCGCGCACTACATGCTCGGAACCGCTGCGGGCCCACACCCGTTCCCGACTATCGTGCGTGAATTCCAGCGTATGATCGGTGAAGAGACAAAAGCACAGATTCTGGAAAAAGAAGGTCGTCTGCCTGATGCAGTCATTGCCTGCGTGGGTGGCGGCTCGAACGCCATCGGCATGTTTGCCGATTTCATCGATGATACTCGTGTGGGCCTGATCGGTGTTGAGCCTGCTGGTCACGGCATCGAAACCGGTGAACATGGTGCGCCCCTCAAACATGGTCGCGTTGGGATCTATTTCGGTATGAAGTCACCGATGATGCAGACCGACGAAGGCCAGATTGAAGAGTCATATTCCATCTCTGCCGGCCTCGATTTCCCATCCGTTGGACCGCAACATGCCTACCTGAACAGTATTGGTCGCGCGGATTACGTCTCCATCACCGATGACGAAGCGCTGGAAGCCTTTAAAACACTGTGTCGCCACGAAGGGATCATCCCGGCGCTGGAGTCCTCTCACGCCCTGGCGCATGCGCTGAAAATGATCAAAGAAAATCCGGAAAAAGAGCAATTGCTGGTGGTTAACCTTTCCGGTCGCGGTGACAAAGATATCTTCACCGTTCACGATATTTTGAAAGCACGAGGGGAAATCTGATGGAACGCTATGATAACGCATTTGCACAATTGAAAGCCCGCCAGGAAGGCGCATTCGTTCCTTTCGTGACGCTTGGCGACCCAGGCCCAGAGCAATCCCTGAAAATTATCGATACGCTGATTGAAGCGGGAGCCGATGCACTGGAATTAGGTATCCCGTTCTCTGACCCACTGGCTGATGGCCCGACCATTCAGAATGCGACCCTGCGTGCGTTTGCGGCGGGTGTCACCCCGACGCAATGTTTTGAGATGCTGGCCGCTATTCGCCAGAAGCACCCGACGATCCCGATAGGTCTTCTGATGTACGCCAACCTGGTTTTTAACCGCGGTATTGATGAGTTTTATGCCGAGTGCGCACGCGTCGGCGTAGATTCTGTGCTGGTTGCCGACGTACCGATTGAAGAATCCGCTCCGTTCCGTCAGGCTGCAATGCGCCATAACGTTGCGCCAATTTTCATCTGCCCGCCAAATGCGGATGATGAACTGCTGCGCCAGATTGCGTCATTTGGGCGCGGGTATACCTACCTGCTCTCCCGGGCTGGCGTGACCGGGGCGGAGAACAAAGCGGCCCTGCCGCTGCACCATCTGGTGGAGAAACTGGCGGAATACCATGCAGCCCCACCGCTGCAAGGGTTCGGTATCTCTTCGCCTGAGCAGGTAAAGGCAGCAATCGATGCCAAAGCCGCAGGGGCAATTTCCGGCTCTGCTATCGTGAAAATCATCGAGAAGAACGTTGATCAACCGGAGCTGATGCTGTCTGAACTGAAAGCCTTCGCCACCGTCATGAAAGCCGCAACACGTCAAGCCTGACCCCTCTGACCGTCTGGCGAGCCCGCCAGACGGTTACTCTCCTTTGATGCTGTCGGCATACTGGCGAACCAGTCTGAACAGATCGTTGACGTCCTGCGCCTTCCAGTTGCTGAAAATCTGATTCATCAGCGTCATGCGCGCATCCGCAATTCTCATGGTGAGTGCTTTTCCTTCCGGGGAAATCGTAACGCTGGTAATGCGTTTATCTTTCTCGTGCGCCTGTTTCACGGCCAGCCCATGTGACTCCAGCCGTTTAACCTGCCGGCTCACCGTGGTGTAGTCGCGTCCCAGCCCGTCAGCCAGTTCAACCACCCCTACCGGACCATAGCGGTCCAGCGCAATAAGAAGCGGGAAAAGCGCCTGATCCAGGTGTACTCCCGCTTCAGAGAGCAACATCTCATCCCGTTTGGGTTGATTCATTACGCTGATGATATCCAGTAATGCACCGTGAAAATCGGTGACGTCATATTTATGTGCATGTTGCATATATTTTCCTGCGGCGTATAGTGCTGATATCAGTTATGTGCATTTTACACATATTCTATCCTGGAGGATATCTCATGAAAGCTGCAATCGTATTCGATCTTAATCAGGGCCCGGTGTATACCGAAACCGCCAGCCCAGCACCACAGCCGGGACAACATATTGTTCATGTCCAGGCCTCGGCGATAAGCCATGTTGTGAAAAGCCGCGCGTCCGGCAAACACTACAGTTTTGATGGAGCGCTACCGTTTATTACCGGTATTGATGGAACCGGGATCACTGCAGACGGTCAGCGTGTTTATTTCGCGTTCCCGCCTTCCCCCTGGGGCAGCATGGCAGAGTATGTCCCTGTCGCTATCGAGCACTGTGTTCCTCTTCCTGAAAATCTGGATGCAGCCACAGCAGCGGCGATGGCAAACCCCGGCATGTCTGCCTGGGCGGCTCTTGTGAAACGGGCGCAACTTCAGGCGGGCGAAACGGTGCTCGTCAACGGTGCAACGGGAAGCGCCGGACAACTCGCCGTGCAAATCGCACGGTATCTGGGGGCGGGAAAAGTGATCGTCACAGGACGGAATCTGCAGGTATTAGCCCAACTGCAAGCCGACGAGAGCGTACTGTTAAACGATGATGCAACGTCTATCACACAACAATTATCGCGTCTCGCCGCAAATGGGATTGACGTGGTCGTTGACTATCTGTGGGGTAACAGCGCAAGCGCCCTGCTGGCGGCGCTAGCTAAACACACTCCCGGAGTCTCTCCTGTACGTTTTGTGCAGGTTGGGGCGTTATCGGAAGGCGAAATTACGCTGCCCGGCGCAGTACTTCGTTCATCTCCCATTCAGTTAATGGGCAGCGGGATTGGCAGCCTTTCCATGGCAGACCTTCTCCAGGCAACGGCTGAAATGTTGCAGGCGGCCGTACCGGGTGGCTTTACCATTGCCACAACACCTGCGCGGCTGGAAGATGTCGCCGACGCCTGGGCGCGCGACGACAGTAGACAGAGAACCGTGTTTGTGATGCCGTAATTCAGTGCACCACACTTTTCGAAAACAGGTTAATCACCACCACCCCGCCAATGATCATCATCATGCCCAGGATGGCGGGGAAATCGAGTTTTTGGCCCAAAAACAGCCAGCCTACAGCACCAATTAACACAATTCCGGCCCCTGACCAGATAGCGTAAATAATACCGGTAGGGATGGTTTTCATGGGAATGGTCAAACACCAGAAGGCAATGCAGTATCCCAGAACCGCAATAATACTCGGCAGCAGACGCGTGAAACTATCCGAGAGCTTTAGCGCTGTGGTCGCAATGACTTCCATCCCAATGGCAATCGCCAGAAAAAGAACAGCCTGTGGTGTCATAGTATCCTCAATAAAAAGCCAGCAAACTCACCATTATAAAGGGCTTTTATGACGGAACAGAGCAGTCTTTGTGGGGAGGTCAAAATTGATCGTATCGATACTTTTGGCGTTCCAGGCTTTTCAAACAGGCCTGTCGGCGTATGATCCCTGACTCTTTTTTCGGCTTATCAGCCATCTTTTTCCTTCTGAGTTCAGAGGTTTGCTCATGACATGGCAACATTTCAAACAAACTTACCTTGTTAAGTTCTGGTCGCCGGTTCCGGCCGTTATCGCTGCGGGGATCCTTTCGACCTATTATTTTGGTATTACCGGAACCTTCTGGGCCGTCACCGGTGAATTTACCCGCTGGGGTGGTCAGCTTTTACAGCTGGCAGGCGTCCATACTGAAGAATGGGGATACTTTAAGCTTATTCACCTGGATGGCACACCGCTCACGCGTATCGATGGCATGATGATCATCGGTATGTTTGGCGGCTGTTTTGCCGCTGCCCTGTGGGCAAACAACGTGAAGCTTCGAATGCCAAAAAGCCGTGTTCGCATCGCACAGGCTGTCGTCGGCGGCATCATTGCTGGCTTTGGCGCACGCCTGGCGATGGGCTGTAATCTGGCCGCATTCTTTACCGGTATCCCTCAGTTTTCTCTGCATGCGTGGTTCTTTGCTGTGGCAACGGCGATAGGCTCATACTTTGGCGCACGCTTTACGCTGCTGCCCCTCTTTCGTATTCCGGTAAAAATGGTCAAAGTCAGCGCGGCTTCACCGTTAACGCAAAAGCCGGATCAGGCTCGTCGCCGTTTCCGGATGGGGATGCTGATTTTCATCGCCATGATTGCCTGGGGCATCTGCACCGCAATGAATCAGCCTAAACTCGGCCTGGCAATGCTGTTCGGCGTAGGATTTGGCTTACTGATTGAGCGGGCACAAATCTGTTTTACCTCTGCGTTTCGCGATATGTGGATCACCGGGCGCACCATGATGGCAAAAGCCATCATTGCCGGGATGGCCGTGAGCGCGATCGGCATTTTCAGTTACGTTCAACTCGGCGTTGAACCCAAAATCATGTGGGCGGGCCCGAATGCTGTTATTGGCGGACTACTGTTCGGTTTCGGGATTGTTCTGGCTGGCGGGTGTGAAACGGGCTGGATGTACCGCGCCGTTGAAGGCCAGGTTCATTACTGGTGGGTAGGTTTCGGTAACGTCATAGGCTCGACGATTCTGGCGTATTTCTGGGATGATCTGTCGCCCGTTCTCGCCACCAACTGGGATAAGGTCAACCTTCTTAACACCTTTGGCCCACTGGGCGGTCTACTCGTCACTTACGCGCTGTTGCTGGTTGCCTTCTTGCTGGTTATCGCGCAGGAAAAACGCTTTTTTCGCCGTGCTGCCCTCAAAACTGACACACAGGAGAATGTCGCATGAAAACGATCGTTCCTGACTATCGTCTGGATATGGTAGGTGAGCCTTGCCCCTATCCCGCAGTGGCTACGCTGGAAGCGCTGCCCCAGCTAAAGAAAGGTGAAATACTGGAAGTGGTGAGCGACTGCCCGCAGTCGATTAACAACATTCCGCTGGATGCGCAAAACCATGGTTATACCGTGCTGGATATTCAACAGGACGGCCCAACCATTCGCTACTTAATTCAGAAATAACCTTGCTTTGCGCCCTACTCCAGGGCGCATGCCTGCCCTGCACAATATCGTCTAAAAAACCGCCGTAGTTCGCATTTTCATCGTCCTCACAGGCATAGTGTATGAGGAGTTTCCAGGAGGATATACCGATGAAAAAAATACTGATTTGTTGTCTTTTCGGCAATACCGCGACTGCACTTGCAAAGAAAATGCAGCACGTTGCCGATGAACGTGGCTATCCGCTCGTGGTGAGTGCCGTGGGGCTGGATAATTTCGCCAGCGTCGCCCCCGCGTTTGATGGCTTTCTGGTTGCACCACACATCCAATATAAGCTTGATGAACTGTTACAGGAGATTGGCAAAGAGCAGCCCATCGTCATTATAGAGAGCTACCCGTATGCGTCACTGGACGGGGAAACGGTACTGATGTATGCGCTGGAACATATGCCTGAGCTGGGAATAAACTAAAAAAGTGCCCTGATATAACAGCCTGTCGATAATGACGCGTCATAGAGACAAAAGCCTCGACAGATTCGAGGCTTTTGACGAATTAAGCCGTTTTAGGCTACTAACCACCCGGTTCTTTACCGGAACGTTGCATCCAGCGGTACTTCAGCATCAGGTTCATGCGTGATGCGGTTTCTCAGATCACGACGAATCATTTCGATAGCCCAGAACCAGAAAATATGACCGATCAATTCAGAAATGTATTCATCTGCCGGAATATTAAATAATGAAGGCGTTAAGTTAAGTAATGGGAAGGATATCCAGTGTACGGCAATGGTAGCAACAATACCGGCCCAGACACCCTGCCACAATTTAACCTTAGGAAATACTTCTGCAACAACACAATATCCGATGGCGAAGACCAAAGAGAAAATAATGTGCGTCACCATTACCGGATTAATAATATGTTCTGAAAACGTATAGACGGTATGCGTTGGATCTATACCGAGGTAGTCGCGCAGGAAGAGGTATGGAGGATTAAACTCATCTCGACCACCCGAGAAGGTTCTTGGTGGCAGAGGAACTTCCGCCCCCCATTTCACAAACGCAGACATTACGCCGGCGATGATACCGACAAAAAAAGCAACGCCATAACGACGGCGACCAGGTGCTGTTTGTACGAAGAAATCTTTCACTGCCATGTTATACCACCAAAGAATTATCTCTATTTGCGTGTGGTAATGCTTAATGAATCACACGCCGCTAACATTGACCTGGATCACACTTTTTTCGATACTCTCTATATTCTTTCACTCTATTTTAGAACTTTAAAATTGCAACCAGAACATCCCTACCAAATATAAGTATGAAAGTGTAGATGAATGGAGGAACGCCTCTCCGTGTTTAGTATTTCAAACAAAATGACTTCCCCAAAACCCTGGCATATATACGTACACTCCATTCAGAATTTTCTTGTCTTGCATTTCAAAAAATCAACTATCAGCATCTATCAGTAATAACGAGCCAAGACTACCCGCTGGAACACTGTGCGTAGCGCCTCTGGGTATAAGATAAAAATCGCCACTTTTGAGGTAAAAGGACTCCCCGTCAACAACTAACGACATCTCACCATCGATAACCACCAGCAATTCATCAAATCCGGCATGAGTTTCATCAGGAATGCCATCTCCTCCCATCCTGATTAATTTAATGTTTGCGTTACCCACATTGCCCACTATTAACGATTTCCAGACACCGGGTAAATCTAACGCTATTTTATGCAATGCACCTGTATTCACTTCACACCCGCGGTTCTCAGAAAATGATAGTGATAACGCACTTCGGGTTCATCGCAAATTCGTAATGATAATAAGGTAATCTATTTTTGGGATTAGTCAGATGCCGGGCATGACTAAAATCCAGGCAGGCAATATTATCTCTCACACGAAACGTGTCTGTTCCTATCATCAGGATAACCATGAAATGAAACCACTTTTAATCATGTTGGTCACTCTGGCAGTCGCCGCCTGCTCAAACACACCAGTACCGACAAATCAGGCGAAAGAGGTCACAGCCCCGCAGCGTCTGACAACCGCTTACTCGCAAGCTGATGCCAACGCCGGAACCATTATTATCAAACGCGATGCAGGTAAGATGGGCAGCCTCTGTACGGTGCTTATCGCTATCGATGGCAATCATCTCGCCAATCTGGAATCAGAGGAGAAAGTCACGGCGTATGTTAGTCCTGGGCGTCATATTGTGAGTGCAGACCCTAAAGGTGCTTGCACTGGCGGCCTCAGCGAGCAAGCCTCAACGATCGTCAAAGGCGAAACACAGGTCTTTCGGGCAAGCTTTGCCAGTGCCGGAGACTTCAGTCTTTCACCGACAAATTTATGATAGAGAAAAACCTCTCCTGCATTAATACAACAAAATCAAAAAATCATCCTGGCGTGGCTAACTTACCGGAACAGCCACCGTCGGGATAACCGTTCATTTATTTGATTTGATATGTAATAAAATGCATGTCCAGGTCATCATCTTTACGAATGACTTCCCTGAACTCGCCCCCACTGACAGAGGCAATGGCTGAGCGCCAGAAACGCAACGCCGCCGTATTTTCCAGCATAACCCTTGTTTGCCAGTAACCAGGTCTTTCTGTCACAGCAAGACGAAACGCTTCTTTGCCGACGCCCATCCCTTTAAACTTGCGAAGAACGAAGAACTGGTCGACATCATAGGTTCGGACATCAAACGGGTAACGTCGCAACAAGCAGAACCCTGCCAGTTCATCCTCATCGTAAATCAGATAAGGCCAGTGATCGTCCCGACTCCAGTGGGGATCAAGCAGAGAGGAATTAAATAGATATTGTCCATCCTGCCCGCACCGCCACTTGCCATATTCAGCAAGATCATAAACATAATATCGGAAGAGATTTTCAATAATGTGCCGGTCATTCTCTGCCGTTCTTAAACTCACGTGATTAACCATAATGAGCGTATTTCCCTTAGTGCAAGATGTCATTATTACGGGAACACTGTTTATGCCCGTATATAAAGAGAGCAGACGGATCATTCTCTCTACCAGTGACAATCTGACACCATCCTGGAGAACAGTCTGGTGTTTAATTCAATTGTAGTGTGTTTTTTGAAAGCATTCTGTAACTGACAGTCTGATCGATGGTGTAGTATTTCTGAAAGAAATTCTTTAATCCAACGCCACCCATTATCCTTGGTGTGCCCGATTTATTCGCTGTTCGATTGATAATGGCAGTCAGTATGACTGAACCATCATCATTTACGATGGTAAGCGTATCACCATCATGGGAAAACTCATCAGATGATGAAACCGAGACATTAAAGAATCCCCGTTTCCAGTAGGTTGGCGCCATGTTAAATGTGTGGTTTTTATACGCACTGTGCTCACCCTCGATTTGCACGTTATCATCGAAAATACACTCGCTCACATCTGCGTTAAGTACGGGATCACCTGCTGTAATTTTTGATCCTCCATTCCACACGGGGTTTATTACTTTGATAATACTATCTTCAAGCCCGGCCGCAAGATTGAGATGAAACTGTCCATAATGCATCAGACCATTATCTGGCAATACCAGTATATCCACCGCGATATCCTGACGTAATGCCTCACGAATATTTTCGTTATTCTTGATATTGGTAGACTGAGATAGACCTGGCTTTTTATAATTATACATTCTTGTTTTCAGTAATCTTGTCGTTTTCCCGATATACTTTACTTCGCCATCACAGGTAAACGCATAAAGATTGTTACAGACATCATTGAATGATTCCGTCATTACATAATGCAACTCGCCATCCCGCAACGTCCAGTAACCGATTTTTATAAAACCAATATTAAGCAGACGATCCATTTCAGTTAATCCTCAACATGATGTTATATTAATATCATTCAATCTTTGTCTCTTTTCAATTGATATCTCCCACATTGATGTGTTAATGGGGCTGGCATCGGTGTTATCCCTGACTCTGTTGACCCACCTGATGAGCGACCAGTGACAACTCTGAGGCCATTACGCCAAAAACTGCGCACGGCAGAATAGCATTAGTACAAGTAGCACCCGCGTGCGACACACGCTATCATCTCTTATATCAGTGTCATAAACAGGGGTATGGATTGATCCCATAATGCGAGGGAGTGGATTGAGAGAAAGTCTGTTTTTTATTTCGGTCGCCATCATCTCATTTACATTCATTTTCATCTGGATCATGCTCGTTGGCCCGGTAAAGGGAGACGAAAAGACTTACATCCAGGATTCAACGACGTTCGCAATCGTGGTTATGGTGTTGCTCCTGATTGCATTCACAACCGTTTCTGTAACGGTTCTTATGTTCTGAAACGGAGCGGATGACAAACACATACAGAAAGAGTGGATATAATAAGATCGGTAATATTTTGCTTTATGAGAGGTCACAGAATGCGGCCTTTTTTATTGCGAACAGTTTATCTGTTCATCCATCTCCGCGTTATTCAAGTCGTCACATTCAGATAGTAGATTATCCGGTACAGTTCACCTCTCGGGTTAAGATCGTGAAAACCGCCATAGCTCTGCCGCTGATCCTCTTTATCCTGTTAGTCATCTTCGCCATTTTCATTGACCTTCCGGCCTCGCATGTTGTCAGAAGTAAATGTATATGGTCCGATAGCGTGATGCTGAGTTGCCATACCCGACATACTGGTAAAACGTTTTAAAGAGGTAACCGTCGTACCCGGTTGGCACACTTTAGGTGTGATATATTCCCCAGAAAGCCAAAGCAAAGAGGCAATGGGACAGCGTTTTCCCCCTGATTTAGAGAGCCGAATTACACCACTGTGATACCGGATTACTGAGACCAGAGTATGTTGAGCCAGGCGAGACCTTCCCCTTCATTGATCAGCGCTAAAATAGCCATTACGACGATGATGGAGATAATAATCAGTAAGAGTGGATTCATGTGCATCGTTAACTCCCTGTCAGAAAATCCAGCTAAATTAAGATCTGTATCTTAAGTATCTCCTGATTCGTAATCATTATTGGTGACATTGCCTGTAAAATGTACAGACTCTTCCCGGTTATTTTTGTCATTGTGTTGACCACGGTTAGATCATTCTGGCAGATGTCATCATCAGGACCGTAAAGACCTCCTCCAATATTGCGTACGGAACACATCTGTCAGGCAATAACGGCTCACACCATGAAACGCACGATAAAGCATAAAAAAAGCTGGCCATGTAATGACCAGCTTTTTAGGCGTTTTGCTGATGCGTTTTAGAAACGATAACCCGCAGAGAACATAAACACCCATGGGTCCAGTCGTGTATGGATACTCTGCTGTTCCCCACCCGCTTTGAACCGCACGTCGGTATCAACATCCATGTACCAGACGGACATGTTAATCAGCCAGTCGCGGTTAATCAGATAATCCAGACCGGCTTGCCCCGCTACACCCCAGGAGTTTTTCAGGCTGAGGTCAGAAAGCCCGGCATCTTTGCCGGTATCGTTAAACTTCTCATTGAAGAACATGGTGTAGTTAACACCCGCGCCAATATATGGGCGCACTTTGCTGCTGGCATCACCGAAATACCATTGCGCCATTAAGGTTGGCGGCAAAAGGTTAACCGTCGCGATATTACCCGTCGGGCCGGTTCCTACATGGTTTCGGAAAGGTGTCGCCGCCAGCAGCTCAACACCGATGTTATCTGTTGCCATATAGGTAAACGTCATCCCCAACTGCGTGTTATTGCTGACGTTAAAGCCGCCGAGCCCCAATACGTTATCGGAACCTTCAGTTGGTCGCACCGTTGCCGAACCGGCACGAATAAAGAACTCACCTGCTTCATGCGCGTACGCACCGCCAGAGAGACTGCTTAAGACAAGGGCTGCCACCGCTAATTTTTTCATATCCGCTCCATCGTTGTGGTTTTCATAGCGGAGGTGAATATACTCACAAATGAGTAATAAGTGATCTAACACAGATCACATAAAAACCAGTAAGTTAACATTCATTGATCTGGATTAATTTTTTACAACTAATCAAAAAGCAGCAAGTTGAATTCAGGTCAATTTTTACAGATTTAACCATTCTTAAAGAAAGTCTCTTGTCTCCAGGCAAGGCGAACTGCAGGATGTTTTTTGGGAACCATTGATGTGACATGACGATGAGTGGGCAAACGATGCCTATAATCCTGCTCGGGAAAGCATCAGATTACCGTCGCTTTACAAAGATATGCTTTTCCATACAAGCCGTGATGCTGCCACCGCGGAGTTATCCGGTGTACAATCGCCTGCTAATTAACACCTGCAATACTCAAGGAGAGTGCATGTCTATCACGGCGAAGTCTGTCTACCGTGACACGGGAAATTTTTTCCGCAATCAGTTCATTACCTTTTTACTGATCGCATTGCTATGTGCGTTTATCACGGTGGTACTTGGCCATGCGTTTTCACCGAGTGAAGAACAAATTGCCAGCCTGAGCCAGGGTGATCATCTTGCAGGCAGTGTTGGGTTATTTGAACTGGTGCAAAACATGACGCCAGACCAGCAACAAATCTTGCTACGCGCGTCCGCAGCTTCGACTTTCTCGGGATTAATCGGTAATGCAATTCTCGCAGGTGGCGTACTGCTGATGATTCAGCTGGTTTCTGCTGGACACCGTGTCAGCGCTCTGCGCGCTATCGGTGCTAGCGCGCCGCTGCTTCCTAAGCTCTTTATCCTCATTTTCCTGACCACCATGCTGGTACAGATGGGGATTATGTTAATTGTTGTTCCTGGCGTACTACTGGCGGTGGTGCTCTCTTTCGCCCCGATTATGGTTGTGCAGGATAAAATGGGGATCTTTGCGGCAATGCGTAACAGCGCAAAGCTGGCATGGTCTAATATGCGTCTGGTTGCTCCTGCGGTTATCAGTTGGTTGCTTGCCAAAACGCTTTTGCTGCTGTTTGCGCCAAATTTTGCTGTCTTAACACCCAATGTAGGTGCAGTCGTGGCAAATACGCTGAGCAACTTGATTTCAGCAGTCCTGCTGGTCTACTTGTTCCGCCTGTATATGTTAATTCGTCAGTAGTGTCCTGAAGGTTGGGCGCGTCCTCGCGCCCGGCTCAACGCAGAAGATGGAATCGTAGAATGAAGCAGTTTCTTGATTTTTTACCCCTTGTTGTGTTTTTCGCATTTTATAAGTTGTACGACATTTATGCTGCGACCACTGCGCTGATCATCGCCACGGCAGTGGTATTGATTTACAGTTGGGTGCGCTATCGTAAAGTCGAAAAAATGGCGCTGATTACGTTTCTGCTGGTTGCCGTTTTTGGTGGACTGACCCTCTTCTTCCATAATGATGAGTTCATTAAATGGAAGGTGACCGTTATCTACACCCTTTTTGCCGGTGCACTGCTTATCAGTCAGTGGGTCATGAAAAAACCGCTGATCCAGCGCATGCTTGGGAAAGAACTCACTCTGCCTCAGGAAGTGTGGTCCCGCCTGAACGTCGCCTGGGCTGTGTTTTTCATACTCTGTGGCCTGGCAAATATCTATATTGCCTTCTGGTTACCACAAAATATTTGGGTCAACTTCAAAGTCTTCGGCCTGACGGCGTTGACGCTCATCTTCACGCTCCTGAGCGGCGTCTATATTTATCGCCATATGCCGCCTCAGGACGACAAGAACTGATCTTTATGGCCGGAACGCGCACTCTGCGGGCGTTCTGGCCTATTCTCACCAGACGAAAATCATAGTAGCATCCCGCCTGAAGTCTTCCGTTACGAGTTAAATCAATAATGACAACAAATGACGCCCCTCAGGGCGAACTGGTCTTACGCACACTGGCAATGCCTGCTGACACCAACGCCAATGGCGATATTTTTGGTGGATGGCTGATGGCACAAATGGATATGGGTGGTGCGATCCTCGCAAAAGAGATTGCGCACGGGCGTGTCGTAACCGTCAGAGTTGATGGTATGACCTTCCTTCGGCCGGTTGCGGTCGGTGATGTCGTCTGCTGCTATGCACGCTGTATGAAACGCGGCAACACCTCGATTTCCATCAATATTGAAGTCTGGGTAAAAAAAGTCGCCTCTGAACCTATTGGTCAGCGTTACAAAGCCACTGAAGCGCTGTTTATTTATGTCGCCGTCGATGGGCAAGGGAAACCGCGCCAACTTCCTCAGGCCTGATCCTTCAGGTAAAAAAAAGCCTCCTTGCGGAGGCTTTTTCCTTTATTCCATCTGTGCCCCGCCGTTAAGGCGGAAGACAATATTCACAATGAGCCCATTGCCAGGCTTACCGGACTCATAACGCCATTTGCGCATGGCAGTTTTAACTTCACGCTCAAACATGTTGGAAGGCTGCGCGGACAAGACTTCCACATTATCAACACGGCCATCCGCTGTGACGTCAAATTTCACACGAACACGGCCTTCAATACGCAACGCCTGGGCTCGCGCCGGGTACTGCGGTTGGTTACGGCTCAATGCACGCGGACCTGAAGGTGCGGTTACGGTTGGTTTTGCGGTTGTCGGTGAACTGTTCATCACCGGACGCGCCGGAGCCGTATTCTCAACAGCCTGAGTGGCACGAGGCTCTACAGGTCGCTCTTCTTTTGGACGCTCTTCAACCTTTTTCACCGGTTTTGGTTTCGGTTTTGGTTTGGGCTTTGGCTCAGGCTTGTGAATCACCACTGGCGCCTCTTTCGGCGGCTCCGGGATCGGTTCAGGCTCTGGTTCTGGCTCCACAACCGGCTGTGGCGGTGGCGGCGCGACTTGCGGTGGCTCAAGCTCCGCAGGCGTTACCATGGTCACAGAAATTGGCTGCGCGGGCGCTGGCATTTCAATAACCTGATGAACCGAGGTATAGAGCAGACCCGCCACGACAGCACCGTGAATGACAACGGAGAGCAATGTCGGCCAGGGAAAGCGGCGAGGTAAATCAAGGGTCATCGAAGTCATAATCATTAACGTTAAAAAACCGGATCCTGATTTTAAATGCAAATAGCAATCATATTCAATAAGACACTTTATCTTCACGCAATTTAAGCGCATAACCGGCCAAAAAAGGCGCGCCAGCACTAAGGTTTTAACATTCTCGTTATCTTTACATTGCAGTCAATTGTGCTTTCACATAACGTAAATGACACTTTTAAAGGTTAAGGAGCTACTCCGTGCTTTATGTCATTTACGCCGAAGATATCGCAAATTCCCTGGAAAAACGTCTTTCTGTACGCCCAGCCCACCTGGCTCGTTTACAGCTGTTACATGATGAAGGCCGTTTGTTAACCGCAGGCCCAATGCCAGCAGTAGACAGCAACGATCCAGGCGCGGCAGGTTTTGCAGGTTCAACAGTGATTGCTGAATTTGACTCCCTGGAAGCCGCGCAGGCCTGGGCTGAAGCGGATCCGTATGTCGCAGCAGGCGTTTACGCTAAAGTCACAGTACGACCGTTTAAGAAAGTATTCTGATGTGAAAAAGGCTCCCTCAGGAGCCTTTTACTCAGTGCAGCGACGCCAGGCGCGCGGCAAATCCTACAAACAGCAGTCCTATCAAGCCATTCCCCAGCTTCGCCAGTTTCTTTTTGGTTTTCAGATAACGGGTGACAAATGCACCGGAGAAAATCAGGAAGCTCATATACATAAAGCTAATCAGTTCAAGCGTGGTCGCAAGGATCAGGAACGATGCGCCCGTATTTTCCGCTCGTACATCAATGAACTGCACAAAAAACGAGACATAAAAGAGGATCGCTTTTGGGTTGGTCAGGCTTAATACCAGCGAGCGTTTCATGATCATGCTCGCTGGCTCAGTGCCGTTTTCATGTGCGTTATTCTGACGGGTAATAACCGACCACAACATTTTGCCACCCAGCCACAGCAAATAAAACGCACCGAGGTAGCGAACAATATTGAATAAGACCGGGGTGGTCTGAATCAGTGCGGCGACACCAGCCCAGGCCAAAAACATCAGCACCGCATCGCCAATAAAAACACCCGTGGCGGCCAGATACCCTTTTTTAACGCCATGCCCAATACCCGTTTTGAGAACAAACAAGGTATTCGGACCTGGCACTAAGACGATAAAAAATGCACCGACAACATATGTCCAAAAGTTAAGCACACCAAACTCCGTAAACACCTCTTCCTCCTTTTGCTAAATCAATACGTAAATACCGCTGCAATGGCAGTATCCACTCAATAATAACTTGTCATACGCCGTGATAACCCTCAATCGATATAGAGGATCTGTGCTGGAGGGATAGCGCGGTGTTTGATAATCAAGAGATAAACATCGGGCACCTTAACGGTGCCCACGGGGTTCTCAGAGATCCTGGACGGCAAACAGTAACGCGTTACGGTGTCTGCTCATTCCACATTTTCTGATGGCGTGAATACGCATATTGCGGCGGGATTGTGCTTCCAGCCAACGAGCCTTGCGACGACTCACCTGTCGCAACATGCGCCAGCGCCCTACTTCTGTTCTACTGCGCTTCATGTCTACAACTCTATCTCTAACAGAGCCGTCATTATAAACCCTGCGCGGCGGCAGACCAGCGCTTTTATCTACCGTTTTTATTTGCCAGATGAATCCTGATGCGTACACTCATAACAATACGCTTTCAAAAGGATTTTTTATTTATGACAACCTTCTACACCGTGGTGAGTTGGCTGGTCATTCTGGGATACTGGCTGCTCATTGCGGGCGTAACGTTACGCATCCTGATGAAGCGCAGAGCCGTACCCTCCGCCATGGCCTGGCTTCTGATCATCTACATTCTTCCACTGGTAGGGATTATTGCGTATCTCTCCTTTGGCGAACTGCATTTGGGAAAAAGGCGAGCTGAGCGCGCCCGCGCGATGTGGCCTTCAACCGCCAAATGGCTCAACGATCTTAAAGCCTGTAAACATATCTTTGCCGAAGAGAACAGCAGCGTTGCGGCTTCGTTGTTCAAATTGTGTGAACGTCGTCAGGGCATTGCCGGAGTAAAAGGCAATCAGCTCCAGCTACTGACGGACTCTGACGATGTCATGCAGGCGCTGATCCGCGATATTCAGCTGGCGCGACATAACATCGAGATGGTGTTCTATATCTGGCAGCCTGGCGGTATGGCCGATCAGGTGGCGGAATCGCTGATGGCCGCCGCGCGTCGGGGAATTCATTGTCGGCTGATGCTGGATTCCGCAGGCAGCGTCGCATTTTTCCGTAGCCCCTGGGCGGCAATGATGCGCAATGCGGGTATCGAAGTGGTCGAGGCGCTCAAGGTGAACCTTCTGCGTGTCTTCTTGCGCCGAATGGATCTGCGCCAGCACCGCAAAATGATCCTGATTGATAACTATATTGCCTACACCGGCAGTATGAATATGGTCGATCCCCGTTTCTTCAAACAGGATTCAGGCGTGGGGCAATGGATTGATCTCATGGCTCGCATGGAAGGCCCCGTTGCAACCTCCATGGGTATCGTCTACTCCTGCGACTGGGAAATCGAAACCGGCAAACGCATTCTGCCGCCACCGCCCGATGTCAACATCATGCCGTTTGAAGAGGCCAGCGGGCATACGATCCATACCATTGCCTCGGGTCCTGGCTTTCCGGAAGACCTTATTCATCAGGCCCTGCTGACCGCAGCCTATTCGGCGCGCGAATATTTGATCATGACCACGCCCTATTTTGTTCCGAGCGATGATCTTCTGCACGCCATCTGTACTACCGCACAGCGCGGTGTCGATGTCAGCATTATCATGCCGCGCAAGAACGACTCCGTTCTTGTCGGTTGGGCAAGCCGGGCCTTCTTTACCGAGCTGTTGGCGGCCGGGGTGAAGATTTATCAGTTCGAAGGCGGGCTTTTGCACACCAAAAGCGTGCTGGTTGATGGCGAACTCAGTCTGGTTGGGACGGTCAACCTGGATATGCGCAGTCTGTGGCTCAATTTTGAAATCACGCTGGTCATTGATGATGCCGGATTTGGCGGTGATCTGGCCGCGGTTCAGGACGATTATATTTCCCGTTCTCGCCTGCTGGATGCCCGGTTGTGGGTCAAACGACCAATGTGGCAGAGAATTGCCGAACGACTGTTTTACTTCTTTAGTCCGTTGCTGTAAAACGTGCCCAACGATGTTAAACAGGTAGTCATCATGGAAATGGATCTGAATAATCGCCTGACTGAAGACGAAACGCTTGAACAGGCTTACGATATTTTTCTCGAACTGGCGGTTGATAACCTCGATCCCGCAGACGTGATTCTCTTTAACCTGCAATTCGAAGAGCGCGGCGGCGCAGAATTGTTCGATCCATCAGAAGACTGGAACGAACATGTTGATTATGACCTGAACCCTGACTTCTTCGCTGAAGTGGTTATTGGTCTGGCAGATACCGACGGTGGTGAAATCAACGATATCTTTGCTCGCATCCTGTTGTGTCGCGAGAAAGATCACAAGCTGTGCCATATTCTCTGGCGCGAATAATAAAAAAGGCTGCGTATGCAGCCTTTTTTATTTAATCAGGGAGTTCGTTACCACACCTGCTGCAATAGCGCGCACTATGTTCGTGGCCTCTCTGCTGGCATTTTAAGCACTGGCGATCTAACTGCCGTTTCTGAAACGCCGAACTCATGTGCGTTGTAATCAATCCTGTCGGGATCGCAATGACCGAATAACCAATCAGGATCAACACTGACGCCACAATACGTCCAAGCGGTGTGTGCGGTGTAATATCACCATATCCCACCGTTGTTACCGTAACGATTGCCCAATAGACAGATGCATTCAGCGTTGTAAATCCGTACTTAGGCCCCTCAATCAAATACATCAGTGCGCCAAAAACAATCATCACGATGGCAATGAATGAGTAGAACAGAATCAGCTGGTGACGGGCACTTAATATTGCACTCCAGAAAACCCGTAATGACGGCATAAAACGCAACAGCTTCAGAATACGTAATACGCGAACAGCACGCATCGCTCGCCAGGCGAAAACATAATCCAGGCTGATTTCCGGCCAAAGCCACATAACATAAAGTGGCAAAATGGTGGCTAAATCAATAAAACCCCAAAAGCTAAAAACGTATTTCGCCGGATTAGGCCAGCAGAAAACACGGAGCAGATATTCAAGGGTAAAGACCAGCGTGACAATAAGTTCCAGCCAGACAAAAACATGCCATTCATCAAAGGTCAGGTGATACTGCAACCCAGCACCGGATTCGACAAAGATAATCGCAACGCTTAATAGTGCGAACAAACCGCATAAGGCTTCGAAGCGACGCCCGGATAACGTTTTCGGGTCAAATAACAACTGGTATAGCCGCCGACGGGCTGACGTGAATAAGTGCGACACATTAACCTCGCAAAAAATAAGGGCTGACATTATGTCAGCCTTTGCGATTATAACGGGTCTACCTTCAGGCAGGAAACCGCATGGCGGAAACTGCCTTCCAGAACCGGTCGCGTTTGCGCGCATTCCGGTCCCGCTAACGGACATCTCGTCCGGAAGACGCAGCCAGAAGGCGGGTTAATTGGCGATGGCAATTCACCTTCCAGAAGCTGGATCGTTTTATTTTTCTCCAGGTCTGGATCCGGAACCGGTACAGCCGACATCAGGGCTTTGGTATAAGGGTGCAGCGGATTATGGTACACCTCATCATACGTGCCCAGTTCGACGGCATGCCCCAGATACATCACCAACACACGGTCAGAAATGTGTTTTACCACGGCCAGGTCGTGCGCAATGAAGATCAGCGATAACCCCATTTCCCGCTGCAATTTCTGCAGCAGGTTAACCACCTGCGCCTGAATCGACACGTCGAGCGCGGAAACGGGCTCATCACAGATGATCAACTTCGGCTCCAGAATCAACGCACGCGCAATACCAATACGCTGACACTGACCACCTGAGAATTCATGTGGATAACGGTTGATGAGGTTTGGCAGCAGCCCTACTTTCATCATCATCGCTTTCACACGGTCACGCACTTCCTGACGCGGCATTTTCGGATGATAGGTGCGCAGTGGCTCGGCAATGATATCGCCGATGTTCATACGCGGGTTTAGGGATGCCAGCGGATCCTGGAAAATCATCTGAATGTCGCTTCGCACCTCACGCCATTCATCCGGTTTCATGCCAAGCAGGTCGTTACCCAGCCAGGCCACTTTACCGTCGGTGGCTTTTACCAGGCCAATGATGGCGCGGGCAAAGGTCGACTTACCACAGCCAGACTCTCCCACTACGCCCAAGGTTTCCCCTTCGTACAGACGCAGAGTAACGCCATCGACCGCTTTCAGTGTCTTTGGCGGCTGCCAGAACCACTGTTTGCCATCTTTAATGTCGAAGTGCACCTTAAGATCGGAAATCTCGAGCAGGACGTTACGTTTTTCGTCTAATGCGTTCATACCAGTTCCTCCTGCGGCTTAAAGCAGGCGCGCAGACGGCCTGGTGCAAACTCCTGTAACGGTGGCGCACTGTTACAGATTTCCATCGCATGCGGACAACGAGGCTGGAACGGACACCCTTTCGGCAGACGCAGCAGGTTTGGTGGGTTTCCAGGGATGGTCAACAGGGATTCACCTTCCGCATCCAGACGCGGGACGGCATTGAGCAGACCGATAGAATATGGATGCGCAGGATGATAGAAGACATCTCGCGCTTTGCCATACTCCATGGTACGACCCGCATACATCACCAGTACTTTGTCACAGATCCCCGCCACTACACCCAGGTCATGGGTGATCATGATGATGGCCGTGTTGAATTCGCGCTTAAGCTCGTTCAGCAAGGTCATGATTTGCGCCTGAACGGTAACGTCCAGCGCCGTGGTCGGTTCGTCAGCAATCAGCAGTTTTGGCCGACACAGCAAAGCCATCGCGATCATGACGCGCTGGCGCATCCCACCGGAAAACTCATGCGGGAACATGCGCATACGCTTACGCGCTTCTGGCATTTTCACCGCATCCAGCATTTTAACGGACTCTTCAAACGCTTCAGCTTTTCCCATGCCTTTATGCAGCATCAGTACTTCCATCAGCTGCTCGCCAACACGCATGTACGGGTTCAGCGAGGTCATCGGATCCTGGAAAATCATTGAAATCTGCTCGGCACGAAGCTTGTTCAGCTCCTGCTCCGGCAGATTAAGGATCTCTTTACCGTTGAAGGTCGCAGACCCACCTATGCGTCCGTTTTGCGCCAGCAGTCCCATCAGCGCAAATGCGGTCTGGGATTTACCGGAACCCGACTCACCCACGATCCCCAATGTCTCACCGGCACGCAGGTTAAAGTTCAGGTCGTTTACCGCAGTAACATCGCCATCTGGCGTTTTAAAGGTGACACGGAGGTCCTTAACGTCCAGCAAAACCTTGCCCTGCTGTTGCGCCTGAGGCGCAGATGCCGTTTCAATAATCGTCATAACGGCGCTCCTTAACGGTCTTTCGGGTCGAGGGCATCACGCAGGCCATCGCCGATAAAGTTGAAACAAAACAGGGTAACAACCAGGAAACCCGCCGGGTAAAGCAGCAGCCATGGAGACACTTCCATTGAGTTCGCTCCATCGCTAAGAAGCGCTCCCCAACTGCTCAGCGGCTCTTGTGTACCCAGACCCAGGAAGCTCAGGAAAGATTCGAACAGGATCATGCTCGGAACCAGCAGTGAGGCATACACCACCACCACACCCAGTACGTTAGGGACAATGTGGCGCACCACGATATTCGCGGTAGAAACACCACCAACCTGCGCCGCTTCAATGAACTCTTTACGTTTAAGGCTCAGGGTTTGACCACGAACGATACGTGCCATATCCAGCCAGGAAACCATCCCAATGGCAACGAAGATCAGCAAGATGTTCTGACCAAAGAAGGTGACCAGCAGGATAACGAAGAACATGAACGGGAAGGAGTTTAAGATCTCCAACAAACGCATCATGACGGAGTCGACTTTACCGCCAAGATAGCCGGACAGTGAACCATAAAGCGTTCCGACAATCACCGCCACCAGCGCGGCGGCGATACCCACCATTAATGAAATACGTCCACCGATTGCCACACGCACCAACAGATCACGTCCAGAAGAGTCCGTGCCAAAGTAGTGTCCGGATGCCATATCCGGCGCACTGGACATCATCCCCCAGTCGGTATCGAAATAGGTGAACTGCGATAACACGGGAGCCAGGGCGACAAACAGGGCGATCACAACCAGCACAATGAGACTGGCTACGGCCGCCCGGTTATGCATGAAACGACGACGCGCATCCTGCCAGAGGCTACGGCCTTCAACTTCGAGTTTTTCACTGAAGTTTTCCAGCGCCTCGCTGTTTTTCTTACTCAACATCATGGCGTGCTCCAGTTAGTAACGAATTTTCGGGTCGATAACGGCATAGAGCACATCGACAATCGCGTTAAAGAGAATGGTCAGCGCACCCACAAGAATGGTAAGGCTCAGCACCAGCGAATAATCGCGGTTGAGCGCGCCGTTGACAAACAGTTGACCAATTCCTGGCAAACCATAGATTGTTTCGATAACCATAGAGCCTGTAATGATACCGACGAAAGCCGGTCCCATATAGGACAGTACAGGTAACAGTGCTGGCTTGAGAGCATGACGGAAAATAATCCGGCGCATCGGCAGCCCTTTCGCGCGAGCAGTACGGATGAAGTTGGAGTGCAGTACTTCAATCATCGAACCGCGCGTGATACGCGCAATACTGGCGATATACGCCAGCGATAATGCCACCATGGGCAAAATCATGAACTTCAATGCCCCGCCGTTCCAGCCGCCTCCCGGCAGCCATTTCAGCGTGATGGCAAATATCATCACCAGCAATGGCGCGACAACGAAACTGGGTATAACCACCCCGGTCATTGCGACCCCCATCACGGCATAATCCCATTTGGTATTTTGTTTAAGCGCAGCGATAACGCCCGCAGCGACACCGAGAACGACAGCCAGGAAGAATGCCGCAGCACCTAATTTAGCGGATACCGGGAAGCTTGATGCCACCAGGTCGTTAACGGAATAGTCTTTATATTTGAATGACGGTCCAAAATCGCCATGCGCAAGTTGCTTCAGATAATTGAAGTACTGCGTAGAGATTGGATCGTTTAAGTGATATTTCGCTTCGATGTTGGCCATAACTTCTGGCGGCAACGTACGCTCACTGGTAAATGGACTACCTGGCGCAAGACGCATCATGAAGAACGAAATGGTAATAAGAATAAAGAGCGTCGGAATCGCTTCAAGACAGCGACGTAGGATAAATTTCAACATTGCCCGTACCTTCTGGCGTGTGCCTTTTACACATTCTTATTCAGGCGAACCAGAAAAATAATGTGTATATAGTGCGATGAATTAAGACACAGTGGGGCAAATGACTTTGCCCCACGGATTGCCATTAATGCTTAATGATGTACAGATCTTTAGTATAGATGTTGTCCATCGGATCTTTACCGGTATAACCGCCAACCCATGGTTTCACCAGGCGGGCGTTAACATAGTAATAGACCGGTACAATTGCAGAATCTTTGCCTAACTGTTGTTCTGCTTTGTCATACAGTGCGGAGCGTTGTGCTTCATCAGTGGCTTTCAGCGACTCTTTCATGATCGCATCGAACGCCTGGCTCTTATAATGCGCAGTGTTCATTGAGCTGTCTGACAGCATGGTATTCAGGAAGGAGGTTGGTTCGTTGTAGTCAGCACACCAGCCGGCACGCGCCACGTCATAAGTTCCCTGATGACGAGTATCCAGGAAGGTTTTCCACTCCTGGTTCACCAGTTTCACGTCCACACCCAGATTTTTCTTCCAGATAGAAGCGGCAGCGATAGCCAGTTTTTTGTGCAGGTCAGAAGTGTTGTAAAGCAGGTTGAAGGTCAGTGGTTTATCCGCTGTGTAGCCTGCTTCAGCCAGCAGTTTTTTCGCTTCTTCGTTACGTTTTTCCTGAGTCCAGGTGAACCACTCTGGTTTGGTCAGTTTCGCACCATCTGCATATGGCGGGGTGTAGCCGAATGCTGGCAGGTCGCCTTGCGCTTTCACTTTGTTTACGATGATATCGCGATCCAGACCCAGTTTCAGCGCAGTACGAACGCGTGCATCGGTGAATGGTGCTTTCTGGTTGTTGATTTCATAGTAATAAGTACACAGATACGGGTCGACGTGCACTTCGGTTGGGATCTCTTTCTTCAGTTTCTGGAAGAGTTCGATCGGCAGGTTGTTATAGGTCATGTCGATCTCACCGCTGCGGTAGCGGTTTACATCTGTCACTTCAGAGGAGATCGGCAGATAAGTAATCTGGTCTACGACAGTTTTCGCGTTATCCCAGTAATTGGTGTTACGCGCCATTATGATACGTTCGTTAACAACCCAGTCAGTCAGCTTATATGCACCGTTAGTCACGATATTCGCTGGCTGAGTCCACTTCTCACCGAATTTTTCGATGGCGGTTTTGTTAACCGGAGACATTGCCGGGTTAACCAGCAATTTGTAGAAATACGGAACAGGCTCGCTCAGCGTGACTTCCAGAGTGTGGTCATCAATTGCTTTGACGCCAAGTTCTGATGGCGCTTTTTTACCGTCGATAATTTCATCAACGTTCAGAATATGACCGTACTGCGGATAGCTGGCGTAAGGCGAAGCCGTTTTTGGGTCAACCAGACGTTGCCAGCTATAAACGAAATCTTGTGCGGTAACAGGTTCACCGTTGGACCATTTTGCGTCTTTACGCAGGTGGAATGTCCATACTTTGAAGTCTTTGTTATCCCAGCTTTCAGCAACACCTGGAATCGGGTGACCATCTTTGGTAGAGGTAATCAGCAGGCCTTCGAACAGGTCACGGCTGATGTTTGCTTCAGGAACACCTTCAATTTTGTTTGGATCCAGCGACTGCGGTTCAGCGCCATTGTTACGAATCATGGTTTGCTTTTCTGCCAGCGTAACGCCAGCAGGAACATCGGCTGCCATTGCCATATTACCCGCGATTAGCGCAGTAAAAATTCCCGCGGCAATCAGACTTTTTTTTGTGATGATGGACATTGTGTTGATACTCCACTCATTATAATTACTGGCGTTTGCCAGCTGTGTAATCCCCTGTTGGGGCCTGTACAGCGCAGGAGTTTTTTTTGCTGCTGTCAGGTTCTTTTTTTACTTCTTGCTATCACCGACTTCATTATTACTGACCGCTCGTATGGCCGTCTTGCGTCGATTCTTGACACGCCTCCCCTGTTTGAGACGTGTGCTGGATATTCGGGACAAGTTCTATATGAAAATAATTCTCATCTACTTGTTTAATGCCGCAAAATATAAGGCCGGAAAGTATCAAATGGCGTAATCTCGCGCCAATACATTTTGCAAATTTGTTAAGCAATTCTCTTTTACGACGATCGTCGTTTCTATGGGGGCAGCCTTGCCGCACATCTGATACCAATTGAAACCTATGGTATTCAATGTGATAGAGACAAAAATCCCTATAAGCGCGTCGCTGCGCTATCATTGACTGGTTTTGTACGAAAATTTAACAACTGGTTATTATTTAGCACATTCTTCTAACGGAACGTTGAAATTACTAATATCATTTCGGTTATCGCTCAGCAAGCCCCAGAGTATCATGTGAGTAAAATAACAGACCGTTTGCATGGTTTCTGTGCAGGTCAACGACACCCAAAATATTAACTCATTGAAATTTAAGTAAAGGATATTATTAGTAGAATTTATTATGGCTTGTGTGCATTTCAACTTTATTTATATGATTTGCTGATAATCACGTAAAAAAACGGAGCCACAGGCTCCGTTCTTTCGAATGAAATGTTCAGTGTAATAACCCGGGGAAAATGCTTTTAATGCCGGTGACGATGAATTCGATCCCCAGAGCCATCAATAACAGCCCCATGATACGTGTTATCACGTTAATACCTGTTTGCCCAAGCAAACGAACAAGCCAGGGAGCAATGCGGAAAACGCCCCAACAGCACAATGCAAAAAGCGCAATCGCTACGGAGAACCCAATAAGATGCATCAAATTGTGGTATCGCGTGCCCCATACAATGGTAGAACTGATCGCCCCTGGACCGGCCATCAGTGGCAGCGCTAAAGGGACCACCCCGATACTTTCGCGAATCGCAGTCTCTGACTTCTCTTGCTTGTTTTGCTTATCCTCACCCAACTTACCGCTGATCATTGACATCGCAATGGTGACGACAAGGATCCCACCAGCAATGCGAAACGAATCAATTGAAATCCCGAAAATCTGTAAAATCGCATCGCCAAGATAAAGAGAGGTCAACAAAATGATGCCCACAGACAGATTTGCCGTCAGGTTGGTTTTATTCCTGGCAGCGGCTGTCTGGTAACTGGTCATACTAATGAAGACTGGAATGATGCCTACTGGGTTAACCAGTGCAAACAGACCAATAAAGAACTTAAAATATGTAGGGAAATCAAAGAGCGTTTGAATCACGTTAAGCTCCGCCTATGCACATGGCCAGGGACATAAATTGTGTCATGATAAAACCGCGCTGAAGATACGCTTTTTATCAGCACACTTCACCAGAAATCTATGTCAAAACGCTATCATTTCACTATGTTAAGTTTTTGTGGTATCTATGATAGCGCCACTTCCAATACTTACTTAATTATTTAACACTGGAAAAATCTCAAAGAAATAACGCTGCTGAATGGTATCAGCTTGGGGAGAAATTGACGCAGATCATGATTTTCGTACTCAGAAGTGAGTAATCTTGATTACGCCGCCAGGGAGATCACCATCAAAAAGGTATGATGCTAAGGTCAGGCTCTTTTAGTAAATTAGTGTACAAGCACGAAAAGTAACCCGTTGTTTTAATGTGTGTTACGCAAGGGTAATCGACTCTGACTATACTGTTGTCGTTATTGAGCGCTGGTTTACTAAAAGAGTTTAACATTATCAGGAGAGCATTATGGCTGTTACCAACATCGCTGAACTGAACGCACTCGTCGAGCGCGTCAAAAAAGCCCAGCGTGAATATGCCAATTTCACCCAAGAACAGGTTGATAAAATCTTCCGCGCGGCCGCTCTGGCTGCTGCAGATGCTCGAATCCCTCTCGCTAAAATGGCCGTTGCCGAATCCGGCATGGGTATCGTTGAAGATAAAGTGATCAAAAACCACTTTGCTTCTGAGTATATCTACAACGCCTATAAAGATGAGAAAACCTGTGGCGTTCTGTCTGAAGACGACACCTTCGGGACAATCACCATTGCAGAACCTATCGGCATTATCTGCGGTATCGTTCCGACCACCAACCCAACCTCTACCGCTATCTTCAAATCGCTGATCAGCCTTAAAACCCGTAACGCAATCATCTTCTCCCCGCACCCACGTGCTAAAGATGCAACCAACAAAGCAGCAGATATCGTTCTGCAGGCTGCTATCGCAGCTGGTGCACCAAAAGATCTGATTGGCTGGATTGATCAACCTTCTGTTGAATTGTCCAACGCACTGATGCATCACCCTGACATTAACCTGATCCTGGCGACCGGTGGTCCTGGCATGGTTAAAGCAGCATACAGCTCCGGCAAACCAGCCATCGGCGTAGGCGCAGGTAATACCCCAGTTGTTATTGATGAAACCGCTGATATCAAACGCGCTGTTGCTTCTGTTCTGATGTCTAAAACCTTCGATAACGGCGTTATCTGTGCTTCTGAGCAGTCAGTGGTTGTTGTTGATTCCGTATATGATGCAGTACGTGAGCGCTTTGCAAGCCACGGCGGTTACATGCTGCAGGGCAAAGAGCTGAAAGCCGTTCAGGACATCATCCTGAAAAATGGCGCATTGAACGCCGCTATCGTTGGTCAGCCTGCGTATAAAATCGCTGAGCTCGCCGGCTTTACCGTTCCTGCTACAACTAAAATCCTGATCGGTGAAGTGAAAGTTGTGGATGAGAGCGAACCATTCGCTCACGAAAAACTGTCCCCTACTCTCGCAATGTACCGTGCAAAAGATTTCGAAGATGCAGTGGTAAAAGCAGAAAAATTGGTTGCGATGGGCGGTATCGGTCACACCTCTTGCCTGTACACTGACCAGGACAACCAGCCAGAACGCGTTGCTCATTTCGGTCAGATGATGAAAACCGCACGTATTCTGATTAACACCCCAGCGTCTCAGGGTGGTATCGGTGACCTGTACAACTTTAAACTCGCACCTTCCCTGACTCTGGGTTGTGGTTCATGGGGTGGTAACTCCATCTCTGAAAACGTTGGTCCTAAACACCTGATCAACAAGAAAACCGTTGCTAAGCGAGCTGAAAACATGTTGTGGCACAAACTTCCGAAATCTATCTACTTCCGCCGTGGCTCACTGCCAATCGCGCTGGATGAAGTGATTACTGATGGCCACAAACGTGCGCTCATCGTGACTGACCGCTTCCTGTTCAACAACGGCTACGCAGACCAGATCACCTCAGTTCTGAAAGCTGCTGGTGTGGAAACCGAAGTATTCTTCGAAGTTGAAGCTGACCCAACGCTGACGGTTGTACGTAAAGGTGCTGAACTGGCGAACTCCTTCAAACCGGATGTGATCATCGCACTGGGTGGCGGTTCCCCAATGGATGCAGCCAAAATCATGTGGGTCATGTACGAACACCCAGAAACCCACTTCGAAGAACTGGCACTGCGCTTTATGGACATCCGTAAACGTATCTACAAGTTCCCGAAAATGGGTGTAAAAGCGAAAATGATCGCAGTGACCACCACTTCCGGTACAGGTTCAGAAGTTACACCGTTTGCGGTTGTAACTGACGATGCAACAGGTCAGAAATACCCACTGGCTGACTATGCGCTGACTCCAGATATGGCAATCGTTGATGCCAACCTGGTGATGGATATGCCGAAATCGCTGTGTGCGTTCGGTGGTCTGGATGCTGTAACTCATGCTCTTGAAGCGTATGTTTCCGTCCTGGCTTCTGAATTCTCTGATGGTCAGGCTCTGCAGGCACTGAAACTGCTGAAAGAAAACCTGCCAGCGTCTTATAACGAAGGGGCTAAAAACCCGGTAGCGCGTGAGCGTGTACACAGTGCTGCAACTATCGCAGGTATCGCGTTTGCTAACGCATTCCTGGGTGTTTGCCACTCTATGGCACACAAACTGGGTTCACAGTTCCACATTCCTCACGGTCTGGCGAACGCCCTGTTGATCAGCAACGTTATCCGTTATAACGCCAACGACAACCCAACTAAGCAGACTGCATTCAGCCAGTATGACCGCCCTCAGGCACGTCGTCGTTATGCTGAAATCGCAGACCATCTGGGTCTGAGCGCTGCGGGCGACCGTACTGCTGCTAAAATCGAGAAATTGCTGGCATGGCTGGACAGCATCAAAGCTGAACTGGGTATTCCTAAATCTATCCGCGAAGCAGGCGTTCAGGAAGCAGACTTCCTTGCTCACGTAGATAAGCTGTCTGAAGATGCCTTCGATGATCAGTGTACTGGTGCTAACCCGCGCTACCCACTGATCTCCGAGCTGAAACAGATTCTGCTGGATACCTACTACGGTCGTGAGTTTAAAGAAAACGACGTTGTAGCTGCTAAAGTTGAAGCACCTGCAGCAAAAACTGACAAAAAAGCGAAGAAAAGCGCTTAATTGACAGCCTAATAAAAACCCGCCAAATGGCGGGTTTTTTTATATCTGCGTTCAGAATTCAATTAAATATCAGTATCGAATTAACAGCGATTATGGTCCTGAATTGCCGTCAACGACCCCACAGCTAACGCTTCTTTGTAGTGCTTACGACATACAGAAACATACCGCTCATTTCCGCCTATAACGACTTGTTCACCATCCGCATACGGCTTACCTGATTGATCGAGACGAAGCACCATGCTGGCTTTACGGCCGCAGTAACAAATCGTTTTTAGTTCGACGAGTTTATCCGACCACGCAAGCAAATACTGACTCCCGGCAAATAATTCGCCACGAAAATCCGTGCGTAATCCGTAACACAATACAGGAATGTCGAGATCATCGACGACGTCAGAAAGTGCACGGACCTGTTGGCGCGTCAGGAACTGGCTTTCATCCACCAGAACGCAGTGTACAGGCCGGGAAGCATGCTCTGCACGTATATCCTCGAACAGGTCGGTTTGCGGGTTATACAGCTTTGCAGGCGATGACAGACCTATTCGCGAACTCACTTTACCTGCGCCAAAGCGGTCATCAATCTCAGCAGTGTATACGACACTACGCATGCCCCTTTCCTGATAATTGTAAGAGGACTGCAGTAACGCCGTAGATTTCCCTGCATTCATTGCCGAATAGTAGAAATAAAGTTGCCATTGGCCGTAAAACCCTAATCAATGTGTAATATTCCCAATGATTCATTGTACCATATTTTGTCTCGCTATCCGCGACAGACAGCACATACTCTGCGACATATGGTTATCCTGGGTTCAATCCACATCAGAAAATAATGCGTTAAAACATGCAGTAAACTCGTTTGATGCCCCAAAAAGGGAAAGTCCATAGCCAAACATAACACTCCTTTTTATACTGGATTTCAGGGCTATTAAAATTCACTATTTATTAACTATTTCTGACTTTCATCCCCTCCAACAAGGTAATACAAAAGGCTGATATTTATCCTACGCAACTATAATTCGTGAGGGAGTTGTCACAAAAACATACTGCCAACAGGTTTATACCGCCTGGCGTGATAACGTGCAGACCAGACAGCCATCGAAATTTAAGTTAGCGTAATTAATAATAGCGCCCAATATTCAGTATTTTTTGAATTCCTTACATTCTCACCTATTGCACAACTCAATTTATCGCTCTATTATTACTTCAACAAACCACCCCCCATTATAAGTTTGAGATTACTACAATGAGCGAAGCACTTAAAATTCTGAACAACATCCGTACTCTTCGTGCGCAGGCGAGAGAATGTACCCTTGAAACGCTTGAAGAAATGCTGGAAAAATTAGAAGTTGTAGTTAATGAACGTCGTGAAGAAGAAAGCGCTGCTGCAGCTGAAATCGAAGAACGCACTCGTAAACTGCAGCAATATCGCGAAATGCTGATTGCTGATGGTATCGATCCAAACGAATTGCTGAACAGCATGGCTGCAGCTAAAACCGGCACTAAAGCAAAACGTGCAGCTCGTCCGGCTAAATATAGCTACGTTGACGAGAACGGCGAAACTAAAACCTGGACTGGCCAGGGACGTACTCCTGCTGTTATCAAGAAAGCCATGGATGAGCAAGGTAAACAGCTGGATGATTTCCTGATCAAGGATTAATCATTATAGATTCTAAAAAATCCCGCTAAATGCGGGATTTTTTGTGTCTGCAATTTATACTGAACATCCTCTTACACTCAGCCATATTGCGACAAACAGCTATTTACCGGAACTGACAAAACCATTCTGGCTTATCATAATGTGTCGTTGTGGGCATAAAAAAACCGGTGGGCAATGCCACACCGGTCATGTCAGTTTGAACAACAGATTATTTTGTAATACCCATCGTTTCTTTCAACCAGGCTTTAAATTCTTCACCCAGGGTATTGTGGCGAATGCCGTATTCAACAAATGCCTGCATATAACCAAGCTTATTGCCGCAATCGTGACTCTTACCTTTCATATGATAGGCTTCGACGGTTTCTTTCTCGATCAGCATATCAATTGCATCGGTCAATTGGATTTCATCACCTGCTCCTGGAGGCGTTTTCGCCAGCAGAGGCCAAATCTCAGCACTCAGAACATAACGCCCCACAACAGCCAGATTTGAAGGCGCTACGTCGGCTTTCGGTTTTTCAACAACCCCAACCATTGGGACGCTCTCGCCAGCACTCAGGCTAACGCCCTTGCAGTCGACAACACCGTAAGCCGTCACATCTTCAACAGGCTCAACCATGATCTGGCTGCTGCCGGTTTCATCAAAGCGTCTAATCATATCAGCCAGGTTGTCCTGGGACAGATCCGACTCAAACTCATCCAGGATAACATCAGGCAGAATAACCGCGACAGGCTCATCACCCACAACCGGGTGCGCGCACAATACCGCGTGGCCAAGACCTTTAGCCAGCCCCTGACGTACCTGCATAATGGTAACGTGCGGAGGACAAATAGACTGAACTTCGGCTAACAGTTGGCGCTTAACACGTTTTTCCAGCATCGCTTCAAGTTCAAAACTGGTATCGAAATGGTTTTCGATAGAATTTTTGGATGAATGTGTCACCAGCACAATTTCGGTAATGCCTGCGGCGATACATTCATTGACGACATACTGGATTAATGGCTTATCAACCAAAGGCAGCATCTCTTTAGGGATTGCCTTTGTTGCCGGCAGCATCCTGGTTCCCAATCCCGCGACCGGGATAACGGCCTTTCTGACTTTCGAATTTAGGGCAGCCATTGAAATTCTCCTGAGCTGTTCAAGTTTTGAACTTTTATGCAATAAATAACGCGTTGAGTATATCAGCCTCATCATACAGTCAGGGTCTGAAAAGGACGCGTTGCCGATCAATTAGGATAAATACGTATGAAACTGGCAGTGATAGTAGCACTGCCTGTAAAACACAGGAAAAGCAATCTGAAGAATAAATCTCAACTGCTTATTCCGTGGACAACATTAAGCGTAACCGCCCTCCCGCCCCCCAAATTTGGCACTGCCAGGAGGCACAACGATGGCTTATTTGATTAAGATATGCCGTACCCATTGTCCCTAACGGCACTCCATTACTCACCTGTATATGGTGTTCCCCTGTATTCAGTGAAGCATTTAAACCAGCAGACACGAGGATGAGGTTTTTTAAACCGCTGTGATAATAACCAACCAGCAGCGGAAATTGCCCCGGCAGATTTGCCTGGCGAAAAAGCTGATTAACCTGTTTAAGTAAACTCCCCAACTCAGGAAGTCGTTGACCCTGGTGCGATAGCTGTTCCTGCAATAGTCCATTAAAAAGCGCCCGGAGTAATAACGCCGCTAATACACCGTTATCACCCGCACGCGTCACATCCAGACAATAAAATGCAAGATCGGTATCAGATAAAGGCGCAATATCCAGCACCAGTCCAGATTGATCCGCAGCGACCAGTTGCCGGTAATTTATTCGGCAATGCGAAATCTGTTGTTGCACTGGTGGCTGAAGCTCTTGTAACAATTTTGCGGCAGCCGCCGGATTACTGACTAACGCATCCCAGTCCTGAAAAAGACGCTCTTCTTCCTCGACACGAGAATTAAACATATTGGGGTACAGGCACGCCAACACGGTTTCCCGCAATCGGCTCAGATCTTTAACGGGTTTAAGCAAAATATCCTGCACCCCCAGACGCAAGGCTTTGGCGATGTCCGCCATATTCTCGGTCGCAGAGATCACCAGAATGGGAGTTTGATCGCCTTCATTGCGCAGATGTTCAACCAGTTTTAGGCCATTCATCCTCGGCATCGCAATATCACAAATCATCAGATCGGGTATGAAGTTTGTCATTTTTTCCAGCGCGTCGACACCATCCTCGGCCAGAGAGGTAACCGCGCCCAGCGAGGATAACCACGAGTCCAGCAGCGAGCGGAAAACGGGCTCGTCTTCCACTATCAATATCTGTTTTCCGGCCAATGGTTGCGTCATGGTTCCTCCCCTGGCTGACAATAACTACATAGTGGCATGCGATCGGCACTATCGCCTGTCAGACTTTGCTGAAGTAATCAAAAAGGATGTTTAATCTGCTATTCGCACAAACGGTAACAGTTCATCCATTTTCTTTTCGACAGCTAACACCCCTGCCGTAATTGCTGCTTCCGCACGATGAAAATCGAGCGTTGCGATTTGCGGACAGTACGGTTGGATCAGAATGTCTGGCGGGTCTCCCGCCATACGGTTTCGTTTCAGGCGATTTTCAAGCACCTGTATAGAGGTCGTCATAATTTCCATCGCGGTCGGCGCGGTCACGCTACGGCGCGTGGTTATACGCCCAATTCGTCCACGTAAGCGCTCATGCCAGGCCAGTTTCTCACTCTCAGCCTCATCACTTTGCAGATTAACGGGCATCAGATCTTGTTGCATCAGGTGAGCATCGTGCTGGAGATCCACAGCGATGACAATATCCGCCCCCATGGCACGTGTCAGAGAAATAGGAATTGGGTTGACCACCCCACCATCGACTAACCAGTAGCCATTGTGAGGGACCGGAGCCATTAAACCCGGCATACTGCAGGAAGCACGCACAGCGAGGTGAATATCCCCTTCGGTAAACCACAACTCTCTGCCCGTACTGAGGTTTGTCGCCACCGCGCCGAAAGGCATTTGGCAATGGCTGAAGTCATCAAGCGGCATAATCTGACGGAATTGATTAAATACGCGTTCACCGCGTAACAGGCCACCGCGCTGCCAGGAGAGATCCATCAGCCGAAGCACATCCCAGTAACTAAAGGAACGTACCCATGTTTCAAGCTCCGGTAGTTTTCCGCAGGCATATGCGGCCCCTACCAGCGAACCAATAGAACACCCTGCAACGATATCAACGTCGATACCTAACTTTTTTAAGGCATTGATAACGCCAATATGCGACCATCCCCGGGCTGCACCTGAGCCCAGCGCCAGACCAACTTTAACCTTTCTCATTAGACCTGTTTTACTTCCCCTGGATTCCCAACATAGCGTCAACGCTAATGCTCAGTTAACATGGTGCTACCCAGGCGCTTAAACGCCATTATTTTTGTTCCAGGAAGAGTAATTGTGTCTCAACTCTGCCCTTGTGGTAGCGCTCTGGAGTATAGCCTATGTTGCCAGCGATATCTTTCTGGCGAGCAGGTAGCTCCAGACCCATCACACCTTATGCGTTCACGTTATACTGCTTTTGTGATCAAAGACGCAGACTACCTGATCAGGAGCTGGCATCCATCTTGCCATGCTGCGGATTTTCGCCAGGAGATTGAGGCCGGTTTTGCCAACACGCAATGGCTAGGTCTTACCCTCTTTGAATCAGCGGAAGGCCGTCATGATGCCGAAGGTTATGTCAGTTTTGTCGCGCGTTTTACTGAACAGAACAAACCGGGAGTCATCATCGAGCGCTCCCGGTTCTTAAAGGAAAGCGGGCAGTGGTATTATATTGACGGAACGCGTCCGCAATTTGGTCGTAATGACCCCTGCCCGTGTGGTTCAGGTAAAAAATTTAAAAAGTGTTGCGGGCAGTAACGTCCGACAACATAGACTTCGCAAATACTCAAACAGGATTTCCCGGCGATGCAATCACTACAACGTAAAGTTCTGCGCACAATCTGCCCTGACCAGAAAGGGCTTATCGCACGAATTACCAATATTTGTTACAAGCATGAACTGAATATCGTGCAGAACAATGAGTTCGTTGACCACCGTACTGGCCGTTTTTTCATGCGTACGGAGCTTGAAGGTATTTTCAACGACAATACTCTGCTTGCCGATCTCGATAGTGCGCTGCCCGAGGGATCTGTTCGCGAACTGACTCCTGCAGGCCGCCGCCGCGTGGTTATTCTGGTCACCAAAGAGGCCCACTGCCTGGGCGATCTTTTGATGAAAGCTAATTACGGTGGTCTGGATGTTGAAATTGCCGCCGTTATCGGTAATCACGATACGTTGCGCACGCTGGTTGAACGCTTTGATATCCCGTTTGAACTGGTCAGCCATGAAGGTCATACCCGTGAAGAGCATGATGATCTGATGGCACAAGCGATTGAAGCGCATAATCCGGACTATGTTGTACTGGCAAAATATATGCGTGTCCTGACGCCATCCTTTGTGTCCCGTTTCCCAAATAAAATCATCAATATTCACCATTCGTTCCTGCCAGCCTTTATTGGTGCACGGCCTTATCACCAGGCCTACGAACGTGGCGTGAAGATCATCGGCGCAACGGCGCACTATGTTAATGACAATCTTGATGAAGGCCCAATCATCATGCAGGACGTTATTCATGTCGATCACACTTATACCGCCGAAGATATGATGCGTGCCGGACGTGATGTTGAGAAAAACGTATTGAGCCGCGCGCTGTATCAGGTGCTGGCACAGCGCGTCTTCGTCTACGGCAACAGAACGATCATTCTTTAATCGACTGAGAAATGAATTGGTTAGCTTTGCGCCTTTGCGTGTAAAAATCAGGCAACCAGTTTATTTTTATCATGGTAACGCTTTACAGGGGCGTGTCATTTGATATGATGCGCCCCGCTTCCAGCAGGAAGCAGGCCAGTTAAAAAGCATTACCCCGTGGTGGGGTTCCCGAGCGGCCAAAGGGAGCAGACTGTAAATCTGCCGTCATCGACTTCGAAGGTTCGAATCCTTCCCCCACCACCATCTCTAAGCATCATCTGAAAATCTGAATTACCCCTGGTGGGGTTCCCGAGCGGCCAAAGGGAGCAGACTGTAAATCTGCCGTCATCGACTTCGAAGGTTCGAATCCTTCCCCCACCACCATCACTTCTAAATCGCTCTATATCAATTCATTGCACTGTGTCCCATGTTTCCCCAATGCAGGGAAGGATGAGAAGCTTCGACTAAGGTTCGATTCGAGCGCAGCGAGAAAGCGTTGCCGCAGGCAACGACCCGAAGGGCGAAGCGCAACGCGCTGAGTCATCCTTCCCCCACCACCATCACTTCTAAATCGCTCTATATCAATTCATTGCACTGTGTCCCATGTTTCCCCAATGCA
>NZ_WLVC01000139.1:0-722 GCF_016859735.1 Lelliottia sp. RWM.1 | reverse complement strand
TGGGTATAGGAAGTATAAACCACCTTTTTGCTCCTCATCCGAAGTATCTTACCTGAAATTCCCTCACTCGTTTACCGCTCAAGCCCCAATTTTAACTGCCGGTCCAGCCTAAACCGCTCTAATAAGGTTCGATTTGGCGGTAAAATCTCTAGCCTGATAGCTCGAGAGATACAAACTGCCCCACCGCCCCGTTTAAAAGTTGGCAGTGTTGAGCAGTGTTGGATTTGGGGTCGTCAGTCAAAGAGACGACTCTGTGATGGATCGAACAGGCTGGGAGTCAGTGGCGGCGCTCGTTCTGGTGGCAGCTCACGCTGCTTGGCGGCATTCGCCTTGGCTGTTTTCTGTTTCAGATGCTTGAGAATCTGCTCAATGACCTTCGGATCTTCGATGCTGGCAATCACTTTGACGTGACCGCCGCAGTGTTCGCAGACTTCAATATCAATATTGAAGACTCGCTTGAGGCGTTGCATCCAGGTCATGGCGCGGTGGCGCTCTGCAGGACTCTTGTCACGCCAGTTAGTATCGAGACCTTCCGATTTGTCGGGCTTCTTGCCCCGCTTGGCGGGTGTTACTTGAACTCGGTGTTTGCTGTTCGGTGCAAAGACGCCGTGGAAGCGTGTGAGGTTGACTCGCGGCTTAGGTACCAACGCAGCGAGTTTGGCGATGAAGTCCAGCGGCTCGAAGATCACATGGGTGGTGCCATTGCGGTACGGAGTTTTGAG
>NZ_WLVC01000138.1:0-724 GCF_016859735.1 Lelliottia sp. RWM.1 | reverse complement strand
GCCTTTCCGTTTTACAGGTTCCTCAACAGGCCGGTGGGCCGTTAGTATCATCAATATCAGTATTCGCAAAACCAGATCAGTAATTCTTTAAACCGGTGTATTTCTGCCGTTATGCTACATAAGTTTGCTGTCGTGCCGTTAGGGCCCAGGCTATTCTGGCCAGCTTGTTTGCCAGAGCACAAGTGACGACAAAGTTGCTTTTCCGGCACAGTAAATCCCTGACCCAATCGGCCAATTTGCCAGACTGGTGTTCCAGTTTTTGTATGAATACCCTGGCACATTGAACCAACAAAGTTCGGATCTTTTTATTACCTCGCTTACTAATTCCCAGCAATGTCGTCCTACCTCCCGTGCTGTACTGCCGAGGTACAAGCCCTGTTGCCGCCGCAAAGTCACGGCTGCTGGCGTACTGCTTCCCGTCGCCAATCTCAGTTGAAATAGTACTCGCTGTCAGTGTTCCGACGCAGGGAATGCTCAGCAAGCGCTGTCCAACCTCATCTTCGTCCAACTTTCGTTTCAACTGGGATTCCAAATCTTTAATCTGCTCAACAAGATAGTGATAATGCTGTTGTAATTTCAGCAATAACTGGCTGAGGTAAAGAGGCAAACTATTGTCCTCAAGAAGGGTACTCAGTCGGCTAATAACGGCAGCTCCTCGGGGAACGCTAATGCCAAATTCCAGCAGAAAAGCATGCATTTGATTGGTTGTTTTTACCTTATCCTG
>NZ_WLVC01000136.1:0-820 GCF_016859735.1 Lelliottia sp. RWM.1 | reverse complement strand
GGCACTGTTGCAAATAGTCGGTGGTGATAAACTTATCATCCCCTTTTGCTGATGGAGCTGCACATGAACCCATTCAAAGGCCGGCATTTTCAGCGTGACATCATTCTGTGGGCCGTACGCTGGTACTGCAAATACGGCATCAGTTACCGTGAGCTGCAGGAGATGCTGGCTGAACGCGGAGTGAATGTCGATCACTCCACGATTTACCGCTGGGTTCAGCGTTATGCGCCTGAAATGGAAAAACGGCTGCGCTGGTACTGGCGTAACCCTTCCGATCTTTGCCCGTGGCACATGGATGAAACCTACGTGAAGGTCAATGGCCGCTGGGCGTATCTGTACCGGGCCGTCGACAGCCGGGGCCGCACTGTCGATTTTTATCTCTCCTCCCGTCGTAACAGCAAAGCTGCATACCGGTTTCTGGGTAAAATCCTCAACAACGTGAAGAAGTGGCAGATCCCGCGATTCATCAACACGGATAAAGCGCCCGCCTATGGTCGCGCGCTTGCTCTGCTCAAACGCGAAGGCCGGTGCCCGTCTGACGTTGAACACCGACAGATTAAGTACCGGAACAACGTGATTGAATGCGATCATGGCAAACTGAAACGGATAATCGGCGCCACGCTGGGATTTAAATCCATGAAGACGGCTTACGCCACCATCAAAGGTATTGAGGTGATGCGTGCACTACGCAAAGGCCAGGCCTCAGCATTTTATTATGGTGATCCCCTGGGCGAAATGCGCCTGGTAAGCAGAGTTTTTGAAATGTAAGGCCTTTGAATAAGACAAAAGGCTGCCTCATCGCTAACTTTGCAACAGTGCC
>NZ_WLVC01000135.1:0-834 GCF_016859735.1 Lelliottia sp. RWM.1 | reverse complement strand
TATACTCACGTAAGCGACCAGTTCGCGCCATTCGCTTGTCAGTCGATCCCGGCGACCGTGAGCGAGGCACCGTATATTCTCGATGGACTACTGATGAACGAGGTCGGTCGCCATGTTCGCGAACAGTATGCCGATACAGCAGGATTCACCGACCATTTGTTCGGAGCCAGTAGCCTGCTCGGCTACAATCTCGTTCTGCGAATCAGGGATCTGCCATCGAAGCGGTTGTACGTATTTAATCCCGATACGACCCCCAGGGAGTTACGCAAGTTGGTAGGTGGAAAAGCCCGGGAGGATCTTATCGTTGCGAACTGGCCTGATATTTTCCGTTGTGCCGCGACGATGACCGCTGGCAAAATCAGGCCCAGCCAACTCCTGCGCAAGCTCGCTTCTTACCCACGACAAAACAACCTTGCAGTTGCGCTTCGTGAAGTTGGTCGTATTGAACGGACCCTTTTCATTATTGAGTGGATCCTGGATACGGACATGCAGCGGCGTGCTCAGATCGGTCTTAACAAGGGAGAGGCCCACCATGCGCTCAAAAATGCGCTCCGTATCGGGAGGCAGGGGGAAATTCGCGATCGCACGACAGAGGGGCAGCACTACCGAATCGCTGGGCTCAATTTATTGACTGCGGTGATCATTTACTGGAATACCGTCCATCTTGGTCATGCCGTCACGGAGCGGCGGAACGAAGGGTTGGATGTTCCCCCTGAATTTCTTCCCCACATATCCCCATTGGGCTGGGCGCACATTCTACTGACTGGCGAATATCTTTGGCCCAAGGAACCGAAAGCTTAGGGTGTCATTTCGCCCTCAGCCGGAACCGACCCC
>NZ_WLVC01000134.1:0-847 GCF_016859735.1 Lelliottia sp. RWM.1 | reverse complement strand
AGGGGAACCTGCGGTTGGATCACCTCCTTACCTTAAAGAACCTGCCTTTGTAGTGTCCACACAGATTGTCTGATGAAAAGTAAATAGCAAGGCGTCTTGCGATTGAGACTTCAGTGTCCCCTTCGTCTAGAGGCCCAGGACACCGCCCTTTCACGGCGGTAACAGGGGTTCGAATCCCCTAGGGGACGCCACTTGCTGGTTTGTGAGTGAAAGTCACCTGCCGATATATCTCAAAACTGATTCCGTTGCGTGAGCAGCGAGTCACGTTTGAGATATTTGCTCTTTAAAAATCTGGATCAAGCTGAAAATTGAAACGACACACTGTGTCTGTTCTCCGTAATAAGAACAGATGAAGGTGTGTCCGAGTCTCTCAAATTTTCGCAATTTGATGATGAATCGAAAGAAACATCTTCGGGTTGTGAGGTTAAGCGACTAAGCGTACACGGTGGATGCCCTGGCAGTCAGAGGCGATGAAGGACGTGCTAATCTGCGAAAAGCGTCGGCGAGGTGATATGAACCTTTGACCCGGCGATGTCCGAATGGGGAAACCCAGTGCAATTCGTTGCACTATCGTTAACTGAATACATAGGTTAACGAGGCGAACCGGGGGAACTGAAACATCTAAGTACCCCGAGGAAAAGAAATCAACCGAGATTCCCCCAGTAGCGGCGAGCGAACGGGGAGCAGCCCAGAGTCTGAATCAGCAGGTGTGTTAGTGGAACGGTCTGGAAAGTCCGGCGGTACAGGGTGATAGTCCCGTACACAAAAATGCATCTGGTGTGAACTCGAAGAGTAGGGCGGGACACGTGGTATCCTGTCTGAATATGGGGGGACCATCCTCCAAGGC
>NZ_WLVC01000133.1:0-858 GCF_016859735.1 Lelliottia sp. RWM.1 | reverse complement strand
TGTAAGCACACCTGTTTTAGTTCCACACACTTTTTGAGATTTCCGGTTTTTCAGCCATCAGCCGGTACTCTTCCGGCGTCAGGTTATTCAGGGATTCATGAGGCCGCTCGTTGTTATATTCCATCAGCCAGCGCTCGGTAATTTCCCGCGCTTCATTCAGTGTTCTGAACAGGTAAAAATCCAGGATTTCTGTCCGGTATGTTCGGTTGAACCGTTCGATAAAAGCATTTTGTGTAGGCTTACCCGGCTTGATAAATTCGAGCTGTACGCCATTTTCTTCGGCCCATTGTGCCAGCGCCAGCGAGACCAGTTCTGGCCCGTTGTCCATCCGCATTTTCAGCGGGTAGCCGCGGTTTGCCACGATCCTGTCCAGCACCCGGATGACTCGCTGAGCCGGGATATTCAGGTCGATTTCTATCGCCAGTGCCTCACGGTTAAAATCATCCACCACATTGAAGGTCCGGAAGCGCCTGCCGCAGACCAGCGCGTCGTGCATAAAATCGATGGACCAGCTCTGATTTAGCGCTTGCGGCGTCGCCAGTGGTGCTGGATTACGCACTGGCAGCCGCTGTTTTCCCTTGCGACGAAAATTCAGTTTCAGCAGGCAATAAATCCGGTGAACACGTTTATGGTTCCAGGTATTGCCCTGCCTGCGTAGCAGTTGGAAAAGCTTCTTAAAACCGTAGCGCGGATAGCGTTCTGCCAGCTCAGTCAGCGCATGGATCACCGGTTCATCACGCCGGGTATCAGGCTGATAAAAATACACCGTCCTGCTCAGCGATAACGTCCTGCAGGCCTGGCGTAAACTCATGGCAAATTGTGCCGTCAGATAGCTGACAAGTTCACGCTTTATCGCTG
>NZ_WLVC01000132.1:0-1010 GCF_016859735.1 Lelliottia sp. RWM.1 | reverse complement strand
TATTTGCTGGCTCTCGAAGCGAGACACTCGCCCTTACTGAAGCCATAAAAAGCTTGTCGAATGTCTCAGGGCGTGATGCGGACATTGCTAACAGCCTTCTGTGTGAATTCTCAGGGAGCAGGTCAGCATAGCATCACGTTGAGGCTGTTACCCTACTTGTTCACACCAACCCTAACTCCACAGGCTGATTCATAAATTAGTAATTTGCGTGTTTCACACTTTTCAAAAATGCTTTCATATTTTCATTAGGTTGCTCAATTTCGAAGTTACTTCCATATAACTCTTGTAATTTTGGCCATAACTTACTTAATAACCTTCCCCTGCGATAAAATGGATGTATCCAAACGGTAGATAGGTACGGGGAATTTGCATTTGAATTGTTTATTGTGACTAGCCCAACTAAACATTGTCGATAACCACTATTATCCATTGATTGTATTTCTTCGACGAATGGATACGCGATTACATCAGTCCAACCATTATCGGTTGTATCCCATTGCATTCCGTCATGACATTCCTTCGACTGATAGCGGCGTAAAGCTACACACGCGAGCTTTTGCCAATCTGGAGAATTAATTGTGATCTCTTCATCGTATGACGCGCCTATTGGAGCGGGTATTGGTCTGATTAATCCAGCATGGCATTCATTATAGAACTTCATGTCTCCCTCAGAAACGTTGCGTACGTTGGTTTGCTCCATGTGTGCGCCATTCAAAAATAGCTCTGATAGTAGTGTATCTACGCTGTAATCTTTATTGATTATTGTCGGCTTAGAGTTTTTCTTATTAAGGCCGCGAGTAACGATTTTTTGATCAATGTTAACAACATGGAATAATCCGTCGGGGAGGCTAGCGAACCACGATGAGGCATCTGACCAGAATAGTATGCCTTTTGTACTTCTTAAAAATTTAATTAAGTTAATACAAGCTTCTTCACTAGGGAAGGTGCGAATAAGCAGGTCATTTCTTCCCAAGCTGACTCGCTGATTAAAATTTCGCGGATCTGGGCCG
>NZ_WLVC01000131.1:0-1121 GCF_016859735.1 Lelliottia sp. RWM.1 | reverse complement strand
TGTCGTTTTCAGAAGACGGCTGCACTGAACGTCAGAAGCCGACTGCACTATAGCAGCGGAGGGGTTGGATCCATCAGGCAACGACGGGCTGCTGCCGGCCATCAGCGGACGCAGGGAGGACTTTCCGCAACCGGCCGTTCGATGCGGCACCGATGGCCTTCGCGCAGGGGTAGTGAATCCGCCAGGATTGACTTGCGCTGCCCTACCTCTCACTAGTGAGGGGCGGCAGCGCATCAAGCGGTGAGCGCACTCCGGCACCGCCAACTTTCAGCACATGCGTGTAAATCATCGTCGTAGAGACGTCGGAATGGCCGAGCAGATCCTGCACGGTTCGAATGTCGTAACCGCTGCGGAGCAAGGCCGTCGCGAACGAGTGGCGGAGGGTGTGCGGTGTGGCGGGCTTCGTGATGCCTGCTTGTTCTACGGCACGTTTGAAGGCGCGCTGAAAGGTCTGGTCATACATGTGATGGCGACGCACGACACCGCTCCGTGGATCGGTCGAATGCGTGTGCTGCGCAAAAACCCAGAACCACGGCCAGGAATGCCCGGCGCGCGGATACTTCCGCTCAAGGGCGTCGGGAAGCGCAACGCCGCTGCGGCCCTCGGCCTGGTCCTTCAGCCACCATGCCCGTGCACGCGACAGCTGCTCGCGCAGGCTGGGTGCCAAGCTCTCGGGTAACATCAAGGCCCGATCCTTGGAGCCCTTGCCCTCCCGCACGATGATCGTGCCGTGATCGAAATCCAGATCCTTGACCCGCAGTTGCAAACCCTCACTGATCCGCATGCCCGTTCCATACAGAAGCTGGGCGAACAAACGATGCTCGCCTTCCAGAAAACCGAGGATGCGAACCACTTCATCCGGGGTCAGCACCACCGGCAAGCGCCGCGACGGCCGAGGTCTTCCGATCTCCTGAAGCCAGGGCAGATCCGTGCACAGCACCTTGCCGTAGAAGAACAGCAAGGCCGCCAATGCCTGACGATGCGTGGAGACCGAAACCTTGCGCTCGTTCGCCAGCCAGGACAGAAATGCCTCGACTTCGCTGCTGCCCAAGGTTGCCGGGTGACGCACACCGTGGAAACGGATGAAGGCACGAACCCAGTGGACATAAGCCTGTTCGGTT
>NZ_WLVC01000130.1:0-1134 GCF_016859735.1 Lelliottia sp. RWM.1 | reverse complement strand
CGAGGGCTTTACTAAGCTTGCCCCTTCCGCCGTTGTCATAATCGGTTATGGCATCGCATTTTATTTTCTTTCTCTGGTTCTGAAATCCATCCCTGTCGGTGTTGCTTATGCAGTCTGGTCGGGACTCGGCGTCGTCATAATTACAGCCATTGCCTGGTTGCTTCATGGGCAAAAGCTTGATGCGTGGGGCTTTGTAGGTATGGGGCTCATAATTGCTGCCTTTTTGCTCGCCCGATCCCCATCGTGGAAGTCGCTGCGGAGGCCGACGCCATGGTGACGGTGTTCGGCATTCTGAATCTCACCGAGGACTCCTTCTTCGATGAGAGCCGGCGGCTAGACCCCGCCGGCGCTGTCACCGCGGCGATCGAAATGCTGCGAGTCGGATCAGACGTCGTGGATGTCGGACCGGCCGCCAGCCATCCGGACGCGAGGCCTGTATCGCCGGCCGATGAGATCAGACGTATTGCGCCGCTCTTAGACGCCCTGTCCGATCAGATGCACCGTGTTTCAATCGACAGCTTCCAACCGGAAACCCAGCGCTATGCGCTCAAGCGCGGCGTGGGCTACCTGAACGATATCCAAGGATTTCCTGACCCTGCGCTCTATCCCGATATTGCTGAGGCGGACTGCAGGCTGGTGGTTATGCACTCAGCGCAGCGGGATGGCATCGCCACCCGCACCGGTCACCTTCGACCCGAAGACGCGCTCGACGAGATTGTGCGGTTCTTCGAGGCGCGGGTTTCCGCCTTGCGACGGAGCGGGGTCGCTGCCGACCGGCTCATCCTCGATCCGGGGATGGGATTTTTCTTGAGCCCCGCACCGGAAACATCGCTGCACGTGCTGTCGAACCTTCAAAAGCTGAAGTCGGCGTTGGGGCTTCCGCTATTGGTCTCGGTGTCGCGGAAATCCTTCTTGGGCGCCACCGTTGGCCTTCCTGTAAAGGATCTGGGTCCAGCGAGCCTTGCGGCGGAACTTCACGCGATCGGCAATGGCGCTGACTACGTCCGCACCCACGCGCCTGGAGATCTGCGAAGCGCAATCACCTTCTCGGAAACCCTCGCGAAATTTCGCAGTCGCGACGCCAGAGACCGAGGGTTAGATCATGCCTAGCATTCACCTTCCGGCCGCCCGCTA
>NZ_WLVC01000012.1:0-104401 GCF_016859735.1 Lelliottia sp. RWM.1 | reverse complement strand
GGCGTTGATAATGCCAGGTGCCTGATAAAGTTCCATTTAAAAAGGGCTCCATCATGAACATGGAACCCTTTTTACACTAGCCACCGGATCGGTCAATCGATCCTTAACTGATCGGCATTAACCTTATGGTTGCCGTTTCGCTTTTATAATGACTGGTGACGCGTCTCGTGTGTCAGCAACAACGCAATTAGCGTCAGTGCTGCCATCGCTGCCAGATACACACCCACATAGAACAGACCGTAGTTTGCCTGAAGCCAGGTGGCGATATACGGTGCGACGGATGCGCCCAGAATTGAGGACACGTTATAAGAGAAAGATGCCCCGGTGTAGCGCACTTCAGTCGGGAACAACTCCGGCAGCAGTGCGCCCATTGGGCCAAATGTCAGCCCCATCAGGCTCAGACCAATTAACAGGTAGGCCATGACCAGCGCAGGGCTACCTGAACCCAACAGCGGTGGGAAGACGAACAAAGCGAAGAGGATAATCAGGGAGGTGATCACAATCATGCTTGCACGACGACCAAATTTATCTGCCAGCAGACCTGCAATCGGAACCATCACACCAAAACCGACCACCGCCATCATTAACATCCACAGCACTTCGTTACGTGGCAGCCCCAGACCGACGGGCGCAGCCGCAGTGCTGAACGTCATCGAGTACACGGTCATGATATAAAACAGCGTATAGGTTGCCAGCATGATGAATGTGCCCAAAACCGTTACGCGAACGTGTTTGGTCAGCAGTGTGCCCAGCGGCACTTTTACCTGCTTTTTCGCCGCCGCAACTTTGGCGAATACCGGTGTTTCATGCAGGGAAACACGCACGTACAGGCCAATCAGAACCAGCACAGCAGAGAAGATAAACGGTATACGCCAACCCCAGTTCATAAACTGCTCATCAGTCAGCAGCCAGGAGAGCAACAGGAAAGTGCCGTTCGCGAAGAAGAAGCCGATCGGCGCGCCCAGTTGCGGGAATGAGCCATACAGTGCACGCTTGCGCGGCGGCGCATTCTCGGTTGCCAGCAGCGCCGCGCCGCCCCATTCCCCCCCCAAGCCGAGACCCTGACCAAAGCGCGCCAGTGCCAGCAGAACAGGGGCCAAAATACCGATGGTGTCGTAGGTCGGTAACAGGCCGATTGCGACAGTGGAGATCCCCATTGTCAGCAGCGATGCGACCAGAGTGACTTTACGGCCCACGCGATCGCCAAAGTGCCCAAATACGGCAGAGCCGATAGGGCGTGCGATAAACGCGATCGCAAAGGTTGCCAGAGACTGTAGCGTGGCAGCCGTAGGGTCGCCCTGCGGGAAGAAAATGTGCGGAAAGACAATGACCGCGGCAGTGGCGTAAATATAAAAGTCGAAGAACTCAATGGCAGTGCCAATCAGCGATGCGACGACAACTTTGTTGCGTGAATTGACCGGAACGTTTTCTGGTTCGGTATCGAGTGTTGTGGCTGTGGCTTGCATAATATTTTCTTATTTTTTGACGAACGAACGGCCATATTACGCATAGCAAAAGCGACATTTCAATCTGTAACAAAGTTGCGAGCTGGTGATAAAATCAGCAAAAAGCGGATAATATTCAAGCCAGCAAAATACCTTCTATGAAATGCTTCACAGAATTTAAATATTAGATGATAAAACTAGTTTTTGGTTAAATAAAAGTTACGTACTGGATTTATATGCTGAAATGATGAGTCGGACTGAAGTATTACATGCTTATATCAGTCCGATGGGCCTGTTAACTGTGCGTTTTACCCGGCATTCTCGGGTCGTCTTTGTATTGCGCGGTGGCGATCCACGCTGCGCAGAACAATGTCAGCCGCGCAAAGAAGTAGAAAAAGGCCATTAGCCCAAGTACTGAGCCGAAAGCTGCTCCAGACGGAGATTTCACCAGTGTTGGCAGGGTATAGGTCATCACGATTTTGATCACTTCAAAGCCTATGGCTGCGATCAGCGTGCCGCGAATCAGTGCCTTTTTACGTGGTCGGTGGCGTGGCAAACGCCAGAAGATCCAGAAGAACAACAGGTAGTTCGCGAAAATGGATATTGCCAGACCGATAACGCGCCATGCCGGTTTAAGCCACTCAATGCTGTCGAGATAGAGTGCCGAGATGATCAACTGCTGTGCCGAACCGGCCACAGAAGTGATAGAAAGCGTCACAATTAGCGCAATCAGCAGCCCGATCAGCGACACGAAGTCGCGGAAATATTTCACCCATATCTTCTCCTGATCCTGCGGTGTGCGCTCCCAGACATCGCGCGACTGGGCGCGAATGGCTTCACGCAGGTTTCCCATCCAGTTAATCCCGGAATAAAGTGCAATCAGCAATCCGACGATACCCACCGTGGTACGTTGCTGTACGGCGGTGTTAATGGTGCTTTTGAGCGTACTCGCAAGAGTGGGATCGCTGACATTCAACAGGATTTTCTCGAAAATATCCTCCAGCAACGTCGGATGGGAGGCAAGAATAAAACCGGCGGCAGCAAATGACACCATCAGGATGGGGATCATCGATAAAAATGAAAAATAGGTGATGGCTGCACCAAACTGATTCCCCATACGATCATTGAAGCGTTCAGTGGCACGTAACAGGTGCGCAATGACGGGACAACGCTGAATTTTTTGCGCTGTGCCGGTTACTGTTTGTAGCGCCTGCCTGGCTTTTCCGGGGGAGGTTTCCTGGGGTGAAGGTTGCGGGTTGTTTTCCTGCGTCACGCGCGTTTTCCTTATTCGTCTGACGGGATGTCACTGAAATTATAGCCTGTCTCTAATCAACATAACCCTTCATTAACACTGTGAGCCACTCCATGAAGAGATGTACCCGGCGGGAGAGGTTACGCCGGTGGGGATAAATGAGGGATACCGGCATGGGTTCTGCACGGTATTGCGGCAAGATCTCCAGAAGTTTTTTCGCGCGCAGAGACTCACGCACACCGACGCGGGGAACCTGGATGATGCCTAACCCGGCGATACAGGCAGAGTGGTAGGTTTCGGTGCTGTTCACCGTCAAAATACCGCCCGTTTTAATCCATTGAGTGGTACTGCCGTTGTAAAACTCAAAGCCCTGAGGACGCGTTGCCAGATTGGCGGAATAGTGGATAACGGCGTGAGAGCCCAGATCGTCCAGGCTATCCGGGTAGCCAAAACGGTCCAGATAATCAGGGCTTGCACAATTGATCACCGACAGCTTGCCAAGTGGGCGAGCAATCAATCCTGAGTCCTTTAGTGTGCCGACGCGCACCACACAATCAAACCCTTCGCGTATGACATCCACCAGACGGTCGCTGCTGCTCAGCTCCAGTTCAATGCCGGGGTACTGCTGCAAAAAGGCAGGCAGTTTTGGGATGACTAAATTTCGTGCAATGCCAACAGGCATATCGACGCGCAATCGTCCGCTGATGCTGGAAGGGTCATGCTGAAATAATCCATCCAGTTCATCGAGATTCGCCAGGAGATCTTTTGCACGTTCATAGTAAACCATACCGTCCTGCGTCAGGCTGACGCGGCGCGTGGTTCGGTGCAGAAGCTGCGTTCCCAGCAGGTTTTCCAGAGACTGGATCTGACGTGATACGCTGCCTTTTGGCAGGCCTAACGTTTCTGCTGCACGGGAAAAACTCTCCAGTTCCGCGACGCGGATGAAGAGTTGCATTGCGTGAATTTTATCCATAGCAAAGACTCATTGTTGTTTTTATTGGAACAGTGAAGCGTTTATTTCCATATTTATTGATTTTCTATCACCTAATAAGCTCTATCTCAATCTCCATAACAGTAGAAATGAGGTTTCTTATGACTGAACGTATTGCATTAGTGACTGGCGGAAGCCGAGGCTGGGTAAAAATGCGGTATTAAAGCTGGCAGCGGCGGGTACGGGAATCATCCTGACCTATAACAGCAGCGAGCAAGAAGCTCAGGACGTGGTACGTGAAATAGAGGCGAAAGGTGTTAAAGGAGCAGCGTTGCAGTTGAATGTTGGTGACATCACGAGTTTTGACAACTTTACCCGCGATGTGCAAAAAACGCTCAGGACGGTCTGGCAACGCGATGCCTTCGATTATTTATTGAACAATGCCGGTACGGGTTTGTACGCACCTTACGCAGAGACAACGGTAGCCCAGTTTGATGAGGCGATGAACATCCATTTCAAAGGACCATTTTTCCTGACGCAATCTCTGCTACCAGTGATGAACGACGGTGGCCGCATCCTGAACGTCTCCAGTGGTCTGGCGCGTTTCACACAACCTGGCTCCAGTGCCTACGCGGCGATGAAAGGGGCGATGGAAGTACTGACGCGTTATCAGGCGAAAGAACTGGGTGCGCGTGGGATCTCCGTCAATATCATTGCGCCTGGGGCGATCGAAACGGACTTTGGTGGCGGCCGGGTACGTGATAATGCACAGCTCAACCAGCTTCTGGCTTCTCAGACTGCGCTGGGACGGGTGGGATTACCTGACGATATTGGGGACGCGATTGCCGCGCTACTCAGCGATAATCTCGGCTGGATGAATGCACAACGTATTGAAGTATCAGGCGGTATGTTCCTCTGATTTGATGCCGGAGGGGAGGGAACCCCATCACGGCTATATTTTGAGGAATTCCTCAAAATAAATGTGTCAAAAACACGGGAAATTTAACGATGCCAGGCAATATGTAACCTTTACCCTCATTGAGTTTTTTCTCAAAAAACACTTCGCTAGAATCCTCCTCGCTATTTATTACGTTTAACAATCATCCATGACGACAGCCATTTTCGCCAGAGGGAGAAAAAGAATGCGAGTGATCATGTTTGACAGGCAGTCAATATTTATTCATGGAGCAATGAACAGTTTGCAGAAATTAATTCCGGAAATAAGTATGACGGGCACAAGTCAGACGGATGAGTTGTGGGCGCTTCTTTCTGCATCTCCTTCCTGTATTGCCCTGATTGACGGGCATTTCATTCAGGATGATGGTATGGCCTTTCTGGCAGAGGTGGCATTTCGTTTTCCGGCCCTGCGTATTGTCATGGTTCTGGCGAAGAAAGAGGCAAGGTGGGTTGAGCAACTCATGCAGTGCAACGTGGTCGCTATTATTCCTCGTCGCGCCTCGCCTGCAATGTTTTCTGCTGTTCTGGAGTCTGTATCAAAGGGAATGGTTTGCCTTCCGGGCGATTGGCTAAAAGCAGCGTCGCCACCGAAACAGGAGTTGTCATCCCTGAGTGAGCGCCAGCATGAAGTGTTGATGTTGTTGGCCGCCGGCGAATCAAACAAAGAGATTGGCCGTTTGCTCAACATCAGTGTGGGAACGGTAAAAGCGCACCTGGAAACGCTCTTTCGCCGCCTTGATGTCAAAAACAGAACTCAGGCGGCCATGCTCTATACCCGGCAGACCGTCTGAAGAATATTCATTTGCAGGCCTGATGTATCACTTAAGCTAAATATCAACGACACCAGCGCATCATGCTGATCCTGTGTTAAGGGTTGGGTGATATTTTTCCGCAGTAAATCCTCGCATTTCTGGAGATCTTTTTGCAGTAAATATGCGGCTTCAGCAGGGGTGATAAGTTTGTTAAACGAATCACCCTGGCTGATGACGTGGCCATATCCAATGACCCATATCCCGTTTTCATCGCGATATTTCTCCAGAGAAAGCCCCTGTGTTTTTTTAATTAACTCAATTCCGGTAGAAGATATTTTTAGCGAATGGCATGTCATAGGCGTTTCCTCTCTCGGACATGACTGTAGAGGAAACGAAGCGTATGCCATATCAGCCAAATGGCTATTGTTTACGGGTTATCGATAAGATACTCATGTTTCAGCAAACCGAAGATCCAGTCATTTTGCCATTGCCCTGCAAGGAAATAGCTTTCCCGCAGTTCGCCTTCCTGGCGGAACCCTGTTTTTTCCAGCAGGTATCTTGATGCGAGATTACCCGCAGTGACGGTTGCGGTCAGTCGACGAATACCGCCCTGGTTAAACGCGAAATCACACAATGCCTGTAGCGATTCGAAACCATAGCCTTTGCCTTGTGCGTGCGGTGCAAAAAGGAATCCCACCTCGGCGCAATCCTTTTCCCGGTGAATATAGCCGGTGACACCCAGTGGTGTCTGGCTGGCCGTATCACGCACGACGAGACAGAGCCAGTGCGAACTTCCCGGTGTCCAGAGGGGCAGACGAGAATCGAAAGTCTCACGGATATCACTGATGTTGCGGGTATCAGCAACATAACGCATCACTTCAGGATGTTGCTGCAAAGACAAAAAAAAGGGCCAGTCTTCCTCTCGCAACAGTGTGCACGTCAGGCGCGAGGTCGTGAGGGTAGGCATACGGATTCTCCATGACATTTGCAAATGATTGTAGGGCTGTCACTGTATTTGAACAGAAACTCGGTTATGGTTTAACTTCGTATAAATAAAAAGAAAAACGGTCCATATGTGGCCAATACCGATGTCTTCGCTGGCTTTGAAGGAAAACAATGGCTCTCAGCACATCACACCACATCCGCGCTCAGTTTGAACACTGCCTGGCGGTTATTCGTCAGGCGTCTGTGGAGATTTTGCTTCTCCTCAATGTGCATGTTTCTGAAGGAAAAGATCCTCGCTGGTTTCTGGAGCAACTGGATAATGCTCGCTTAGGTTTGGGCGGATGGGCCGCTGTGGCGAAGCAGCTCAACCTGAATGACGCTGAAATGTCCGATTTCACTTTGCAACTGCGTTTGTTGCAGCAGCGTGTACCGCAGTACGAAAGCGGTCAGGATGTGAGTGAAAACCAGCTTATTGCTGCCATGCGTTTCGTGACATCACTCGAACACCTGCGTCTGCGACAGCCGCTTTTAATGTACAGCACCGAAGTTGCACCGGGTAACGATATTCAGCAGCAGCAGGCCCATAAGCAGGTTCGCGCAATTGAACTGATGATTAAAGGACTGGTTTTGCAGGCATGGCCCGACCCGGTACGACTGAATAACCATCTGAAAACGTTGTTCAATGCAGACCGCGTGCGCCGCTGGTTGAAACTGGGTGAAATCAACGACGTGCTCAGCGGAATGTTGTTTAGCGAGCTGGCACTGATGGTGGTGGATAAAAAAGAGTTCAGTCGGTATTACTCGTCATTGTTTAGCGACCCGATGATGCTGACGCTGCTGGTTGAACCGCGAAAAACGTTACAAACCTTCCTGGATGACATCCGGCAAATCCGCAACTGTATTACCGTGCAACAGCCCCTAAGTTCAGCGCAGATACTGCTACTGGATAATTACTATGCGCAAATTACCCAGCCTGTTCAGCGTGCGTTTGAAGAAGGGCGGACGCGTATCAATCCGGCAGGATTAATGGCCGTCGATGCGAGTGAACTGCATGCCTTTTGGGAAAACGCGCAGAAAATGGATCGCATAACCGGTGGCGATCTCTTTGAAGTTCGTGACACGATTGAAAAGCCGACCCAGCGTGCGCCTCGAACGCCTGAACAGCGCGAACAGCTCATCTCAGGTGCGCTCTGGGGCGCGGTTGGCCTGATGGTTATTGCTATTGTGGTCGGAGGATTCTGGCTGGTAACCAGCAGCAAACCTGCGCAAGTGAATGCCACCGTAGAGGTCAGGCCGGAGCCTAAGGAAATGCGAGAAGCACCGTCTTCACGCGAAACTCTCACGCGCATGGGCGTCACCTGGGATGAGAATAATTTTCGCTCGGCTATCAACCGTAACGATACCCGCGTAGCCCTGCTGTTTTTGCAAGGTGGTATGGACTGGAAGATGTCATGGACCGAAGAGGCGATGTCGGCAGGCGATGATGACGTGCTGGAAATTCTGTTGCGTTATCGGCTTCAGATGGTGGAAGAGAAGCCGTGCCGCCGTTTTATCAACACCCTTAGTCACGCGATGTCCAATGGCGAATCATTAACGTCAATGCGTAAGCAGTATTTACAGGCTTTTTGTACTGTACCTGCGGTGGTCAAACGACAGCAGCATGACGCGGACATGGCGAAACGCCGCGCGCAATCGCAGCCAGATGAAAACACGAAAAAGTGGCAGTCTATCCAGACCGCTATTTATGATGTGATTCGCTAAGCGCTCCCTCTCTTCTGATACGGGAGAGGGACGCACTTTAAGGTTCCCCATACAATCCAATCAACCGCCTCACCACGCCGTTCGTCCAGCCGAAACCATCCTGCAGTGGATACTCACCGCCGCCGCCTTCGCGCGGTGTGCTGCTGGCAATATGGTACTTTTCGATTAACTTGTGGTGCTTCTTATAGAAATGGTTGACGGTTTGCAGCCAGCTATGGGCTATTTCGTCACCCAGCGAATCATTGCCATAGCGCTTGAATCCCTGAACCGCCATCCATTGCAATGGGGCCCAGCCGTTAGGTTTATCCCACTGTTCTCCGGTTTCATGTTCGGTTGCTAAGATGCCGCCCGGCGTCAGCAGGCGTGCTTTTACGGTGTCAGCCAGTCTGTCTGCCTGTTCATGGGTTGCCATATCGACGTACAGGGGCACAATGCTGGCCGCTGAGAACAACCCCATCTCTTCGCGTCGCCAGTCGTAATCGCGATAGCAGCCGCTCTCGTCATCCCACAGATATCGGTTCACTGCTGCACGGCGGTCGTGCGCTTTTTGCCGGAAACGGGCTTCTGCCTCTTTATCCCCTTTCAGGCCGGAGAGATTGGCGATGGTGCTTTCGAGCTTATACAGGAACGCATTCAAATCGATCGGGATAAACTGCGTGGTACGAATACTGGCAAGACGTCCGGCATCGCGCAGCCAGCGGGAAGAGTAGTCCCAGCCTGATGCCGCACCGGCGCGGAGATCACGGTATACCTCATTTGCCGGACGCCCGGAGTGTTTAGCGGTTTCAACATCTTCAATCCACGACTCGTCGCGCGGAGTATCGCGGTCGTCCCAGTAGCGGTTAAGGAGTGACCCATCAGGCAGTCGCACGACATGGCGGTAGGCCTGATTTAGCACCAGTGATTCTGCGCCATCCATCCAGAAGGCATATTCCATCAGTAGATGATCAAGATAACGCCGAGCACCGCGCACACCGTCCTCTTCAAACAGTTCAACCATCAGCGCGAAAACGGGCGGCTGGGAGCGGCTCAGATAGTAGGTGCGATTCCCGTTAGGGATGTGCCCATACCGTTCGATCATCCAGGCGAAGTTGTCCGCCATGCATTTCAGCAGGTCGTTACGGCCACTCTCTGCCAGCCCCAGCATAGTGAAGTAAGAATCCCAGTAGTAGGTTTCACTGAAACGCCCGCCGGGCACAATGTAGGCCTGCGGCAGCGCCAGCAGTGACGACCAGGGAATATGATCCTGCGGTTCGCGCGTCAACACGGGCCACAGGCTGTCAATGTGCTCTTTGAGCGACAGACCAGGGTCGGAGACATACTCTGTACTGTAAGTTTCCGGCAACCAGAAATGGTTCTCCACGAATTGTCGCAGGTTAAAATCCGGATGGCGTTTAACTTTACGGTAGCGGATCAGAATATCCAGCGGGTCCATTTTGGGCGCACAGTCGGGGAAGGTTTTGCTATCGGCGAACAATCGAGATGACTGAACATGTTCAAACAGTTCAAGATAGCGATCGGCAGGTGTGAGCGCGTCAGAAGCAGGTAGCCCCTCAATCATTTCGGGCTCCGGCTCCGCCTCGATCATTTCATCCAGTTTCAACTCGCAGGGATCGGTCTCGTAGCGAAGCTCTTCCGCGATCTCGAATTCGACGGTGTCTGCAGCGTGTAGTTTCTGGCTGAACATGGCGATAAAGACCTCCGGTTGTATGTTCACAAAGACAGGTTTTTCCGGGTGTCTGTTAAGCGTAGTCATTCGCTTCGGTGTGTGGGGATGGAAATGTGCGCCTGATCACATTTACGGATGAGGCGTCATCGTCGCTGCTGAATACAGGTTTCTGTTTTTACTGCGATAAATATCATTTTCAGCAGCGATCTGGCGTGGTCAAATTCGGATCATTCGCTTTGCAACAGAGTGTGAATTGGAGTCTGAAAATCAGGCTTCAGCGTCCTCTTCTTCGATATGCCAGTCCAGTGCGCGTCTGAAAATTGCTTCGGATGAGGGCAGCGCGTGAAAACCTTTACCTTCCGGTTGAATGACAAATTGCAACGATTCGTGCAGCGGTACGTTTTCATCATCCGTATTTTGACCAATCACAGCATTCGCGGCGAAAGGCGATATGGCCGATGCAAAGGCGAGCTGCATCTTCTCGCGGTTTTTATAGTGAGCTTTCTTGATATTGAGTGCTTTGTGGATGATTGCACAATCGATCATCGTGCCTGTCAGCCACTCGCATGAGGAGGAATAGCCCGCGCACCAGCACAGATTACTGTCCTGAGTAAATCCCTGCATCAGATGTGTTTTGGTGCCTGCAAAACACGACCCCAGCATCAGACCTTTGATATTGAACTCGCGGGATTTCTGATTAACGGCGAACAGAATATCGATAAGGGAGACATCGCCGATATGTGTTTCGCTGCCATGTGCTGCGACATAAACGATGGTGTTTTCAAATCTCTGGCGGCACAGACACTCAAGGGCAATGTCAAAACTCTTTTTATTGTAGAAATTCAGGAAATAGACTTCGGTATCGCCCTGCATTTTTGCGATCCCCTGAATAAACGGTACAACGGATGAACGGTTGGCATCGTAATCATCCAGTCCCCACGGTGATTCGATAACCAGAACACAGTTTTTACTTTTGCTTTTTGGCATGGAATATCAACCTAAGTAAAATTATTTTATTTTCTATTTAAGTATTTTGTCTCTTTACGCTTTTATTTTGCAGCACAACTCTGCAAATAAATGGACAAAATCTCGGTTGTTTTGGCGTTATGCTTTGAGGCATTAAAGGGGCTCACTCAGGTCATCTGCTCTGATGACAACACAACTCTGGAAACCCTTATGAACCTTAACGCGACGCGTCAGGGCGCTATGCCTTTGTCTTTACACCCTGTGCCTGAACAGAAAAATACTATATCAGACTTCAATGGATTAATAGAATATCGGCAATTAGCCGGACTTACCGTTCAGGATAAAGAGATAAAAGCCATTATTTTTCGCAGTAATATCCGCGAAAGCCTGTTTCGTCATATTCAATTTTCAAACTTCACGCTCAATCGCTGTTACCTTGAGAATATCGTTTTCGAGAATTGTGATATGCGTAATGTGTGTTTCTCACATTCAGTGATTACAAAACCGATTATTTTACGGCGTTGCCAGGTGGCAGGAATGCGTTTGATGAGTATGCACAGGAGGATGTTTGTTTTTGATGAGTGTACTGGCGTCGGGCAAATGCTGATTGCCTGACGCCAGTTCTCATGCGTAATTAACGCATGGTCACAAACTCTTCTGCCGCAGTTGGGTGGATCGCCACGGTATTATCAAAGTCTTTCTTGGTTGCGCCCATCTTCAGTGCCACAGCAAAGCCTTGCAGGATCTCATCCATACCAAAACCAATACCGTGAATACCGACAATCTTCTCATCCGGGCCAACGCAAACCAGCTTCATACGGCACGGCTGACGATGAGAAGTGACCGCGGTGTACATTGCGGTAAAGGCCGATTTGTACACTTTGACCTGGTCGTCGCCATACTGTTCGCGTGCCTGAGGCTCGGTTAAACCCACAGTGCCAATCGGTGGATGGCTGAACACGACGGTCGGGATGTTGCTGTAATCCAGATGCTCATCCGGCTTATTGTTGAACAGACGTTCTGACAGGCGACGGCCCGCAGCAACCGCTACGGGTGTCAGTTCAACGGCTCCGGTGTTATCGCCAACCGCATAAATACCCGGCACGCTGGTGTTCTGGAATTTATCGACAACGATATAGCCTTTGTCATTGGTCTTCACGCCTGTCACGGCCAGGTTGAAGTTATCATTTGCCGGTTCACGACCAATCGCCCAGATCAGGCAATCTACGGTCTGGCTACGGCCATCTTCCAGCTCAAGCGTCAGGCTGTCATCGGCATTTTTCACAATGGCTTTTGGTACGGCGTGGGTATGCAGGGTTGGGCCTTCAGCGTTCATCACCTCAACCAGCGTATCGACAATCAGCGGGTCAAAGCTGCGCAGCGGGGCATGTTTGCGGACAAACAGATGCGCTTCAGCGCCCAGGCCATTAATCACGCCAGCCAGCTCAACGGCGATGTAGCCTGCGCCAACAATCGCAACACGTTTTGGCAACGCGGGCAGTTCGAAGAAACCGTCCGAGTCGATACCGTATTCTGCGCCTGGAATGGCCGGGTGGACTGGACGGCCACCGGTCGCGATCAGGATATGATCGGCGGTGATCGTCTCACCATTAACTTCGATCGTTCTGGCATCGACAAAGCGGGCAAAGCCACGGACCACATCCACATTATTTTTACCCAGCACGTTGTCGTACGAGGTATGAATGCGGTCGATGTAGGCGGTACGGCTGGCGATCAACTTGTCCCAGTCGAAATGATTGATCGTGGTGTCAAAGCCGTAGTCCGGGCCATACAGATGGATAGCCTCACGGATTTGCGCGGCATGCCACATCACTTTTTTCGGCACACAGCCCACGTTCACACATGTGCCACCAAGTTCTTTGGCTTCAATCAGTGCACATTTCTGGCCGTACATGGCTGCACGGTTGATCGAGGCGATACCGCCGCTGCCGCCACCGATAGCGATGTAGTCATAATGCTTAGTCATAGCCTTTATCCTTAATCGTTAATTGCCGCGATTGTATACCTGAAATCAATAGGTTCCACCGATGACTGTGATTACTCTGGCACGATCCAGCTTACTGTCGCATGGCCAATTCCGTTCGGAACCAGCGTTTTGTGCAGCCATGGCAGCACGTTGTTCATTTGCGCTTCGAGCTTCCACGGTGGGTTGATCACAATCATACCGGAGGCGGTCATGCCACGCTGGTCGCTGTCCGGGCGCACGGCCAGTTCAATTTGCAGGATCTTACGAATGCCAGTGGCTTCCAGGTCTTTGATCATGCGTTTGATTTGCGCACGCAGGACCACCGGATACCACAAAGCATATGTCCCCGTAGCAAAGCGTTTGTAGCCTTCATGGATGCCGGTCACTACCGCCTGGTAGTCGGTTTTGATTTCGTATGGCGGGTCGATCAAAACCAAACCACGGCGGGAAACCGGTGGCAGTTTGGATTTCAGCTGCTGATAGCCGTCTGCTTTTTCCACTCGGGCGCGGCTATCTTTCTGGAATTCAGAACGCAGCAGCGGGAAATCGCTCGGGTGCAGCTCGGTGAGCTGAAGGCTGTCCTGCTCGCGCAAAAGCTGGCGCGCAATCAGTGGAGAACCTGGGTAGTAGCGTAGCTGACCGCTGCGGTTGAAGTGATTGACCACATTGATGTATGGCTCCAGCTCGGCAGGTAAGTCATCCTGCTGCCAGATACGTGCGATGCCTTCGAGGTACTCTCCCGTGCGTTCAGCGTGCTCGCCGCTCAGTTGATAACGGCCCGCGCCGGCGTGCGTGTCCAGGTAGAGAAACGGTTTATCTTTCTCTTTGAGCGCTTCAATAATCAGGCTCTGAACGGTGTGTTTGAGGACGTCGGCGTGGTTGCCTGCGTGAAAGCTGTGGCGATAACTGAGCATGGATGCAGAGATTCCGGGAAGTAAACAAGTTAAGCGGTAGTTTACCGTAGATCCGCCCAGATTACCGCTAAAGCGCCGTGCTGTTTCAATTGCCGCAAAAGCGTTGCAAAACATAACCGTGTCATAAAAGTGTCAACCAGCGGGGCTAGCGTCGCAGTCAGGCAAGGTAATTGTTTGAATAAAAGGAAAAATAATGAAGCTGAAAATAACACTCCTGACATCTGCACTGATGCTGGCGTTGCCGGTTCTGGCGAAAGAGGTTCCGGTTAATCAGGCGGCGGCGATCGCTAACAGCGTAACGCCAGCGGCGGAAAGCATGGCGTTTGATACGCTAGAGAGCCAGGCGCTGGCGCAACTTCGTGACGCACTGAAGGGCAACGCGTCAACGCTGACGCGTGAGGCGCTTGAACATGCTAAACAGACCAAAACGCAGGCCGATAAAGCCTGGCTGAAGGCCAGTGGCTATGATTTCCAGACGAAAGAGAACCAGCAGGCTGGCATCGCGCTACTTTCAGCCTTTAGTTCGCTACCCAAAACGGTGATTCAGGACAATCTGGAAACGGTAACGGTGATTAACCGTGACGCTGTTCAGACAAGCCGTCATCAGGCCCTGGCAGATGCGGAAGGGATTAACTATCTCTATTTCCTCAGTGATGCGTTGGGGCCACGTTTGGGTAAAGCCTTCCTGACGGCTTACGATAAAGGTGAACTGGGGAAAGCGGCTGCACTGATTAAAGCCTCGGAAGTGAGTACCAGCGAGGCGAAGAAACATTTCAATAATCCTCGCCCATTCCTGATTCAGGGCAACACGATCCACCTTGTGCCGGATGATGTGGTGGTGAAAGATAATCATCCGTACACCGCTGACGGTGGTTCATTCCCGAGCGGACATACCAATACCGGCTATACCGATGCACTGCTGATGGCCGAGATGATCCCGGAGCGGTTTGATGCGCTGGTGACGCGAGGCGCACGCTATGGTTATTCACGGATTGTGCTCGGCGTGCATTATCCGCTGGATGTCATGGGCTCGCGGATGGTGGCACAACGCAATGTTGCCCACTACCTGAACGACGCGAAATACCGCACGCTGTTTAATGAGGCCCGCGATCAGTTACGTACTGCGCTGGAAAAAGAGTGCGGCATGTCCCTTGCTGATTGCGCGAAGACAAATGGAAAAGACGATCCCTATCGTGACCCGGCCATGCAGGCTTTCTACCGTTTCACGATGACCTACGATTTGCCGCAGCAGAAAGGTGAAAAACAGAATCTTACGGTTCCTGAAGGTGCTGATGTTCTGCTGAAGGCCGCGCTGCCAAACCTGTCTGTTGCCCAGCGTCAGGCGTTGATGGTGAAAACCGCATTGCCTGCCGGTTATCCGTTGTCGGGCGATACGGCTGAACAGCAGTTCTGGCAACGTCTTAACCTGCCTGCAGCCTATGCACTCGGACATCACGCCCGTTAACGCCTTTGCGCCCGGTATGTGCAATGCTGCCGGGCGTAATTCACCGCGCTCACCATTGAAATTATCTACACTTAACCCCATTCTAGAACCAATATGCACAGCGCCGGATGCGCGCTTCATTCACCTTTTTCAACAGGACAGCGCTTATGACCAATCCATTACTGACGCCTTTTTCCTTGCCGCCTTTTTCTAAAATCCTCCCTGAGCATGTTGTCCCCGCTGTAACCCAGGCGCTGGATAACTGCCGTGCGGCGGTAGAAAGTGTGGTGGCCCAGGGGGCGCCGTATACCTGGGAAAACCTGTGTCAGCCGCTTGCTGAAGTGGACGATGTGCTGGGGCGAATTTTCTCTCCAGTCAGCCACCTGAACTCGGTGCAAAACAGCCCGGAACTGCGAGAAGCCTACGAACAAACGCTGCCGCTGCTGTCTGAATACAGCACCTGGGTCGGCCAACATGAAGGGCTGTACCAGGCGTACCGTGATCTGCGCGATGGCGATCACTATGCAGCGATGAATACGGCACAGAAAAAATCGGTTGATAACGCACTGCGTGATTTTGAGCTGTCCGGTATTGGCCTGCCAAAAGAGAAACAGGTCCGCTACGGTGAAATTGCGGCGCGTCTGTCTGAACTGGGCAACCAGTACAGTAATAACGTGCTTGATGCCACCATGGGCTGGTCAAAACTGATTAGTGATGAAGCTGAGCTGGCGGGGATGCCAGAAAGCGCACTGGCGGCGGCAAAAGCGCAGGCTGAAGCGAAAGAGCAGGAAGGTTTCCTGTTAACTCTGGATATCCCAAGCTACCTGCCTGTGATGACCTACTGCGATAATCAGGCTCTGCGTGAAGAGCTCTATCGCGCTTACAGCACTCGTGCCTCGGATCAGGGGCCGAATGCAGGCAAATGGGACAACAGCCCGGTCATGGCCGAAATCCTCGCGCTACGTCATGAACTGGCGCAACTACTGGGCTTTGAAAGTTATGCCTATAAGTCTCTTGCCACCAAAATGGCGGAAAACCCGCAGCAGGTGCTCGATTTCTTAACCGATCTGGCAAAACGTGCGCGTCCTCAGGGCGAAAAAGAGCTGGCACAACTGCGCGCCTTTGCGAAAGCAGAATTCGGTGTTGATGAGCTTCAGCCGTGGGATATCGCGTACTACAGTGAAAAACAGAAACAGCACCTGTACAGCATCAGCGATGAACAACTGCGTCCATATTTCCCGGAAAACAAAGCCGTTAATGGTCTGTTTGAAGTGGTAAAACGTATCTACGGCATTACGGCTAAAGAGCGTAAAGATATCGACGTCTGGCATCCTGACGTGCGTTTCTTCGAGCTGTATGACGACAAGAATGAACTGCGCGGTAGCTTCTATCTCGACCTCTATGCGCGCGAAAATAAACGCGGTGGGGCGTGGATGGACGACTGCGTGGGCCAGATGCGTAAAGCCGATGGTTCACTGCAAAAACCGGTTGCGTACCTGACCTGTAACTTCAACCGTCCGGTAAACGGCAAACCTGCGCTGTTCACTCACGACGAAGTGATCACCCTGTTCCACGAATTTGGTCACGGTCTGCACCACATGCTGACCCGTATTGAAACCGCTGGCGTTGCCGGTATCAGCGGTGTGCCGTGGGATGCGGTCGAACTGCCGAGCCAGTTTATGGAAAACTGGTGCTGGGAGCCGGACGCGCTGGCGTTTATCTCCGGTCATTACGAAACGGGTGAGCCGCTGCCGAAAGAGCTGCTGGATAAAATGCTGGCGGCGAAAAACTACCAGGCGGCGATGTTTATTCTGCGTCAACTGGAGTTCGGACTGTTCGACTTCCGCCTGCATGCGGAATTTAGCCCGGAGCAGGGGGCGAAAATCCTCGAAACGCTGGCCGAGATTAAAAAGCAGGTAGCGCTTATTCCTGGTCCTGCCTGGGGACGTTTCCCGCACGCTTTCAGCCATATCTTTGCGGGGGGCTATGCAGCAGGTTACTACAGCTACCTGTGGGCTGATGTGCTGGCGGCAGATGCCTTCTCGCGCTTCGAAGAAGAAGGGATCTTCAACCGTGAAACCGGTCAGTCGTTCCTGGACAGCATCCTGACGCGCGGAGGGTCTGAAGAGCCAATGGTTCTGTTCAAACGTTTCCGGGGCCGCGAGCCACAGCTGGATGCGATGTTGGAGCATTACGGGATTAAAGGCTGATTGCTACGTGAAGATCTGCTTAGTCGATGAAACAGGCGCCGGAGACGGCGCCTTATCTGTTCTGGCCGCCCGATGGGGGCTGGAACATGACCCAGAGAACCTGATGGCGCTGGTGATGACGCCGGAGCATCTCGAACTGCGTAAGCGTGATGAGCCTAAGCTTGGCGGCATTTTTGTTGATTTTGTTGGCGGGACGATGGCGCACCGACGCAAGTTCGGCGGTGGCCGCGGTGAAGCCGTTGCCAAAGCTGTGGGGATCAAAGGGAGCTATTTACCGGATGTGGTCGACGCCACGGCGGGACTGGGGCGCGATGCGTTCGTGCTGGCGTCCGTGGGTTGCCGCGTGCGGATGCTGGAGCGAAATCCGGTTGTGGCCGCTTTGCTCGATGACGGGCTAGCGCGCGGTTACGCGGACCCGGAAATTGGTCCGTGGTTGCAAGAGCGTTTGCAGCTGATTCATGCCTCCAGTCTGACGGCGCTGACGGACATTACGCCGCGCCCGCAGGTGGTCTATCTTGACCCGATGTTCCCGCATAAGCAGAAAAGTGCGCTGGTCAAAAAAGAGATGCGTGTGTTTCAGTCGCTGGTGGGACCGGATTTAGACGCTGATGGGCTGCTGGAGCCTGCTCGCTTGCTGGCAACAAAGCGTGTTGTGGTGAAGCGCCCGGATTATGCGCCACCGTTGGCGGAAGTCGCGACGACCAACGCAGTGGTCACGAAAGGGCACAGATTTGATATTTATTCGGGCACAGCGGAATAGTGCAGTCTGATGTTTTCACCTCCTCTCCCGGCGGGAGAGGAGGTGGGGAAATACTTACTCGTCTTCTTCGTCACGCAGCGGAACAATCAGCATATCAACGTGTACGGTGTTGATAAGCTGACGCGCTGAGGACATCAGCTTGCTCCAGAAGTCCTGGTGATGGCCGCAAACCACCAGATCCATATCGTATTTCTTAATCGCATCGACCAGTACCTGACCCAGATCGCCACTACCACTCAGAGTCTCAGTGATAGGGTAGCCTGCGTTGGTGGACAGTTCGCTTAGCGCATGGTGGGTTTCTTCGGAAATACGTTTCTGCATATCGCCAAGATTCACATCGATCAGGCCGGTATAGAGATCGGAGTAATTCACGTCAACGTGAATCAGCGAAACTTTCGCATTGTACGGGCGCGCCATGGATACCGCTTTATCAACCAGCACTTTGCTCTCTGGGGAGAGGTCTACCGCGATGAGAATGTGTTTGTAAGCCATAGTGTTACTCCTTCCTTAAGTTATCGATGACCATTCAGTTAAGCCGTCGTCTATCTGCTTTTATTACGGCCCAGTTGAACAAATTTTTCAAGCTTTGGTGTTGATAACGATTAACCTTGTGGCAAAAAAATTAACGGATCTCCTACACTATTTAATGAGTCGCTCGGATATTAAAATGAGATGCCGATCGACTTTTGAGTCATTCTTCACTGAACTGTCTGTCAGGGCATTGGGGTGCGGTAGTCCCGAAGCATTGCTTCGTGGGCGGACGCCGGGGAGGAAGTATGGTTAGCACCGTCGCATTGTTTTGGGCGTTATGTGTGGTTTGCATAGTGAATATGGCGCGCTACTTCTCATCGTTACGTGCGCTGTTAGTAGTACTTCGTGGTTGCGATCCGTTGCTTTATCAGTATGTGGATGGTGGAGGCTTCTTCACCTCGCATGGACAGCCCAGCAAACAGATGCGTCTGGTGTGGTATATCTACGCCCAGCGTTATCGTGATCATCATGATGAAGAGTTTATTCGTCGCTGTGAGCGCCTGCGTCGTCAGTTCATTTTGACCAGTGCCCTGTGTGGCCTGGTTGTGGTGAGTATGGTTGCATTGATGATTTGGCACTGAGCACATAAAAAAAGCGGGTCAGTTTCCTGACCCGCTTTTCACATTTCGCGTGCACTGCCTATCGGATGATATGCAGTGAAATCCAGTAGAGACCACCAGAAAGCAAAATGGATGCCGGGAGCGTAAACACCCAGGCCATCAGGATGTTGGTCACGGTTTTGCGTTGGAGACCACCACCGTCAACAATCATCGTACCGGCGACGGACGAGGAAAGAACGTGAGTGGTGGATACTGGCATACCGGTGTAGCTTGCCAGACCGATAGAAACGGCGGCTGTCATCTGCGCGGACATACCCTGCGCATACGTCATGCCTTTCTTACCAATCTTCTCACCGATGGTGGTGGCGACGCGACGCCAGCCAATCATCGTACCGATACCCAGAGCCAATGCGACAGCCATGATGATCCAGATTGGCGCGTACTCAATGGTATTGAGCATATCGCTTTTCAGTTTCTTCAGCAGACGCTGGTCATCAGCATTCACTTCAGGCTGCTTCGCGACTTTGTCCGTCACGTCAGAGATGCAGAGCATGATACGACGCAACTGACCGCGCTGTTCAACGGTGAGCTTGTCGTAGCTTTCGATGTCGCCCAGCATCCCTTTAGCGCGTTCCAGCGCATTAATGGCATTTGCCGGATGGCAGTGGAACTCGCCTGGCGCAGTTGTCGTGGTGGTGGCCGGGGACGGCAGCAACTGGTCAACGCCCGTCACTTTCTTCAGCAGCTCAGGATGTTGCTGGAAGTAGACCTCGACGTTGTTCACGGCATCACGGGTACGGGTGATTTCGTAACCGGAGGCATTCATGTTAACCACGAAGCCAGCGGGCGCAACACCGATCAACACCAGCATGACCAGACCAATGCCTTTCTGACCGTCGTTTGCACCATGAGAGAATGCCACGCCGATAGCGGAAAGGATCAGTGCGATACGTGTCCAGAATGGCGGTTTTTTCTTACCGTCTTTCTTCTCACGCTCAGCCGGAGTCAGGTGAATACGGGCGCGTTTTTTCGTTCCGCTCCAGTAACGGCGCAGGAGGAAGATTAACCCACCGGCAACGACCAGGCCCACGATAGGGGAGACGATCAGTGAAGCAAAGATCCCCAGCACTTTCGGGATGTTAAGCGCATCAACGACAGATGTACCGGTCATCAGGGCGTTTGTTAACCCAATACCGATAATTGCACCGATGAGCGTGTGAGAACTGGATGCAGGCAGGCCGAAATACCAGGTACCGAGGTTCCAGATAATTGCAGCAAGCAGCATTGAGAACACCATAGCGAGGCCATGGCCAGAACTAACATTAAGCAGCAGATCCGTTGGCAGCATATGCACGATGGCATAAGCAACGCTCAGTCCGCCCAGGAGAACACCAAAAAAGTTAAATACCGCCGCCATAACGACCGCAACCTGCGATCGCATTGCGCGAGTGTAGATAACCGTTGCTACTGCGTTTGCAGTGTCGTGGAAGCCATTGATAGCTTCGTAAAACAGTACAAACACCAGAGCAAGCAATAGTAAAAGCCCGGTATGTAAATCCAGGCCGGCAAACAAATGTAGCATAGGACGTTACGCCATTTTGAGGACATGAACGCGGCGCATTATCCAGGACAAATGCGCAACGGGCAAAGTGAAATATAGACTTTTTTTGATATACCACCTGATTTGGGAATTGTGCCTGAGAGGTTATTCTTTAAATTTCAATGAAATGGCTTTGTAATATTTATTTACGCTGGTGTGACCACAGCGGAAACTTTACAATCCGCGGCAGTTAACGAAGAGGATTTTGACGTGGAAAGGTTTGATGCCGTTGTAATTGGTGCCGGTGCGGCGGGTATGTTCTGTGCGGCAATGGCCGGACAGGCGGGTCGTCGAGTGCTGTTGCTGGATAATGGTAAAAAACCAGGCCGCAAGATCCTGATGTCTGGCGGAGGGCGCTGCAACTTCACAAACCTGTATGTGGAACCCGCCGCCTACCTGAGCCAGAACCGCCATTTCTGCAAATCTGCTCTGGCGCGTTACACCCAATGGGACTTTATTGACCTGGTGGGCAAACACGGTATTGCATGGCATGAAAAAACGCTGGGCCAGCTTTTTTGCGATGACTCGGCACAGCAGATTGTCGATATGCTGGTGGCTGAGTGTGAGAAAGGTGGTGTGGTGATGCGTTTGCGCACGGAAGTGCTCGACGTGACAAAAGACGGTCAAGGCTACACGTTGCAGCTCAACGGTGACACCCTCAGTACGGATAATCTGGTCATTGCCAGCGGTGGCTTGTCGATGCCGGGTCTGGGCGCGTCGCCTTTTGGCTACAAGATTGCTGAACAGTTTGGCCTAAAAGTATTGCCAACGCGTGCGGGTCTTGTCCCCTTTACCCTGCACAAGCCGCTACTTGAACAGTTACAGACCCTGTCTGGCGTCTCTGTTCCTTCCGTTATTACGGCGGAGGATGGAACCGTATTCCGTGAAAATCTTCTTTTTACGCATCGTGGTCTCTCCGGGCCTGCGGTACTGCAAATCTCCAGTTACTGGCAGCCGGGCGAGTTTGTGACGGTGAATTTAGTCCCTGAGTGTGACCTGGAGAGCTTCCTTGACGAACAACGCACCGCGCACCCGAATCAGAGTCTGAAAAACACCCTGGCAATGCAGTTGCCGAAACGACTGGTGGAGTGCTTGCAGCTTCTGGGACAGATCCCTGATGTCTCGCTTAAACAGCTCAATAATCGCGACCAGCATGCGCTGGTTGATACCCTGACCAACTGGCGTGTACAGCCTAATGGGACAGAAGGCTATCGCACGGCGGAAGTCACCCTTGGCGGCGTGGATACGCATGAACTTTCGTCACGTACTATGGAAGCACGTAACGTGCCGGGGCTCTACTTTATTGGTGAGGTGATGGATGTCACCGGCTGGCTGGGGGGATATAACTTCCAGTGGGCATGGGCGAGTGCCTGGGCATGCGCGCAGGCGCTGGCTGAAAAGAATGTTTGATTTTTTTGAGTGGTAAGACGCAAAACGGTCCACTCTTTTCATTACTGGTTTATGCCAGTCAGCATGGTTAGTGTCTTTGTTTTCAAAAAGGGTTGTGTATGTCTGCTGCTCATCTCGGTTTCCCAACGGAAACCGTTGTTGTCTTTGTGGTAATGGCCGTTGGGGCGATGTTTATCGACCTCTTCATGCACCGTCACGATAAGCCCATTTCGCTGAAAAGTGCGGCGATGTGGTCCATTTTCTGGGTCATGATGGCGATGGCTTTCGCCGGATTCCTCTATGTGCACCACGGCGCGGAAATGGCGAGCCTGTTCCTTACGGGTTATGCGCTGGAAGAGGTGCTTTCCGTCGATAACCTGTTTGTGATGATGGCGATCTTCGCCTGGTTCGGCGTGCCGGATAAGTACCGCCACCGCGTGCTGTACTGGGGGGTGCTGGGGGCGATTGTCTTCCGCGGTATCTTTGTTGCCATTGGGACCAGCTTATTGAGTCTGGGGCCGTATGTTGAAGTGATCTTTGCCCTGGTTGTTGGCTGGACGGCGGTGATGATGCTGAAACGCAACGAAGAGAGTGATGAAGTCGAAGATTACTCCGGCCACCTGGCCTATCGGCTGGTGAAACGTTTTTACCCTGTCTGGCCGAAAATTAGCAGCCATGCGTTCATTCTTAGCCAGAAAGAGGTTGATGCCGAACTCGAAAAGCCGGAAAACCAGGATGTGATGGTGGGGCGAGTGAAGAAGGCGAAACGCTACGCGACGCCATTATTACTCTGTGTGGCCGTGGTTGAACTTTCCGATGTGATGTTCGCGTTTGACTCTGTTCCGGCCATTATTGCCGTTAGCCGTGAACCGTTGATTATCTATAGTGCCATGATGTTTGCGATCCTCGGCCTGCGTACGCTCTACTTTGTACTGGAGGCGCTGAAACAGTATCTGGTGCATCTGGAAAAAGCGGTGGTTCTGCTGCTGTTCTTTGTGGCGTTTAAGCTTGGGCTGAATGCGACAGACCACTTCTGGCATCACGGTTACAGCATCTCCGCCACGGCGAGTTTGTTTGTGGTTTTGGGTGTACTGGCTCTTGGGATTATTACGAGCGTGTTCTTCCCTGGGAAACGAGAAGCCTGATGTCATGCTTTCGCCCTCTCCCACAGGGAGAGGGCCATAGATCACACTTCACGCTTAATCGGTGAGTTCCGGCGCTTACGCGGATGATGGAAGTGTCGCCAGTGTGGATCTTGCGCCGCCGCCAGCAGTTCGTGGTCGCCACGGGTATCGCCCCAGGCACGAAGGTGGTAATCGTTCAGATCGCCATACACTTTTTCCAGCCTTGCCACTTTCTGAGCACAACGGCAGTTATGGCCGGTAATATGCCCGGTCAGCTTGCCGTTTTTCACTTCCAGTTGCGTACCAATCAACTTAATCCCGAGCTTATCGGCCCACGGCTGTAACACCAGTGCCGGAGACGCAGAACAAATCGTCACTTCCGCGCCGGAGTTAACCTCTGCCGCCACCGCCAGAACACCTGCCGGGCGCATCAGTTTTGTCCAGTTTTTCTCGCAAAACGCTTCCGCCTGCTGACGCAGCCAATGTTCATCTACGCCAGTGAGGAAGGTTTTGATCAGCACTTCTTTCAGCTCATCACGCGTCAGCTTCCGGCGTACGCAACGGATGGTCGGTAACGCCATACGGACCAGACGACCCGCGAAGTAGCGTTTACCAAAGGCAAAACGCAGGAAAGGGATAAAGCTGTCGTGGTGCGTCAGGGTTCCATCAAAGTCAAAGACAGAGAGCACTCTGGATTTTGCCACTGCCTCATCGGCAATCATATTGGTCATAGATACGTCTTAGCTGAAATACACATTCTGCGCATTAGTTTACCTGCTTTACCTCTACAGTCCTTATATCGCGCGCGTTTTTTTATCGAACTTGTGGGCAAGCCCGGTCAGATGATGTCATCCACGACACCGCCGTCGACACGCAAGGCCGCACCGGAGGTGGCAGAAGCCTGAGTTGAACAGACATACACCACCATATTAGCGACCTCTTCAACCGTGGCGGCGCGCTGGATAACCGAGCCTGGACGGTTCGCCATGACAAACTCCTTCGCCAGTTGCTCAAGTGATTTACCGGTTTTTTCGACCTCGTCCTTCATCATCTGTGCGAATCCATCGGACATTGTCGGGCCGGGTAGCACGCTGTTAACCGTTACGCCGCTTCCGGCCACGAATTTTGCCAGTCCGCGTGCCAGAGAGAGCTGTGCCGTTTTGGTCACACCATAGTGGATCATGTCTGCCGGAATATTGCGGGCTGACTCCGATGAAATAAATACCACGCGGCCCCAGCCTTTTTGCACCATGCCGGGTAGCAGGGCGCGGGAGAGGCGCACACCTGACATGACGTTGGTTTGCCAGTAGCGCTCCCAGGTTTCATCGTCTGTGGCGTAGAAATCCTGCGGTCCGTAGATCCCGGCGTTGTTGACCAGAATGTCGACATTCGCCGCCACCTTCAGGAGGGAATCAACCCCTTCTGGCGAGCTGAGATCGGCCACCGCCGCGCGGACCTGAACGCCAGGCACAGCCTGCTGCAACTGCTGTATCCCCTTGTTCACGGATTCTGTGCTGCGTCCGTTGATAATCACCTCAGCACCACTTTCAGCCAACCCTCTGGCGATAGCAAAGCCAATGCCGCCAGTGGAGGCGGTGACCAGTGCCACTTTTCCCGTAAAATCGATTTTCATGATCGGCTCCTTGTCGTTTTCAAAGTTCAGACCTTAAAGCGTAGCAGTTGACGGATCCTGAGGTTGGCTAAAAAGGCGGAGTAGTGTTTCAACCTGCTCATCCAGTGGGGTGAGCGATCGCTTAACAATCAGGTGCAGCGGAGTAGCTCGTCGGATACCGTGGCTCAAAGGCAATGTTTTAAGAATGCCCTGCTCCAGTTGCGTTTGAATACGTTCTTCGGGTAGCCAGCCATACCCCACCTGGAACATCACCGCTTCGATAGCGGCATCGATCGTCGAAAATGTCCATGATTCACCGGCCTGACGCGCGGCAGGAGCACTACCTGCAATTTGAATCAATGGCCACGGGCGCAGCAGTTCGTCGTTAAGCGGCGTATCAAGGGTGAACAGGGGATGATCGCGATGGGCGACGGCGACAAAGTCGATATTCATAAGCCATTCACCCAAGCCGGTGATGTCCTGACGGCGGGTCAGCACCATTACATCGGCCTCGTTATTAATCGGCTCTGAACTGGCGTTTTCCAGCACTTCAGTCAGCCGCACCTGCGTTTGCGGATACCGTTGCTGAAACTGACGCAAAATAGCGAACAGGCGGCGACGCGGGAAAATGCTGTCGACAACCAGATCCAGTTGCGTGCGCATGCCACTGCGCAGTGTGGCGGCGCGGGTTTCGACATAAGAAAAGGCGTTGAGCAGCGGTTTGACCTGGTTGAGCAGTAATTTCCCGGCAGGGGTCAATACCGCCCGGCGTCCCTCCGGGACCAGCAGCGCCACGCCCAGACGCTCCTGCAACAGCGACAGGTTGTAACTCACGGAAGACTGGCTTCGGTTACTCTCTTCGGCAGCTTTTGCGAAGCTGCCAAGGGTGACGACCTTTTCCAGCAGTGACCATTGTTCCAGCGTTGTCTTATGCATAACACATCTAAAATTTGAATGAATTTGATTCAAACATAGCGTTATTCATTCATTTTTTGAAGGGGTACGATCGTTTCATCAAAACAGAGGAGACCCGTTATGAACACCTTCGACAAACATGATTTAAGCGGCTTTGTGGGCAAACACCTGGTGTATACCTACGATAATGGCTGGAACTATGAGATTTACGTAAAAAATGACACCACGCTGGATTACCGCATCCACAGCGGCATCGTGGCAAACCGTTGGGTGAAGGACCAGCAGGCTTATATTGTGCGGGTTGGGGAGAGTATCTATAAGATTTCCTGGACTGAGCCGACGGGTACTGATGTCAGTCTGATCGTGAACCTGGGTGATAAATTGTTTCATGGGACAATTTTCTTCCCACGCTGGGTCATCAATAATCCTGAAAAAACCGTCTGTTTCCAGAACGAGCATATTCCTCTGATGAATGCTTATCGTGATGCGGGTCCAGCGTATCCGACTGAAGTCATTGATGAATTTGCGACCATTACATTTGTCCGTGATTGCGGGGCTAACAACGATAATGTGATTGCCTGTGCTGCCAGCGAATTGCCCGATGATTTCCCTGCTAATCTTCGCTAAGCGCGACAATTCACATTATTAAAAAGTTCCCAGGGGATTACGGCTTTCAGCTGAAATCCCCTGTATTTTTATATCGGTTGATTATTCATTTACTTTTCTTATTATTTTCACGGTAATAAAATGAAATATATCCTTAATATGCCGTGAGCATAGTCACAAAAAATTCAAAAAAATAGCACCTTCACCTATCTTTATGTTGTTCAACGATTTTTTAGTCTCCTCGGTTTGCCTGTTTCATCGCGCTTTATTTATGTCTTAATTTTTTCCTAAGAAAAGAACGCTACTTTGCTTTAGTTGATGGTTTGTTGACATAAATGAAGCAACGACTAGATTTTATTTGGTCTTTATTTAAAAACCATCTTGCAAGATCCCATTGAGCTGCCCATTACGACAGCGCAGTAAAAAGATGACGCCTTTAATACAGCAAGGAAATTAATAATGAGTGATTTTCTGCCTTTTTCGCGACCGTCGATGGGCGTTGAGGAAATTACGGCGCTTCAGGACGTTCTGATGTCAGGTTGGATCACGACAGGGCCAAAGAATCAGGCGCTTGAAGAAGCATTCTGTGCACTGACGGGGAACCGTCATGCCATTGCCGTCAGTTCTGCTACCGCGGGTATGCATGTCACGCTGATGGCGCTGGGGATTGGTCCTGGCGATGAAGTCATTACGCCCTCTATGACATGGGTATCGACGCTCAACATGATCGTCTTGTTGGGGGCGACGCCCGTGATGATCGATGTCGATCGCGATACGTTGATGGTCACGCCAGAAATGGTAGAAGCGGCTATTACGCCACGCACTAAAGCGATTGTGCCTGTGCATTATGCTGGCGCACCTTGCGATATTGACGCGATCCGCACGATTGGCGAGCGTCACGGCATTCCTGTTGTTGAGGATGCGGCACACGCTGCGGGAACCTACTACAACGCTCATCATGTGGGCTGGCAAGGTACGGCTATTTTTTCTTTCCATGCCATCAAAAACATGACCTGTGCCGAAGGCGGGTTAGTGGTGACGGATGATGAGCAACTGGCACAACGGATACGTAGCCTGAAATTCCACGGACTGGGTGTGGATGCCTACGATCGTCAGACCCATGGACGTGCTCCTCAGGCAGAAGTGATTTCGCCAGGCTTTAAGTACAACCTTGCTGATATCAATGCCGCGCTGGCACTGGTTCAACTGGGCAAACTGAGCGAAGCCAACAAGCGCCGTCGCGAAATTGCCGACCGCTATCTGCTGGAGCTTTCCGATACCCCGTTCCAGCCGTTGCGCATTCCTGCGTGGCCGCATGTGCATGCCTGGCATCTTTTCATTATTCGTGTCGATGAAGCACAGTGTGGACTCACGCGTGATGCGCTGATGGCTGCACTGAAAGAGAAAGGTATTGGTACGGGTCTGCATTTCCGTGCCGCACACACTCAAAAATACTACCGCGAGCGTTTTCCGGATGTATCGCTCCCGAACTCCGAATGGAATAGCGCGCGTATCTGTTCTCTCCCCCTTTTCCCGGACATGACCCATGACGACACAACCCGCGTCATTACCGCGCTCCATCAACTTGCAGGACATTGATATGTTTAGCGCCCCGCCCGTACAAAAAGTCTCCGTGGTTATTCCGGTGTACAACGAGCAAGAGAGCTTGCCCGAACTGATTCGCCGTACGACAGCGGCCTGTGAAACCATGGGTAAAGCCTATGAAATTTTGCTGGTTGATGATGGCAGTAGCGATAACTCAGCCCTGATGCTCACTGAAGCAGCACAGGTCGAAGGTAGCCATATCGTTGCCGTGTTGCTTAACCGTAACTACGGCCAGCATTCCGCCATCATGGCGGGTTTCAGCCACGTTACGGGTGATTTGATCATCACCCTGGACGCCGATCTGCAAAACCCGCCAGAAGAGATCCCGCGTCTGGTGGCTAAAGCCGATGAAGGTTATGACGTCGTCGGTACAGTGCGCCAAAACCGCCAGGACAGTTTGTTCCGCAAGCTGGCGTCGCGCACCATTAACCGTCTCATCCAGCGCACCACGGGTAAAGCGATGGGCGACTATGGCTGCATGCTGCGCGCCTACCGTCGCCATATTGTTGATGCGATGCTGCACTGCCACGAACGCAGCACCTTCATTCCTATTCTGGCGAACACCTTTGCCCGTAAAGCTACGGAGATCCCGGTTCTGCACGCCGAGCGTGAACACGGGGAGTCGAAGTACAGCTTTATGCGTCTGATCAACCTGATGTATGACCTGATCACCTGCCTGACCACCACCCCCCTGCGCTTGCTGAGCGTCTTCGGCAGCATCATTGCGCTGGCCGGATTTACGCTTTCCGTTCTGCTGGTGGTGTTGCGACTGGTCTTCGGTCCACAGTGGGCGGCGGAAGGGGTCTTCATGCTGTTTGCCGTTCTGTTCATGTTCATCGGGGCCCAGTTTGTCGGTATGGGGCTGCTCGGTGAGTACATTGGCCGTATCTATAACGATGTTCGCGCACGTCCGCGCTATTTTATTCAACGTGTTGTCCGTCAGGAACACAAAGCGTCTCAAGAGGAAATTCACCCATGAAAGCTGTTGTATTTGCCTATCACGATATGGGGTGCACGGGCACACTGGCCCTGCTGGACGCGGGCTATGATATTGCTGCGATCTTCACTCATCCGGACACTGCCGGTGAAAACCATTTCTTCAGTTCTGTGGCCCGTATTGCCGCAGAGCGTGGTATCCCGGTTTATGCCCCGGATGATGTAAACCACCCGCTGTGGGTAGAGCGTATTCGGGATCTCGCCCCCGATGTGATTTTCTCCTTCTACTACCGCAATCTGTTGAACGACGAGATCTTAAGCCTGGCCACCAAAGGCGCGTTCAATCTGCACGGCTCTATGCTGCCAGCCTATCGTGGTCGTGCACCGCTGAACTGGGTGCTGGTTAATGGTGAAACGGAAACGGGCGTCACATTGCACCGTATGGTACGCCGCGCTGATGCAGGCGGTATTGTGGCGCAGCAGAGCGTGGCGATTGATGCCGATGAAACCGCATTACAGCTGCATCACAAATTGTGTGGTGCGGCGCAAAACGTGCTGCGCGATGTTCTGCCTGCGATTCGTCAGGGCGCTTTCTCAGAAACGGCTCAGGATGAAAGTAAGGCGAGCTGCTTTGGCCGCCGTGCACCTGAAGACGGTCGTCTGGACTGGAACAAGCCTGCACGTCAGTTGCACAATCTGGTGCGTGCCGTCACCGATCCGTGGCCAGGCGCATACAGCTTTGCTGGTGTGAGCAAATTTATCGTCTGGAAATCCCGCGTGCGTGATGACATTCCGGTGGCAAAACCTGGCACTGTCGTCTCCGTTTCACCGCTGATTGTCAGCTGTGGTGAACAGGCGCTGGAAATCATTACCGGCCAGACAGACAACGGTGTTTACGTTCAGGGTACGCAACTGGCGCAGTCGCTGGGTCTGGTTGCGGGCGCACTGATAACGAGTGCTCCGGTTGTGGCGATCAAACGTCGCACGCGCGTTCTGATTCTGGGCGTTAACGGCTTTATCGGTAACCACCTGACCGAGCGTCTGCTCAAGGACGACAACTACGAAATCTATGGCCTGGATATCGGTTCTGATGCGATCAGCCGTTTCCTGGACAACCCGCGTTTCCATTTCGTTGAAGGAGATATCAGCATCCACTCCGAATGGATCGAATACCACATTAAAAAATGCGACGTGGTTCTGCCGCTGGTGGCGATTGCGACGCCGATCGAGTACACCCGTAACCCGCTGCGCGTGTTTGAGCTGGACTTCGAAGAGAACCTGAAGATCATCCGTGACTGCGTGAAATACGATAAGCGCATTATCTTCCCGTCAACCTCTGAAGTTTACGGTATGTGTACCGATAAGAATTTCGATGAAGATACGTCTAACCTGGTGGTAGGGCCGATCAACAAACAGCGCTGGATCTACTCGGTTTCCAAACAGCTTCTGGACCGCGTGATTTGGGCTTATGGCGAAAAAGAAGGTCTTCGCTTTACGCTGTTCCGTCCGTTTAACTGGATGGGACCGCGTCTGGATAACCTGAACGCTGCGCGTATCGGTAGTTCACGTGCAATCACACAGCTGATCCTGAACCTGGTTGAAGGTTCCCCGATCAAGCTGATTGAAGGCGGGAAGCAAAAACGCTGCTTCACCGACATCAGTGACGGTATTGAAGCGCTGTTCCGCATCATTGAGAACAAAGATGGCCGCTGCAATGGGGAAATCATTAACATTGGTAACCCGGAAAACGAAGCCAGTATCCGTGAGTTGGCAGAAATGCTGCTGGCAAGCTTTGAACGTCATCCTCTGCGCGATCAGTTCCCTCCGTTCGCGGGCTTCCGTGAAGTGGAGAGTAGCAGCTACTACGGCAAAGGTTATCAGGACGTTGAGCACCGTAAGCCAAGCATCCGCAATGCGAAGCGCTGCCTGAACTGGACGCCAGAAGTGAAGATGGAACAGACCATCGACGAAACGCTCGATTTCTTCCTGCGCACTGTGGAGCTGTCGGAACAGGTATCATGAAAAAAGTCGGTTTACGCATTGATGTTGACACCTTTCGGGGCACGCGCGATGGCGTGCCTGGATTACTGGCGTCGCTGAGTCAGCATGACGTGCGGGCCAGTATTTTCTTTAGCGTTGGGCCTGACAACATGGGACGCCATTTATGGCGTCTGGTTAAACCGGCATTTCTGTTCAAAATGCTGCGCTCACGCGCAGCTTCCCTCTATGGCTGGGATATCTTGCTGGCGGGCACAGCCTGGCCTGGCAGGCGCATCGGCGCAGGTAACGAAGAGGTTATCCGCGAAGCGGCGCGCGTCCACGAAGTGGGTCTACACGCCTGGGATCACCATGCCTGGCAAGCCTGGGCGGGTGTCTGGGAGATCCCTCGTTTAACGCGCGAAGTGGAGCGGGGAATGCTGGAGCTGGAAGCGATTATTCGTCAACCGGTGCGGTGTTCGGCTGTGGCTGGCTGGCGTGCGGATCAACGCGTGGTGCGGGCCAAAGAGCCTTTTGCGTTTCACTACAATAGCGACTGCCGCGGTACGGGGCCGTTTTTACCGCAGTTGGGTGAAAACCGGGTTGGTACGGTGCAGATCCCGGTCACGCTTCCCACCTGGGATGAGGTGGTCGGGCGCGAGGTGAGCGCTGAAGGGTTTAACCGTTACATTCTGGACTGTATCCATCGTGACGCCGGTACGCCGGTCTACACCATTCATGCCGAAGTGGAAGGTATCGCCTACCGGAAGGATTTCGACGCACTGCTGACGATGGCCGCTCAGGAAGGTATTCAGTTTTGCCCCTTAAGCGAGCTACTGCCTGACGATCTCAGTACGTTACCCATTGGAAAAATTGTTCGTAATGAAATGGCTGGCCGGGAAGGCTGGCTTGGCTATCAACAAACCATGAGCCCGGTATCATGAAAGCAGCCCGTTATGGCTTTGCGCTTTTCGCACTGTTTGTCATTTATTACCTTTTGGCGGTGGATTTCCGTCTGTTGTGGCAGCCTGATGAGACGCGTTATGCGGAAATCAGCCGTGAAATGCTGGCATCCGGAGACTGGGTCGTCCCGCATTTTCTGGGGTTACGCTATTTTGAAAAACCGATTGCCGGATACTGGATCAACAGCATCGGCCAGTTACTGTTTGGTCACACCAATTTTGCGGTACGCGCTGGAGCGATATTCTCCACGGGGCTGACTGCGCTGATGGTGATGTGGCTGGCCTGGCGGATCTGGCGTGATAAGCGGGTGGCGCTGTTCTCCGGCGTCATCTTTTTAACCCTGTTCCTGGTGTATGGCATCGGTACGTATGCTGTGCTGGACCCGATCATTACTCTCTGGCTGGTGGCCGCCATGTGCAGCTTCTGGTTTGCCGCACAGGCTAAAACCACGGGGGGGAAGGTCGCTGGATATCTGCTGTTAGGGTTAGCTTGCGGTATGGGGGTGATGACCAAAGGCTTCCTCGCGTTAGCCGTTCCGGTCATTGGTGTACTGCCGTGGGTCTTTGTACAGAAACGCTGGAAAGAGGTGCTGCTGTTCGGCTGGCTGGCGATACTCAGCTGTATTCTTATCGTCCTGCCCTGGGCGCTGGCGATTGCTCATCGTGAACCGGATTTCTGGCGCTATTTCTTCTGGGTGGAACATATTCAGCGTTTTGCCCAGAGCGATGCTCAACATAAAGCGCCGTTCTGGTATTACCTGCCATTCCTGATTGCAGGAAGCCTGCCATGGCTGGCGTTATTGCCTGGCGCATTACGTCTGGGGTGGCGAGACCGGCAAGACACGGCAAGCGGGCTGTATTTATTAGGCTGGATTGTCATGCCTCTGCTGTTCTTTAGCATTGCGAAAGGCAAGTTGCCAACCTATATCCTGCCGTGTTTTGCGCCACTGGCGATCCTGATGGCACGTTATGCCTGCACAGTGATGGAGAAAAGTGCCAGGGTTTTGCGCGTCAACGGCTGGATAAACCTGGCCTTTGGCGTAGTGGGTGTGGTTGCTGCGCTGGTTGTCTCCCCGTGGGGACTCACCAAACATCCCGTCTGGACGTCCGTCGAGCTGTATAAGGTTTTCTGTGCCGTCGTTGCCTTCCTCATCTGGGCGGCCGTGGGATGGTTTACGCTCTACAAAAGCCAGCAGCGTTGGTGGCTGGCAGCTCTTTGTCCGCTTGGTCTGGTGCTGTTGATCGGTTTTGCCATACCGAACCTGGTGGTGGATTCTAAGCAGCCGCAGTCGCTGGTGGATACGGTACGTGAGCCGTTGCAGGACAGCCGATATGTACTGGCAAACAATGTTGGTGTTGCGTCGGGTCTGGCGTGGGAGTTGAAACGCAATGACATTACGCTCTTTGGTCAAAGCGGTGAGCTGAGATACGGGCTGGATTACCCGGATGTGACAGGCCGCTTTGTGGGTAAAGAGGATTTCGCGCAATGGCTGGCTGAACATCGTCAGGAGGGGCGTATCTCTCTTGTGATCTTACTGTCGAAGAATAGCGATCTTGAACGCGCTAATCTGCCAAAGCCGGATAACCTGTACATTCAGGGACGTCTGGCCTACCTGCAGTACCTGCCACAATGATGATCTGGTTCTGGCTGGTACTGGCCAGTTTGCTGAGTTGTGCAGGGCAGTTATGCCAGAAGCAAGCGACCCGTCCGGCGAAAGCCGGGCGGTGCGGAACGCATATCGTGTTATGGCTGGGCCTGGCGTTACTGGCTCTGGGCAGCGGTATGCTGGTCTGGCTGGTGGTATTGCAACATCTGCCAGTCGGGATTGCCTACCCGATGCTGAGTCTGAACTTTGTCTGGGTGACGCTGGCGGCTAAGGCGTTCTGGCGCGAGAAGATTGCCCCACATCACTGGCTGGGTGTGGGGTTCATTATGGTCGGGATTATTTTGCTGGGAGGAAGCCTGTGAAAGGCGTGTTCTGGGCATTGTGCAGCGTGGTGCTGGTCAGCGTTGCGCAGCTGTTGCTGCGTTATGCCATGATGACATTGCCGCCGGTGGGGGAGATTACCCGTTTTATCCCGGCACTTTGGCATCTCGCACCGGGTGCAGGTTCACTGATACTGGGGCTGATGGGGTATGTCGCCTCGATGGGCTGCTGGTATCTGGCACTTCACCGCATGGTACTCAGTAAAGCGTATGCCTTACTGAGCCTCAGCTACATCCTGGTGTGGGGCGCGGCTATTTTGCTGCCTGGCTGGGAAGACCGTTTTTCCTGGCACGGACTTGCGGGCGTCGCCTTTATTGTCCTGGGCGTACTGGTGATTTTCAGGCCTGTGATCCCTCGTGGAGAGAAACCGACTCCGCCGTGAGTTGAAAGGGCGTCGGGGTGCAAACGGCAAGGCTCAGAGTACCGAACCGCAATTGACTGACTGAATGTGTCTGCGCTGTACTGTCGATGCTGACAATCTGCCAGGCACTGCCGCCACGCTGTTTCACGATGGCCTCTTTGCGCGTCCAGATACGCCAGAATGCCGAGAGTTTTGCCTCTGGCTCTTCACGTTCCAGTTCATGATGTTCTGCCACGCTGAACACGGCATTGGCCAGCGCTTGCCAGTTTTCTCGCGGGCGAATCACTTCGATATCACAGCCCACTTCGCCTTCATCGCTGAGCAGCAGGGCAATATCATCTCCACTGTGGCTCAGGTTAAACCACAGCGGATGGTCATCTGCAAAAGTGGGTTTCCCCTGATCGCCAAAGACGATTTCCGGTAACGGAGAGGGGGATAACGCATGGGCGAGCAGCGCCCGGCCTGCAAGCCAGGACGCGTTCCGGACGCCCTGAGGGGCCGTATGTTTAAGCGCAGACGCCAGAGGGTCCGCGCTCAGGGTGGAGATTTTTCCCAGTATAAACTGGTACATAGTTACGCCCAGCGTTTGATGATTATGGAGGTATTGATGCCACCGAAGGCGAAGTTATTGCTTTGCAGATACTCGCAATCAATCTGGCGTGCTTCTCCCATAATATAATCTAATGCGCCGCATTGCTCATCAGGTTGTCGTAAATTGAGCGTTGGGGCGAACCATCCTTCCCGCATCATCTGCAAGCTCATCCAGGCTTCCAGTGCGCCACACGCCCCCAGCGTATGCCCAAAATAGCTTTTCAATGAGGAGATAGGCACGCTATCACCATAGATGGCGGCGGTGGCCTGACTCTCGGCGATATCGCCGCGATCGGTGGCTGTACCGTGTGCGGAGATGTAACCCATGTCTCTGGCACTTAAGCTTGCCATTGCCAGAGATTGCTCCATACAAATCTGCATGGTTTCTCGCTGCGGTTGCGTGATATGCGCGGCATCGCAGTTGGTGGCAAAGCCCACAATTTCACCGTAGATCGTTGCGCCGCGGGCTTTCGCATGTTCCAACTCTTCCAGAATCAGCGTACCAGCACCCTCTCCGATAACCAGACCATCACGCTCAGTATCAAACGGTGACGGGGTCGTTTTCGGCGCATCATTGCGCTGGCTGGTGGCGAACAGGGTGTCAAATACGGCGGCTTCTGACGGGCAAAGCTCTTCCGCGCCGCCGGCCACCATCACGGTCTGATAACCGTGACGAATGGCTTCCCACGCATAACCAATGGCCTGGCTACCGGAAGTACAGGCGCTGGAGGTGGGGATCACCCGCCCACGCAGGCCGAAGAACAGACCGGTATTCACCGCGGTGGTGTGTGGCATCATCTGCACGTAGGTTGTGCCTGTGATGTTATTGGTGTGCTTTTCGGTCAACATGGTGGCGAATTCGCTAACCGGGCCGGTACTTCCTGTTGACGAACCGTAAGCAATCCCGGTTTGCCCGTTGGTCAGCACCGGGTCGCCAATCAATCCGGCTTGTTCCAGTGCGCGCTCGGTGGCTCGGGTCGACATCAGTGAGACGCGGCCCATGGCGCGGATGCGTTTGCGGGTGTAGTGCTCCGGCAGGGTAAAATCATCGATCGGCGCGCCGAGCAGCGTATGAAGACCATCGTACACCTGCCATTCCGGCATTTTACGTACGGCGTTTTCGTAGGCGAGCAGCCGCGCGGAAACGGATTGCCAGTCTTCTCCAAAGGCGGTGACGCCGCCCATTCCGGTAATGACCACACGACGCGTCATAACATTCCTCCATTAATGGAAATGACCTGGCGGGTAACATAGCCCGCGATATCAGACATCAGATAGCTGGCAAGACCAGCCACTTCGTCGGCCTGGCCCATACGTTTCATTGGGATGATGGACATCGCCTCTTTCAGTGCGGCTTCTTCCATCTCGATCATGCCGGTATCAATCAGCCCAGGCGCAATGCAGTTGACGGTGATTTTGCGCTTCGCCAGCTCAATCGCCAGCGCCTTTGTCGCACCGATAATCCCTGCTTTTGCTGCGCTATAGTTCACCTGACCACGGTTGCCCATCACGCCAGAAACCGACGATAAGGTAATAATACGTCCCCCCTTGCGCATGCCGATCATGGGCATAATGCAGGGGTGGATGACGTTGTAAAAACTGTCGAGGTTGGTATGGATAACGCTGTCCCAGTCATCTTCACTGAGCGCCGGAAATGCACCGTCGCGGGTGATCCCGGCATTGCTGACGACACCATACCACGCGCCGTGAGTGTCCATATCCTGTTCCAGTATCTCACGGCACTGTTCGCGGTTACCCACGTCAAAGGTGAGCAAACGACCACTGCCTCCCGCCTGCTGTATGGCATCCAGTGTGTTCTGTGCGCCTGTGGCATCGCGGTGATAGTGCACGCCGACAATGAACCCATCAGCCGCAAGCTGTTGGGCGATGGCACGTCCAATGCCTTTACTGGCTCCGGTGACCAGAACGGAACGACTCATGCGATAGATCCCTGATTAAATAACGTAGCGAGTTCTTCCTGGGTGGGCTGGAAAGTATTTACGCGGCCCGTTGCCAGCGTCTCCTCACCCGATGTAATGGCACATTCGAAGCTGCCAAACCGTGCATCCTGCATCAGCAGTTTGACGGTGATCGTCAGCGTCGAATCTGCGGGAAACCGACCTGTAGCACAGATCAGTTCGCGCGCGCCGAGCACCATACCCAGCGCGCTTTGGCTTTGTCCCTGTTGCTGACGATGCCAGCCGGACCATACCCCCACGGTCTGCGCCATAAGCTCAAGCGCATACCAGCCAGGCAGGTCGCCATTGGCCGTGAGGAAGGGCGCGAGGACGCCAGTGTTGTTAACGCTGACGCAGCAGACCGCGCTTTCGTCTGTGACTTTCTCGACGGATCCCAGCAGCAGCATGGGGGCGTCGTGGGGCAGATAGTCGACGGGGGGCAGATAACTCATGACACTCTCCCCAGCAGGATGCTGGCATTATTGCCGCCAAATGCGAACGAATTAGACAAAATCACGGCCTTTTGCAGTGCCGTTGGTTGATGAAGCACGCCGCACGGCGGCAGTGCCGGGTCTGGATCATAGCGGCTGAAATCCTGTGGCGGCAACGGCAGTTCACGCGTCAGGATCAACCAGCTCAGGGCCGCTTCCGTTATGCCTGCTGCACCAAGCGTATGGCCGGTCAGGTGTTTGGTTGAGCTGCACGGCACATCCGCTCCGAAGAGGGTATGCACCACCTGCGACTCAATGTGATCGTTGAGTGGTGTCGCGGTTCCATGCAGGTTGATATAGCCAACGTCATGGGCTTGCAGGCCGGCCTCACGCAGTGCCTGAGTGATGGCGCGAATAGCACCTTCCCCCTGGGGATGTGGCGCTGAAATATGGTAAGCGTCACTCGATTCGCCCGTCCCCAGCAGGGCAACAGGCTGCGGCTCACGGGTCAGAATCATCAGAGCCGCCCCTTCGCCAATGGTAATGCCGCGTCGGTCACGACCGAACGGCTCACACAAGGTAACGGAGAGGGATTCGAGGCTGTTAAACCCATTAACCGGCATTCGGCTCAGAGTATCGGCTCCGCCCACGATAGCGATATCCACAAGCCCTGCTTCAATCAGTCGACGACCGCTGATCATGGCCCGTGCGCTTGATGAACAGGCGGTTGAAAGGGTATAGGCCGGGCCTTCCAGGGTAAGCCAGTTCGCCAGAAAACGTGAAGGATCGCCCAGTTCCTGCTGCGGATAATGCCAGTGAGGGCTCTCCTGCCCGTTCGAGACCAGGCTCACGTGCCGGTCGCCTTCGTCCAGCCCTGAGGTGCTTGTACCCAACACAACCGCGATGCGATCGCGGCCTACGCGGGCAATCGCCTCATCCACGGCGGGCTGGATTTGCGCCAGTGCAGCCAGTAACAGCTGATTGTTGCGGGTGCGATGAGCGGCCATGCTATCCGGAATAGCCGGGAGTTCACCCTCAACGCCACCGAATATGGCATCAGAATGTCCCTGCAACCAGCCTGCTCGGCTGCGCATTCCAGGTGAAACGCCTTGCGTCAGATTCGTGGCAATCTCATCCGCCGAATTCCCCAGCGCGTTGACCATGCCAACAGCAGAAATGTAGATCATCTCAGTCACCCAGATATTGAATGGTGATGTGGTATTTAAAGACGTGCTGCTCGATGCTGATCGGCTCGCGCTTGCCTTTACGTTGCAGGTAGACGATCTCCGTCACCAGTTTGCCGCTGGCATTGCGCAATTCGCGTTTGTCACCGATGTCCCGGAGTGTCCAGCCCTTCGGCAATTGCGGCTGCCAGGCGCTCAGCGGCCAGTGGCTAAGCATTACGTCTGCCAGGACCTGACTGGCTGGCGGCAGTTGCGGCACGATGATGGACTGCTCGGTGTGAATGCCGGTCTCATCATAGGTGGCGAGGAACAGGCGAATACCCACCGAAGAGAGTCCGGCGAGCGTCACTTTGTGTGCATCGGCATTGAGCATCACCAGCAGTGACTGGGTTTGCCCGTTGAAGCTGCCGGTCAGCAACTGCTGTGAACTCACCGCAGGAGTAATGCCCGGTGCGGGCAGCGTCACTTTCGTGCCAGGCTGTAACCAGGCCTGAGGACGATTACCCTCGGTTGTGTTTGTTGAGTGGCTACATCCCGCCAGCAGCAGAGTCGCAACCAGCGCCGCAGCGCGGAAAAAAGGGGTCGTCATCGTTTTCTCTCTCTTTTGGCGGGCATGGCGAGTGGGGACAGCAGGAAAGCGGTAAAGATGCCGCTGACCAACACAATGCCAAAGCTGCCGATCGCCTGCGTCGCGCTAAACACCAGCATCCCGAGGGTCAAAAGCGTGGTCATCATAGCCAACGTGATGGCGAGCATCGATGTTAACGGCGTGCCGCGCGGGTTGCTGAAAAACAGCGTGTAATTGATACCGATACCCAGCACCAGGACCAGTGCCAGCAATGAGAACAGGTTAACCGGATGGCCCGTGGCCGCCAGCGCCGCCAGGCCGCAGCCCAATGACAAGACGGAAGGAACCAGGCTTATCAAGCCTTTACGCCAGCCAAGGCGCAACATCGCACCGCAGGCAATGACCGCCAGGGCAACCAGCAGTAATCCGGTCAGCACCGCACGGTAGAGTGCAAACAGGCTGTCGAAGCTGCTTTTACGATCGACCCATACCACACCGGGATGTGCGGCTGCCAGGGCGTTGAGGGGCGCACTGTGTTTTGCACCATCGACCGGAACCAGCACGCCGCTTTGCCCGTCAGGCAGCGTCAGCCACAGCAGACGCCAGCCTTCGCTTGTCGGGCTGGCAAGCCAGTCATCCACGTTGACGGGCATCGGTCGCAGGTCAGGTGAGACGCTGCTCAATCCGGCGTTTTGCAGGACGTGGGCAACGGCAGGGGCGGCCTGACGCAGTAAACCCAGATCGCTTTCTTGCCGTGTCAGCGAGTTCAGTGGGACCGTGCGGTATGCCGTTAGCTCCCCGGTTTTTTTCGCCTGCTCCAATGCCGGGGTAAACGCTTCAAGCCGCTCGAGCGCCTGCTGAGCGGATGCACCGTAAACCACGAACCATTTCTGATCGACGCTTTGTCCGGTCAGGGCGGTAATGATTTTTTCCTGCGCCAGGATGTCCTGCGGTAGCGCCTGAAGCTGGGCGATATCGTCATCCACGCGCAGAGACGCTATGCCGACGACGGAAACCAACGCCAGTGCGACCGGCAGGCCGACCGACAGTTTCTTATTGCGTCGCCACGCGGCCAGCCAACGAAGCATCAGAACCATAGCCGGAACCGGACGAACCGGCAGGCCACGGCACAGCCACGGATGCCAGAAAATGACCGTCAGGCACGAGGCGCTCAGCCCCACGGCAGCAAAGACTGCCATCTGGCGGATGCCAGGGAAGGGCGCAAGCATCATGATCAGATACGCGGCAACCGTGGTGAGTAGTGCCAGCAGCAGGGCATTGCGAACCTTGGCCAGGCTTTGCCACGGCGAATCATGACTGCCGTGTACCATGCGCTCAGTCAGGTAGTAGAGTGTGTAATCTGCCGAGATGCCGATGATGCTCATACTCATCACCAGGGTCATCAGATGCAGTTCACCAAACAGCAGCAGGGTGACGACTGTACCGGCCAGCGCACCAATGGCGATAGATATCAGGCACAAGGCTAAAGGGCGCAGAGAGCGGAATACCGCCACAATCAGCAGGATCACCCCGATGATGGTCGCGACACCGAGCGTGGAAATATCGCGTTTTGCCTGCTGGCTGGCGTAATCGCTGTAAAAGACCGTTCCGCGTGATAACAGCTGTGCCTGCGGGTAACGGGATTTGAGCGTGCTTTCCAGGTCATGCAGCGTTGTCACCAGCTGGTGCGTTTGCTGCATATCAAACGACGACCCTGCCAGCTCGCCGTGCAGCAGATACCAGTAATTTCCGGCGTCATCTTTAGTGACCAGCCAGCCGTCCATCAGCCTCAGTTTCTGGCTGTTTTGCGCCAGTGAAAGCTGTGAGCCGCGCATCAGCATCAACGGATCGTTTTGCAGCTCTTTGCCGCTCACGCCGGAGAACGCGGAGTAGAGCTGGGACAAAATCCACTGTGCCTGCGCGTCGCCACCATTCTGTAAGCGTGCGCGCGTTGCGCTGTCGATCAGTCCATTGCGGTGTTGCCAGAAAAATTCGCCCCAGGCTTTTTGCCCGGCGGCGTCCATCGGGCCTTTTACCGTACTCAGGGATGGTGTGCCTTGCAGCAACGTCAGCCACTGCTGTGCGACCTGTGGGTTGGGCTCTTTCCCTGGGCTAACCAGCCAGACCAGCTGTTTATCGAGACGCTGCATAAAGCCATCGTTGAGCGCCGGAGGGATCGCCCCCAGCGTCTGTTTCGGCAGCATGGCCAACACGCTACTGTTGAGCCGGGCGCCAGGCAGCAGGGACAGCAGCACGCCCAGCAGAACCAGACATACCGCGGCCCACAGCAGTGCCGGGCGCAGCGTGTTACGGTGCGGCAAAGCGTTGGCGTTCGTCATGGGTCAGGCTGGCGGGCGTCAGTTGGTGGCGTGAAAGGGCAATATCGGTGCGATCGCCCTGTTTATCGTTCAGGCGGATGGATTCCAGGTAGGTTGCCCCCCCCAGCTCCATGTTGGCAAAAATCTTGTCCAGTGGCGTCGTGGTTGGTGTTAATACCAGTGACCAGCGGCCCGCACCGAGATCTTTAAAATCAATGCGGAAATTCTCTTCCAGCACGCGGCGATCCGCCTGGAACAGGGCACGCAGCAGATGGTTGAACTGGAACATCTGCGGGTTGTTGTCGGCGGTGATGGTCTGGGGGGGTTGACCGTTGATCGCTTGCACCATCCGTTTGTCGTCCAGCAACAATGTCATCGGGAAAGGGTCTTTTTGATCCCACAGAAGCCCATTGTCGCGGGCAATCAGCATCTCCCCCTGGGAGCGCAACGGCTGCGGCATGTCTTTGATAGTGCGCACCTGCTCGAAATGCGCCCGCACGACAGGCTGCCCGGTAAAGCGTTGCTGAAGCTCATCAAGCGTGACCGCGCTGACAAACGGGCTGACCAGCAGGGCCAGTAACGGTAGCCACTTCATGGCGTCACTCCCATACGTTCAAAGAGGATCGCCGGGCTGACGAAACACATCTCACGGCTTGTCTCCTCAACAGCAACCTGAATGGTGTAACCCGTGGTGGTGCGTTTTCCGGTTTTTGCATCGAAAATCTGGTACGCGATGCGCAGACGGTTTTCGAACTCTTCAATATGGGCTCGCACACGGATACGTTGCTCGAAGGTGACGGCATCGCGGTATTTCACTCGCGTATCCACCACAGGCCAGACATAGCCAGAGGCTTTCATCTGGCGATAGCCATAATCAAACTGATTAAGCAGTGCCTCGCGGGCAATCTCAAAATAGCGGAAATAGTTACCATGCCAGACCACGCCCATCATATCGACGTCGTGAAACGGTACGGTCAGCTCTACTTCCGTCGTAAAACGGGGATCGGTCAGCACCCTTTACTCCTTGTTTTTGGCATCCGGCAGACGCCAGAAATCGAAAAAATTAAACCAGTCGAGCGGCGACATCAGGGCGTAATGTTCAAGCCGTTGCGCGTAGCGCTCGACGGTGTGCTGTAGTGCTTGCTGACGCTCGCCGCGCGGCAGTATCAGCGGGTCGGCAAAACGTTCGCAGTGAATGTGCAACTTGTCCTGCTGACGCAGGGCGTAAATCAACAGTACCGGGCAGCGCAGAATAGCGGCCAGAATAAACGGCCCCTGCGGGAAAGGGGCGGGCTGGCCCATAAACGTACTCCACACTACGCGCCAGTCGCCACCGCGTTGTGGGTTGACGGCGATACGATCACCGACGATGGCGATCCACTCTCCCCGTTCGAGTTTTTCTTTAATGGCGATGGCCGTTTCTGGCCCGATATCGGTGACAGGCATCAGATGAAGCCCGGCCTGTGGGGCCATCTCTTCCATGATTTGTTTAAAACGCTGGGCGTTTTCGCTGAATACCAAGGCATTAATGGTTTTACTGCCATCAAGCTGCGCCAGCGCCCGGCAGGCCTCGACATCACCGAGATGAGATGCCAGCAGCAGTTTTCCCTGTGGCGCGTCGATGTCGAGCGCCTCCTGTGCGCCGGGGGCGAATACCACATCCCGGTTCATTTTCAGCTCGCCGCGCCAGCTAGCGACTTTATCCAGCATGGCATTGCCGAAACGCATGAAGTGGAAAAAGCTGTTCAGGCGCGGTGGCACAGGCATGTGCTGTTGTGCCAGCCTCTGTTTTACGCGGCGGATCCACTGCTGAGATGCTTGTCGCGCCGGACGAGCGGTGAGCCAGTACACCGCAATCACCGGCCATAACAGCAGGGTAAAGGCGTTACGTCCAAGGTGTTGCCAGACGCGCAGCATCAGGCGCATGCCCCACAAACCGTTCACTTCCTGCTGTTTTGCCCAGTGTTGGCTGCGACGGCGCAAAAGCAGCGACGGAATGCGCGGCAACATGCCGAAGAACAGGCGGGTATGCATCAATGAGATACGCACGTTGTCCTTCAGGGCATCAAAATGCGACAAGCCGTCGAGTGGATAGGTGACGCGGGTTGGCAGAAAATAGCTGGTATTGCCCTGCCAGTAGAGACGCACCATCACTTCGGTATCAAAATCCATCCGCTTGCCGAGCGGCACACGTTGCGCCAGTTGCAGCGTGGGCACGACGGGGTAGACACGAAAACCGCACATGCTGTCCTTCAACTGCAACGACAGCGTTTCTATCCACACCCAGACGTGGGTGATCCAGCGTCCATACAAACGTGAACGGGGGATAGACGCGTCATAAACAGGCTGGCCGGAGATCAGCGCTTCTGGGTGGCGTTCAGCCAGTGCCAGCAACTGCGGAATATCTTCAATGGCGTGCTGGCCGTCGGCATCCACCTGCACCGCATGGGTATAACCTGCGCGAGCACACGCTTCCAGGCCCCGAATCACCGCCACGCCTTTACCGCTATTTTGCGGCAGGCGAATCAGGGTCATTTGCGGCTGTTCTTGTGCCAGACGTTCAAGCTCCAGGCGTGTGCTCTCCTCGCTGCCGTCATCGACCACCAGGCAGTGCAGGTTGAACGGCTGCAGGCGTGCCAGAACGCTCGCCATCATCGCGCCGTGGTTGTAGCAGGGGATCATCACGCAGGGGCGGAAAGTCAACGACATAGGCGAATTTTCCCGCTGCTGGCAGTATGGCGTGCATCGCCGTCGTGGCGCTGATAGCTAAAGGTGAGGATCTGGCGGTCACTGTTCCAGTCGAGCACTAAGGTTACTGTGCTCTCCGGGAGCAAGGGCGCCTGAAATTTCACGTTCTGAATACTGTGAAAACGATGTTCCGGGGCCAGCAGTGTGGTGGCATAGTGCATCACCCAGTCAAGCTGGGCGACGCCTGGCAACAGTGGCTGTACGGCAAAGTGCCCCTGGAACCAAAACAACGCGGGATCGAGATGCAACACAATCTCAAGGTGTTGCGGTTGTGCCTGGTGGCGCTCGATTTCATGAATTTTCATGAAATAACTCCTGTAACTGCGCATAGACACGCTTATTCATACTGTTAACTGGCATCTCATCAATGATGCGCCAGTAGCGCGGAACCGCGACAGGTTCAAGCCATGGCAGTAAGGCCCGACGCCATGCGAACTCTTGTTCTTTGGTTCCGTGGTGTTGCAGACGCTGACGGGCGTCATCATTCAGCACCAGTAAGACGCCAATCCCCTGACGCCCACCGCGTGTTACCGGCAGCGCAGCCGCTTCACAAATGCCGTCCAGCGCCAGCAAACGCTGTTCGATTTCATTGAGTGAAATGCGTTTCTCTTCGATTTTCACCACCCGCCCACGGCGACCCGCCAGCGTGAAACTGCCGTTATCGTCAAAGTGCAGGATATCGTCAAGTAGCAGACCGGCGTCTTCGTGGATCAACGGTGACGTTACGCGGAAGGTTTCACCTTCGGCATGGAATGCGATCTCGGGGAAAGGCTGCCAGGCGATCGCCGCTTCCTGACGATGTCGCCAGGCGAGGATACCGGTTTCGGTGCTGCCGTAAATTTCATCTGGCCAGATATTCAGCCAGCGATGGGTTGCAGAGACCTCATCCCACGGTAACAGACCACCCGCAGAGAGCAGCATGACCACCGGAGGCGGTGTGAGCTGCGTATCGAGCCGCTTCAGAAACGCAGGGCTACTGACAAACATATAGCGATGATCGTGGCTTAGCGCGGCGAGCTGTTCTGCGTAATAGAGCATGGCAGCATGCAGCGGCAAACCTAACGTCATGGGCAAAAAGATGCGGAACGTGAGGCCGTACAGATGCTGGGGAACCACCGATGCAACAACGCGGCAACCCGCCAGACGTTCGCCAAAGCGGGCAGCCAGCATGCTGGCTTCACGATCCAGGCTTGAGACGGGTTTGGTTATTCGTCGTGGTGCGCCAGTGGAGCCAGAGGTAAAGAGTTCCACGCAGCAAGATGCATCCAGCGCCGGAAGTGGCGTAAAGGCGGTGACATTGCAACGCGCGGAATTGACCACAATTCGTGGTCCCTGGAATGCCAGCGCTTGATCGCTCAGCACGCCGCTGAACAACGCTTTTTGCTCTTCCAGCAATGACACGCGGCAGTGCCCTGGAATGACCGGCGTTTTTCCCGCATGCAGCGACGCCAGTAGCGCTACGATAAACAGGTAGCTGTTTTCAAAACACAGTGCCCAGCGTTCGCCTTCCTGCTGGCGCAAGGTCTGCATTAGTGACGTAACGTCGTGGCGCAACTGACCGAGTGTCCAGGTGTGTTCGTCCAGCCAGGCAATCGGCGTGTCGTCAGGGCGTGGCGCATTGAGCCACTGGCTTAGCGGAAGGGGGTTATTCATTGCGCTTCTCTTTATGTATCACCCGTTGGCGCACCAGCCATTCTGTTGCCATCAGCGTCCCCATCAGAACGTAGGCAATCATGCCATTCCACAACGTCCATAGCCGTATATCACCTTTTAGCACCGTAAAAAGGGCAACAGTGCCATTGATGATGAAAAAGCCGCACCAGACCCGAGTGACGTTGCGGGTATAGCGGACGCCTTCCGGGGGCAAATTCGGCTCACGCAGACGCGCCAGCCGTTCAACCAGCGGCATCGCTGTCCACAGCGATCCCCCAAAAACGGCCAGCATGACAACATTGACGACCACCGGATAGAACAGTAGCCACTGATGTGCTTTCAGCAGATAGCTTGCCGCGCAGAGCGCAATACCCGCCAGGGCAACGCTCTGAATGACAAAACGCATCGGTCCGACGCTATGTCTCGCTTGTCTCAACCGGCAGACCAGCAACAACGCCATCAGCGGCAGTAGCCAGTGCAGACTGTTGTGCGTTAAGCCAAAACCAATCAGGAATGGCCACGCCAGCAGCATCAGACCCGTCAGCAGCGGGATCGCCGGAAACGACCGGGAACCACGCACGATCTCTTACTCTTCGTGCAGAAGCTGAGCGACGGCGTCAACAACGTCCTGGACAGTACGCACCGACTTGAAGGTTTCCGGTTTGATTTTTTTGCCCGTTTTCTTTTGAAGATGAACAATCATGTCGACGGCGTCGATGCTATCCAGCTCCAGATCTTCATACAGGCGAGCCTCTGGGGTGATCTCCTCAGGGGTAATCTCGAACAGTTTAATCAGAAGTGCAGAGACTTCCTGATAAATGGTTTCTTGTTCAGTCATGGTGAGTTCTCAGGCGCGTTGGGCATGGATAAATGATGCCAGCGTGGCAACAGAGTAGAAATGCTGACGCATCTCTTCGCTTTCCGCTGATAATACAACGCCGTACTGGTTTTTCACTGCCAGACCCAGTTCGAGGGCATCGATGGAGTCGAGACCCAGGCCATCCCCAAACAGCGCCGCTTCTGTGTCGATATCCGCGTCGGTAAGCTCGTCCAGATTCAGCGTAGAGATAATAAGATTCTTAATTTCAAGATAGAGCGCTTGCATCATTAATTCCTGACAAAGATTGAAGACCTGATGTTAATCGATGCTGCAGATGCCGGTTTAACTGCCTTGCCGCCAGCGCCGGTTCTTGTTGCGTCGCATCGTAAAAATCATGAATATTCACCCGCTCACGAACATCCACGGTGAAATAGGGCTTGTTTGGCGGTATGTCATACCACCGGCTTTTTTTATCGAGCAGATGCTCGCTGCAGTGGATCAGTACCACGCGCAGATCGCTGCCACAACGAACGGCGATATTCGCCGCGCCGCGTTGCAACGTGATGGCTTCTCCGGCGCGCGTGCGCGTGCCTTCCGGAAAAATCAAAATCGTATCGCCCTGTGCCAGCCGACGCTGGCTTGAGGATAACAGCGTTTCCGCTTCGCTATTGATCAGGTAATCCGCTGCGCGAATGACGCCGCTGACAAAGGGGTTGCGTAGCAGCGCACTTTTCACGAGGCAGTCTGTTTCTGGCATCACCGATGCGAGGATCACGTAGTCGATTAGCGTCGGGTGGTTAGCCACGACCAGACAACCGCGTTCTTCGCTCAATGCACTGAGGTTATCAATACGGTAATCCAGCACACCTGTCAGGCGGGCAACGGTTAAGAAAAAGCGGAAGCTGGCGGAGATGCTACGTCGTGCCAGTCGACGACGTTTCGCACGATCGCGCTGCATAACCAGCAGCAGGTTGAACCATACCAGCGAGAGCAGCAGGCCGCCTGTGCCAAAGAGCACGAAGCAGAATCCGGTCATTGCCAGACGCCATACCCTGTTGATGCGGCTCATCAGGGTGCTCATGCGCGCGCCCATTGCCACAGCAAACGTTCGCCGGAGATGTGAAAATGCTTTTCATCCCGGAGGTAGCGCTGCAAAAACAGCAGACTTTGTGGCAGCGAAGGCTCTTCTGTCGGGCTTGCGCGTTGGGTTTCGCAGCTCAGTGTATTACCTGCTTCAATCACCAGTGCCATGGCGTAGGGCCATGTTGGCAGGGGGGCAGGCAGTGTAGAGTGGTAAAACTCAGGCAGTGCGCCATCGAAATCGACCATCAATACACGGGTGTAACCGGCGTACAGCAGGCTCAGGACTTCGCACAAACCTTGCTGGAAAGTATCCCGACCGGCTGAAAGCGAGGAGGAGACAATTGGCTGGCGCGCGGCAATGGTCAGATTACCCACGGCGGAATTGTGCACTGACATGGCAAAATCAGTCGGTGAAACGGCCTGTTCTGTCGCCAGTGCGTGCAGGATACGGTAATTGCGTTCCAGCTCGCCGTGGCGGCTGGTGTAGACGACAGCATCAATGGCGTGTTTGCGTAGCATGGCAAGACCGCAATCAACCGCCAGCTTACTGCCGGAGTTGAGGCGGCGTGCGGTCATCATCGGCAAGTCGGTCAATTTTGCCTGCGCAGCGGTTGGATCGATGATTAGCGAATGGCGTGACCATACCTGCCACTCTGTGGCATCGCTGAGACCCGGCGCTCTGGCCTGCCAGTCGATTATGTTCAGTGAAAATTTCATCTACGCGCGTCCGCGAAAAACCGTAATCAATAATAATAAAAGGGTGGAGCAAGGCAGCTACACTGCTCTATTGTTCATTTTTCTGACAAACCAGTAAGGTATGACCCACTCCAAGATTGTCATGCCGCTGTGTTACGCGGAATCCTGCCATTTCCAGGTAGTGATAAAATTTTTCTGCACTGTAAAAACGGCTGTTGCCATTCGCCATACAGGTGAAATAAAGCGAAGTGGCGTTAAGGCTAAACGATGCCGCTTCAAATTTCTGTGCGTCCCAGAACAGCTCCATAATGCACAGTTGCGCACCGGGCTTCATAACCTGTGCAATTTTACCGAGCATGGTGACAATCTGATCGGGTGAGAAACAGTCCAGGAATTGACTCATCCACCAGATATCCGCCTCACCAGGGAGCGCCGCATGACTAAGCATATCGACAGGATGGAACCCAATGCGATGAGATAAACCTGCATTTGCGATATTCTGCTGCGCCAGCGCGATTTGTTGCGGCAAATCCAGGATGGTGACTGCGACATTCTCATCATACCGACAGCAACGCAGCGCCCATTTCCCCGTATTACCGCCTACATCGTACAATTTTGTTGGCGAGCTTGCGAATATATATGGCAATGCGGCATCGAAAGCGGCATCAGAATAGTAATGATCAAACGCAAACCAGCTCTCTTTCGCCTGCGCGGGTAATTGTGACAATGCAGGATAAATGGTTGGCCAGTCGCCAAATACGCTGAGTCCTGAGGGTTTTTCTTGCTTGAGGGAGTCGGCGAGATGAAATAACCCCTGATAGCAAACATCCTGGGTGAAATCCATATTTACGCGGGTCATGGTATCGTGGAGTAAAAAATGCCCCACCTTGGCCAGGTAATAACGTCCCTCGGTATAAGTCACGATCCGGCCGCTTAATCCCATGTCCAGCAACACGCTGACGCCATATTCATTCAGGGTGCTGTTTTCCGTTATATCCGCAAGGTTAGAGCCTTGTTTTCCCTGCTTATCCAGCCAGGCCAGAACACCAGAGTTACGCAGACAGAGCGCAGTTTGAAAAAGCATCGGTGCAAAGGCGATGCGTTGCGCTTCAGTGATGGCATCCAGCGCGCTGAGAGAGTCCTTTTCGTACATTGTTGCGTAACCTTTACGGAACTAATGGAGGGATTATCGGGCCATTAGCGGCCCGACTTTAGCGAAACTTACTTCGCAGCAGGAGCAGAGAGATTCAACTGAATGTCATTATCGAGGTTCTGAACCCAGCGGTTGTAGCTTTTGTGGATTTTGCCATCGCCAGCTTTCAGGTTCAGGCTATTTGCATAGTTAATGGAGTAACCTGTTGCGGAATAAGGAATGCGCACTTCGGCAAAGTGGTCACGGGTCTGAAGGCGGCCTTTAATAACACCAGGGCCTGCTTCCGTCATGATCCATTTACGCTGATGGCCGGCGTTAAGAATTGCGTTTTTGACCTGTTCAGACGTGTGACCCGCGCTCACAATTGTATGAACTTGATCGATTGGAGCAGTACGCGCACAACCTGCAAGAGCACCCACGATGGCAAAGGCTGCACACCATTTAACAAGCTTTTTCATCAACATCTCCGTATCAATAATAACGATTTATTCGAGTAATATTTACAGCTTCTGGTTTTAAATCAGACAAATGTTATTCTGACGACATCGCTTTGATGCCATTATTTTACAAATAAGATATGAAGGGAAGCATATTGTTATTGAAAGTACAAATGCTTAACCAGATGTGATTTAATTTGATTTAAATAACCATTGCCATGAGGTTTATCTGTTTTTTTTCGGGTTATTCTTGGCGTTGATTTATGCAGATAAATAAAGGCTACTGCAATTATAAAATTGGCAAATATTCTACAGAGTGCCAACTGGTAATAAACCTACCCGGGTTGGTAGGTTTACGCATGACATTATTAACCGGGAAGCCGGCTTTTGGGTCGGCCCGGGCCGAGCAAAATAGCCAGTTTGCTGCCACCCTTCGTTGTCTCCATCCAGATTTTACAGACACTGGTCAGCGGGACTGACAACAACATACCGACCGGTCCCAGTAGCCATCCCCAGACCAATAATGACAGAAACACTACCAGCGTCGACATCCCCAGCCGATGACCCATCATGCGGGGCTCAAGAATATTTCCCAGCACCATGTGCACGATCAGGAACAGTGCACCGACCAACATGCATTCATAGATACCATTGAACAGAAACGCCTGAACCATTGGGGGGACGGCGGAGAGCACCGCGCCGATATTCGGAACATAATTCAGCAGGAAAGCCAGCACGCCCCACATCAGTGCAAACTGTACACCCATGAATGTCAGACCCAGCCAGATAATGACGCCAGTCCACAAGCTGAGTAACGTTTTAAGGGCCAGGTATTTAGACACGCCTTTCAGCGCACGGTGCAGGCCAGCGATATGGATCTGCGGATTATTCAGTGCAAAACGCAGTTTATAGGGCACGTGACGCACTTCGAACAACATAAAGACGACGGTCATCACCAGTAGCAGAACGCTGGCCATCGCCCCGGACAGGCCAGTCATAAGCGTCGTGGCGAAGGTCATGATTTTCTCGGAGTCCATGCGTTGCAGCATGAGTTCGGGCGACATATGCATATGCAGGAAGGGCAGTGAGTCCTGCAAAATCAGCGCCTTGCGGGTTAGTTCTTTGTTGTACGCCGGCAGCATGGTTGAGAATTCGCTGAGCGAGGCGGCGAGGACGCCAACCAACACGGTGAGGACGACCAGCATCACCAGCACCACAAGGGTAATTGCAACGGTTCGCTTCATGCCGTGACGGATAAACCAGGTCACTAAGGGGTTGAGGACGATAGCAAAAAATAGTGCCAGCAAGAGCTGAACAATAATATCCGCTGCGGCGTGAATACCGGCGAGGATCACGACCAGACTGGCGAGTTTAAGCAGTATATGTAAACCCGCTTTGTCGGGCTGAATGGATGTCATGTGAATTCCTTTTATTGTGTGCTCTTAAGTGTAGTGCGCCCTCCATGCGCCGTATGGGTTGATAATCTGAAAGTCGCTGCTGATTTTCATGGCTCGTCGTGGTAATAGTGAAACACTGTTGTAAAAATCCAGGTAGAGCTCCATGCCCGAACCCGTCGCCGAGCCGGCATTAAGCGGATTACGCCTTAATCTGCGCATTGTTTCTGTTGTTATTTTCAACTTCGCCAGTTATCTGACCATTGGCCTGCCTTTGGCTGTACTGCCCGGTTATGTTCATGATGTGATGGGATTTAGTGCTTTCTGGGCAGGGCTGGTGATCAGCCTGCAGTATTTCGCCACACTGATAAGCCGCCCCCATGCCGGGCGATACGCTGATTTATTTGGCCCGAAAAGCATCGTCGTATTAGGACTTTGTGGCTGCTTCCTGAGTGGTCTGAGCTATTTAATGGCCGGGTTGACCAGCGGCTGGCCAATGGTGAGCCTGGCGTTGCTCTGTCTGGGACGCGTGATCCTCGGTGTTGGACAAAGTCTGGCCGGAACCGGTTCAACGCTGTGGGGCGTGGGTGTCGTTGGTGCGCCGCACATTGGCCGGGTGATTTCATGGAACGGGATTGTCACCTATGGGGCAATGGCCCTGGGCGCGCCACTGGGCGTTGTCTGCTTCTCCTTTGCGGGGCTGAACGGTCTGGCATTGACCATTATGGCCGTGGCGCTGATGGCGATCCTGTTTGCATTACCGCGTCCAAAAGTAAAAGCCAGCAAAGGCAAACCCATGCCGTTTCGGGCGGTACTGGGGCGCGTCTGGCCTTACGGAATGGCGCTTGCGTTGGCGTCGGCAGGTTTCGGGGTGATTGCCACCTTTATCACCCTGTTCTACGACGCAAAAGGATGGGATGGCGCAGCGTTTGCCTTAACCCTGTTTAGCTGTGCGTTTGTGGGGACGCGTTTGCTGTTCCCGAACAGCATCAACCGTCTGGGCGGCCTGAACGTGGCGATGATCTGTTTCGCCGTAGAGATTGTTGGGCTGTTGCTGACCGGTGTGGCGGGCGAACCGTGGATGGCAAAAACAGGGGTCTTCCTGGCTGGGGCTGGTTTCTCGCTGGTCTTCCCGGCGCTGGGGGTGGTGGCGGTAAAAGCGGTTCCCCAGCAAAACCAGGGGGCAGCACTGGCGACTTATACGGTGTTTATGGACATGTCTTTAGGCGTGACCGGGCCGCTGGCGGGGCTGATGATGTCGTGGGCGGGTGTGCCGGTTATCTATCTGGCGGCGGCTGGGCTGGTGGCGGTGGCGCTGTTGCTGACATGGCGGCTAAAAAAATGGCCTCTGGAGCAAGCTCCAGAGGCCACGTCATCATCGTGAAGACTTACTGAATCACGATGGTGTTAATGATATTTTCCGCTGCGGTTTGTGCTTTCTGCTGGTCTTCGGCAGGCAGTGTGATTTGCAGGGTCAGCAGCTTGTTGTCCACTTTGCCGAGAACCACGGAAGAGTAAGCCGTCTGGCCTTTTGCAGAAATAATGCTGTCCAGTTGTTGCATCGTGTGGCCTTTCAGTTCGATGGACTTATTGGTCACGACCTGCAACTGTGGATCGCGGCTGCGCTGTTGATCTTCCAGACGTTTTGACAGTACGCCCAGCGCTTCGCTGGTGTCGTCACCCACAATCACAATCACCGCTTTTTGTCCGGTGGCGTCGGAATAGACGTGCATATTGTTCGCCTGCGTGCCCAGCTTACCGCTCTGGTCGGTCATATCCGCCGGGAGAGAGAAACTGAGTTTGCCATCCAGCAGATTAACCGACTGCCCGGTGGCATTACTTTCAGCTGACGCGCCTTGTGCAGGTGCTTTTGTGTCGCTGTTATCACAGGCTGCAAGGCCCACAACCAGCAGGCCAATCCCGACATATTTAACCAGATTGCGCATTGACTTCTTCCTTTCGATAAACGGCCATAACGGCTCATTCGTCCATCTTATCACAACTGATAAATCGAACCCTTAACCTGCCTGCAATGCGGTGATTTCAGATTTATCTGCCAGCCTTTTCAGCAGCATATTCAGCAGTACGCCATACATCGGCAGGAAGAAAACAATGCTGATAAGTACCTTGAAGCAGTAGTCAACCAGCGCGATCTCCATCCAGTGTGCTGCCATAAAAGCATCCGGGCTACGCCAGAAGGCGATAAAGAAGAATGCCAGCGTATCGCTCACATTGCCAAACAGCGTTGATGCTGTTGGCGCCATCCACCAGCGGTGATTCTGGCGAAGACGGTTAAAGACATGAACATCGAGGATTTGCCCCAGGGCATAGGCCATGAAGCTGGCCGCCGCGATACGGGCGACAAACAGGTTAAAGTGCGTCAGCGCTTCGAAGCCCTGCCAGCTTCCCATGTAAAACAGGGACGAAATCACGTACGAAACGAATAACGCAGGCAGCATCACCGCAAAAATAATGCGACGAGCCAGCGGTGCGCCAAAAATACGCACGGTCAGGTCAGTGGCAAGGAAAATAAACGGAAAACTGAACGCACCCCAGGTGGTATGGAAACCCAAAATGGAGATAGGCAGCTGTACCAGATAGTTGCTGGAGGTGATCACCAGCAAATGAAAAAGCGAAAGCCAGAACAACGCTTTTACGCGCTGGGTTTGTGTAAAGGAGTTCATATTGTACCTTTTTGATTAATCTTTGGGGTGAGGGAACCCAATAAAGCCGCCGCATGATACTGCTTTAAATGTAGTTTGCAATGGCTAATTTTCACGCAATCGTTAACCTGGTTTGCATTGACGGGAACGCGGCGTAAACTACAGCCGTTTTTATGTGAACGAGACGAAAATGACCGACCTGTTTTCCAGCCCAGACCATACGCTCGATGCTCAGGGCCTCCGCTGCCCTGAGCCTGTGATGATGGTGCGTAAAACTGTACGCACCATGCAGACGGGCGAAACCTTGCTCATCATTGCTGATGATCCTGCCACCACCCGCGATATTCCCGGTTTTTGTACCTTTATGGAACATGCGCTGGTGGCGCAAGAGACCGATACGCTGCCGTACCGGTACTTAATTCGCAAAGGATAGTCGGCAGGCCTACTTCCTGCGAAGCAGCCTCAGGGCATTTGCCGTAACCAGCACTGTCGCGCCGGTATCGGCCAGCACCGCCAGCCACAGCCCGGTGATCCCAAGCAGTGTGGTCACCAGGAAAATCCCTTTCAGCCCCAGCGCAATCGTGATGTTCTGGCGAATGTTGGTGCGTGTGGCGCGAGCCAGACTGATCATTTGCGCCAGCCCGGTCAGGCGGTTATGTGTCAGCGCGGCATCGGCAGTTTCCAGCGCGACGTCTGTACCGCTGCCCATTGCAATCCCAATGGTTGATGCTTTCATCGCGGGCGCATCGTTAATTCCGTCGCCTACCATAGCCAGCGGAGCGCGGGCATTCATCTGCGTGACAGCATTCACTTTATCGGCGGGCAGCAGTCCGGCCTTAAATTCCATCCCCAGTTCTGCGGCAATACTGGCGGCGGCACGTGGGTTATCACCTGTCAGGATAATCCCTTGTACGCCGAGTTGATGCAGGTCGGCGATCGCGGCTTTTGCATCATCGCGCAGGGTATCGCGCAGGGCCAGCATGCCTTGCGCCACGCCGTCCTGCACCACGATAACCACGGTCTGTCCGGCTTGCTCCAGCGTCTGGATTTGCTGGCTCAGCCCGATAGCCTTGAATTTATCTGCGGTGATGATCAGCGTTTTTTTACCCTCGATGTCCGCTTCAATGCCGGATCCCATCAGCGCCCGTTGAGCCGTGGCGGCTGGAATTGCCAGCCCACGTGACTGGGCTTCACGGACAATCGCCTGCGCCAGCGGGTGGGTTGAGCCTTGCTCAACAGCAGCTGCCAGCGCAAGCAGGTTATCCTCGGTGGTGTCCTGCGGATAAACTCCTGTGACCTGAGGTTTACCGATAGTTAGCGTGCCCGTTTTATCGAAGGCAATCTGGTGAATCTGGCTCAGTTGCTCCAGTGCTGCGCCACCTTTAATCAGGGCGCCATATCGCGCAGCAGCAGCCAGACCAGAGGTAATCGCGGCGGGGGTTGAGATAACTAATGCACACGGGCAACCAATCAGCAGCAGCGTCAGCCCTTTGTAGATCCAGCCCTCCCACGGCGCGCTAAAAAACAGTGGGGGCAAGACGGCAACCAGCAGAGCAATCAGCATAATGACCGGGGTGTAAATACGGCTGAAGCGATCGATAAAGCGCTCAACGGGAGCGCGACGCTCTTCCGCTTCTTCAATGAGCTTCAGAATGCGATCGATGGCACTGTCGCCTGGCTCGGACAAGACGCGAAGCTGCACCAGGCGGTCAACGCTGGTCGCACCCGCAGGGATTTTTTCACCTGCGGTGCGTTCCACAGGGATGGATTCTCCGGTCAGGGCGCTTTCATCAAAGCTGGCGGTGGCCGTGAGGAGAGCACCGTCAGCTGGCAGACGACCGCCCGCAGCCACTTCAATCACATCTCCCGGGCGTAGCGCGCCGATCGCCACAATCTGACGTTCTCCGTTGATAACCTGGGTAGCGGTTTCCGGTTTTAGTGCCATCAACGCGCTCACGCCTTTACGTGCCCGGCTCGCGGCCCAGCCTTCAAGACGCTCACCAATTAAAAACAACAGCAGAACCATCGCTGCTTCAGCGGTTGCACCAATAAAAAGCGCGCCAATGGCGGCAACGCTCATCAGTGTTTCGATGGCAAACCAGCTCCCGGTTTTTATCAGGCGCAGTGCCTGACGGGCGACGGGGTACAGGCCAACCAGCGTGGTGGCGATAAACGCCAGGTTACCGAATGGATGGTTGAATTGTTCCAGTACCCAGCTCAACGCCATCATGATGATCAGCGTGATCAGGGGAAGGTTTTCGCGCAGTGGCGTGGTTTTTTCTGCCGGAGTGTTTTCATTACGCAGAGTGTAACCGGCGCGGATAACCGCCGCTTCCACCTGGGCACTGATGTCTGATGTGGCGTTGACCAGCAGTTTTTCGGTCGCAAACAGCACCTGGACATGCTCGACGCCGCTGACCTGCCGGACCGCATTCTCAACTTTGCGGGCGCAGGCAGCGCAGTCCATGCCATTCACGACCCAACTGAAGCGGTTACCGCTTTCGGGCAGTGCTTGCGCCTTTTCACTTTCGCAAGACGTCCCCTCACAGCAGCAATCGTCTTTAGCCGGGAGGGGATTAAGTTTAAGTGCCGAGAATTGCGGCACTTTTTTGTTTGTGTCTGGAGTCGACATGGCAGTCTCCGGTAATGATAATTTTCTCATTAGCCGCAGCATACACTCTGGAGTCGACTCCAGAGTCAAGGCTTATTTAAATATAAAGTGAACGCACAATCAGGAAGTGACCGGCGAAGTAGCAGGCTGCGGCAATGGCATTATCCGCGCGGAAACGGCGGCGATAATGGCTGCCCAGCCAGACAATATTGCCGATCAGCAGCAGCGCCGCGCCGAAGAAAGCAGACATGGCAGGCGATGTCGGACGGAAGAACCAAAGTTCTCCGGCCAGCCAGACCATCACCAGTGTCATGGCGATAAAGGTACAGACTGGCACACGCATCTCTTCCAGACGTGTCCAGATAACCGCCAGCAATAGCGCGCCAATGACCAGCAGCACCAGGGGTAATGGCCAGAAGATGGAGAGCGTCATCTGGCTGGCAAAGTAGATGGTGTAAAGCAGATGCGACAGGAAAAACGCCCCTATGGCATAGAGCAGGCGCTGACGTGGTAACAGCGTTAACGCATCGCCAATTAATGACGCGCACAAACCGGCGAGGACCAGATAGCTAACGGCATTGAACATTGGCGCTTGCCAGGCAAGCAGGAGCAAAAGCAGCAGGGTGACGGGTTTAAATAACCAACGCTGCCACGCAGGGCCGCGATAAGACGCATCGACATAAAGCCATGCGGAAAAACAGACAGCGATAAATGACCAAAGCATATTAACTCCCTGTATCTGTTATGACTGAATCATCAGTTTCAGATCAGTGTAGTGATGCGGGCGGGCGTTTGGCAATGACGGATAAGGCAAGGTATCCTGATTTCCGCCTAATCTGATAGGATTTAACAATGAGCAAGATGCCGCTTTTTTTTATTATTGTGGTGGCTATCATCGTGATTGCTGCCTCGTTCCGTTTCGTGCAGCAACGCCGTGAGAAGGCCAGTAATGACGCTGCCCCGTTGGTGCAAAAACGTGTCGTAGTGAGTAATAAGCGCGAGAAAACCCTTAACGATCGACGTTCACGTCAGCAGCAGGTGACGCCTGCGGGAGCGACGATACGTTATGAGGCGAGCTTTAAGCCGGAAACCGGTGGGTTGGAGATGACTTTCCGCCTTGAGGCGCAGCAATATCATCACCTGACGGTGGGGGATAAAGGGACGCTAAGCTATAAAGGATCGCGGTTTGAGGGGTTCGCGCCGGAATAATGCCCGGAAAGTCCCCTCTCCCTGTGGGAGAGGGTGAAAACATCAGGCCGCTTACTTCTTCGCCTGCGCTTTAAATTTCTTCATCCATACCAGCAATTCAAATACGCCAAAAATAAAGACGCGCAGTTGTTGCCAGCCAGTCATCTGTGGGCCATCTTTCGGCAGACCGTTTTTTAGCATCACCATCTGCAGAGCATGCATAAATGAGGTGAAAATCAGCGCAACGTTGACGAAAATATTCATCGGACGTGGGAAAGGATGCACCAGGTTCAGGATCAGAAACGCCCAGACACTCAGCATCAGTAAACGTCCCAGATTAATCAGTACCGGCATTGGATTCTCCTTGTGCTTCACGGTGATACAAACGATACGCAACCTGTCCGGCCACTTTTTCCCGGTGCAGGCTCCAGTGAGCAGGCACTGGCGGCAGGCCATTTTCTACTTCGCTCTCGACGTAAATCAGCGCGTCATCGGCCAGCCAGCCATTTTTCTCCAGCAGTGTGAGCGTTTCGTCCAGCAGGCCTTTACGGAACGGCGGATCGACAAACACCACATCATGCGGCGTACCTGACTGCGCAAGGAAACTGAGCGTATTGGTGTTCACCACTTTTGCATTTGCTGCTTTCAGGGTTGCCAGGTTTTGCTGCAACTGCTGTGCGACGTTACGCTCCATCTCCAGCAGGGTGGCGCTGGCGGCGTAACGAGACAAGGCTTCGAGACCTAATGCGCCGCTCCCGGCAAAACAGTCCAGACAACGGGAATCGACCATCGATGGTGACAGCCAGTTAAACAGCGTCTCTCGGACGCGATCGGTGGTGGGGCGCAAACCGGGGCTGTCCGGAACCGGTAATTTCCGGCCTCGCCACTGGCCGCCGATAATACGAATTTGTCCGGCTGAGGCGCGGGTGGGTTTCTTCATTTCAGGAAAGCTCTGCTAACAATTGGCCTGCGATTCCAGGCGGTGATGTCAATTAAGTAAAGTGTTAGACTATTTCATCATTTTTTTAGCTTCCCTGTATATAGCGCCGCGAGGAGTGTAGTCGCTGATGGCAAAACAAAAAAAACGTGGCTTCTTTTCCTGGCTTGGCTTCGGTGAAAAAGAGCAAGAAACAGAACAGAAAATCGAAGAACAACAAGCCGTTGAAGAGCAATCTCTGCCTGAAACGCCTGTTGAAACCGCAGCCGTTGTAGAAGCAGAAGAACACGCCCACAGCAAGGAAGAGACTGAAGCCTTTGCTGAAGAGGTGGTTGAGGTCACTGAACAGGTACAGGAAAGTGAGCAACCACAGGTGGTTGAGCCTGAGCCAGTTGTTGTTGAAGAACCCGTTGAAGAGGTTGTCGAAACCCCTTCTCAGGCGGTGGTTGAACACGAAGAACTGCCTTTGCCGGAAGAGGTGAAAGCTGAGACAGTCTCTCCGGAAGAGTGGCAAGCGGAGGCTGAAACCGTTGAAATTATTGACGCGGTCCAGGAAGAAAATGTCGCTGATATTACTGACGAAGAGCTGGAAACTCAGGCGTTAGTTGCTGAGTCTGCTGAAGACGCTGAGATTGCTGAACCGGAGGAAGAGGCCGTTCAGGAGCAGGAAAAACCAACCAAAGAGGGTTTCTTCGCACGCCTGAAGCGCAGCCTGCTAAAAACCAAAGAAAACTTAGGTTCCGGATTTATCAGTCTGTTCCGGGGCAAAAAGATCGACGATGATCTCTTTGAAGAGCTGGAAGAGCAGTTACTGATCGCCGATGTCGGTGTGGAAACGACCCGTAAGATTATCGCCAGCCTGACCGAAAGTGCCAGCCGCAAACAGCTGCGTGACGCCGAGGCGTTATACGGTCTGTTAAAAGATGAGATGGGCGAAATTCTCGCAAAAGTTGACGAACCGCTTAATATTGAAGGCAAAACGCCCTTTGTTATTCTGATGGTTGGTGTGAACGGTGTGGGTAAAACGACCACCATCGGTAAGCTGGCGCGCCAGTTCGAGCAGCAGGGTAAATCGGTGATGCTGGCGGCAGGTGATACCTTCCGCGCGGCGGCGGTGGAACAACTGCAGGTGTGGGGCCAGCGTAACAACATTCCGGTGATTGCCCAGCACACCGGCGCGGATTCCGCGTCAGTTATCTTCGATGCCATCCAGGCCGCAAAAGCGCGTAACGTGGATGTGTTAATTGCAGATACCGCAGGGCGCTTGCAGAACAAAGCGCACCTGATGGAAGAGTTGAAGAAAATCGTCCGTGTGATGAAAAAACTGGATGAAGATGCACCGCATGAAGTGATGCTGACCATTGATGCCAGCACAGGACAGAACGCCGTGAGTCAGGCGAAGCTGTTTGATGAAGCGGTAGGACTGACAGGGATTACGCTGACCAAACTGGACGGTACAGCCAAAGGTGGGGTGATCTTCTCCGTGGCGGATCAGTTCGGCATTCCTATCCGTTACATTGGTGTGGGCGAGCGTATTGAGGATTTACGTCCGTTTAAAGCGGACGACTTTATTGAGGCATTATTTGCCCGAGAGGATTAACAATGATTCGCTTTGAACACGTCAGCAAGGCCTATCTCGGTGGGAGACAAGCGCTGCAGGGAGTGACCTTTCACCTGCAGCCGGGCGAGATGGCATTTCTGACCGGCCATTCTGGCGCGGGGAAAAGTACCCTGCTCAAGCTTATCTGTGGGATCGAACGGCCAAGTGCCGGGAAAATCTATTTTGGCGGCCATGATATTAGCCGCCTGAAAAACCGTGAAGTGCCGTTTTTACGTCGCCAGATCGGTATGATTTTCCAGGATCACCATCTGTTGATGGATCGTACGGTATTCGACAACGTCGCGATCCCGCTGATCATTGCGGGCGCGAGCGGGGATGATATTCGCCGTCGCGTTTCGGCGGCACTGGACAAGGTTGGATTGCTGGACAAAGCGAAGAACTTCCCGATCCAGCTTTCTGGCGGTGAACAGCAGCGCGTGGGCATTGCCCGTGCAGTGGTGAATAAACCTGCCGTTCTGTTGGCGGATGAACCGACCGGTAACCTGGACGACGCTTTGTCTGAAGGGATCTTGCGTCTGTTTGAGGAGTTTAACCGCGTAGGGGTCACAGTATTGATGGCAACGCACGACATCGGACTGATTTCCCGTCGTTCGTACCGCATGCTGTCGCTGAGCGACGGTCATTTGCACGGAGGCCACGGTGAACAAGCGTGAAGCAATGAACCAGATTCGGCAGTTTGGGAACCGGTTTGACCGGTTCCGCAAATCGCAGGGCGGCGGCGATAACAACCGCAATGCGCCAAAGCGTGCGAAGGCTGCACCAAAACCGAACTCTCGCAAAACGAACGTCTTTAACGAGCAGGTGCGTTATGCTTTCCACGGCGCATTGCAGGATCTGAAAAGCAAGCCGCTGGCGACGTTCCTGACGGTGATGGTTATCGCCATCTCCCTGACGTTACCGAGCGTCTGCTACATGGTTTACAAAAACGTGAACCAGGCGGCTTCACAGTACTATCCGTCGCCGCAGATCACGGTATATCTGGATAAGGCTCTGGACGATAACGCTGCGGCACAGGTGGTGGGGCAACTTCAGTCCGAGCAGGGTGTGGAGAAGGTGAACTACCTGTCGCGCGAAGAGGCGCTGGGCGAGTTTCGTAACTGGTCCGGGTTTGGCGGTGCGCTGGATATGCTGGAAGAGAACCCGTTACCTGCGGTGGCCGTGGTGATCCCGAAGCTTGATTTCCAGGGCACGGAGTCACTCAACACGCTTCGCGAGCGCATCACCCATATCAACGGTATCGATGAAGTGCGGATGGACGACAGTTGGTTTGCCCGTCTTGCTTCTCTGACCGGGTTAGTGGGGCGCGTGTCGGCGATGATTGGCGTGCTGATGGTGGCTGCAGTATTCCTTGTCATCGGTAACAGCGTGCGTCTGAGCATCTTCGCGCGTCGCGATACGATCAACGTGCAAAAACTGATTGGTGCAACGGATGGATTCATCCTCCGTCCGTTCCTGTATGGTGGTGCATTGCTCGGTTTTTCCGGGGCATTTCTTTCACTGATATTGTCAGAAATTTTGGTGATGCGGCTCTCTTCCGCCGTCACTGAAGTGGCGCAGGTTTTTGGAACTAAGTTTGATATCAGTGGGTTAGGATTTGATGAGTGCCTGTTGTTATTGCTGGTCTGCTCAATGATTGGCTGGGTTGCGGCATGGCTGGCGACTGTTCAACATTTACGTCACTTTACTCCCGACTAATAAAAGCGTGATATAATCTTTCCCTGCACCGAGTTGTTCGCTCTGCAGGGAAAGAGCTCCCTGTTGTCTCTTCCCCGCAGTATCATCGTCATGTCACATTTTGTGCGTAATTTATTCACTGTTGCACCTGGAACTTGTGGATAAAATCACTGTCTGATAAAAATGTGAATGCTATTCTCGTTGCTCAAATGCTTTGGCATGGTTGTTGCCTGATGGGGATAACCTGGACCAGAAGATATCGAATTGAGAGGAATGAATGACCAAAGAAATGCAAACTTTAGCTTTAGCCCCTGTTGGTAACCTGGAATCTTATATCCGGGCCGCTAACACCTGGCCGATGTTGACGGCTGAGGAAGAAAAGGAGCTTGCTGAAAAGCTGCATTACCAGGGCGATCTGGAAGCAGCTAAGACGCTGATCCTGTCTCACCTGCGCTTTGTTGTTCACGTTGCTCGTAATTACTCGGGCTATGGCCTGCCGCAGGCGGACTTGATTCAGGAAGGTAATATCGGTCTGATGAAGGCTGTACGTCGCTTTAACCCGGAAGTGGGTGTGCGACTGGTCTCCTTTGCCGTGCACTGGATCAAAGCAGAGATTCACGAATACGTCCTGCGTAACTGGCGTATCGTGAAAGTCGCCACGACAAAAGCGCAACGCAAACTGTTCTTCAACCTGCGTAAAACCAAGCAGCGTCTGGGCTGGTTCAATCAGGATGAGGTCGAAATGGTGGCGCGCGAGCTGGGCGTATCCAGCAAAGATGTGCGTGAGATGGAATCCCGTATGGCCGCGCAGGACATGACTTTTGACATGTCTTCTGACGACGATGCGTCTGATAGCCAGCCAATGGCGCCGGTTCTGTATCTCCAGGATAAATCGTCCAACTTTGCTGACGGCATTGAAGAAGACAACTGGGAAGATCAGGCCGCTAACAAGTTGACCTTCGCGATGGAAGGCCTTGACGAGCGTAGCCAGGATATCATCCGTGCCCGCTGGCTGGACGAAGATAACAAGTCCACGCTGCAGGAACTGGCCGATCGTTATGGTGTTTCCGCAGAACGTGTTCGTCAGCTTGAAAAGAACGCCATGAAAAAACTTCGCGCGGCTATCGAAGCATAATTTTCGCGAAGTACCTGATAACCCTCGAATGCAAATTCGGGGGTTTTGTTTTTTTAGCGCCTGCTCTGGCGAATTCTCTCCCTCTGGCAAACACTTACAGGTGCGCTATTCGCATTTTGGGTGCTGGAATCTCAGGGGGACAGGGTGAAAAACAACGAGTTGAATGAACGGCGTCTACAGGCGACGCCGCGCGGTATCGGCGTGATGTGTAATTTCTATGCTGATAAAGCAGAGAATGCCACGGTGTGGGATGTGGAAGGCAACGAAGTGATCGACTTTGCTGCCGGGATCGCAGTGCTGAACACCGGACACCGCCACCCGAAGGTTATCGCCGCTATTGAAAAACAGCTGCATGCCTTTACGCATACGGCCTATCAGATTGTGCCATATGAAGGCTATGTGGCGCTGGCGGAACGTATCAACGCTCGCGTACCGATTGAAGGCCCGGCCAAAACCGCCTTCTTCTCCACTGGCGCAGAAGCGGTCGAGAACGCGGTGAAGATTGCGCGCGCATACACTAAACGTCCTGGATTAATTACCTTCGGTGGTGCTTTTCACGGTCGTACCTTCATGACCATGGCACTTACCGGTAAAGTTGCGCCGTACAAAATTGGCTTCGGCCCTTTCCCAGGCTCGGTGTATCACGCGCAATATCCTAATGACCTGCACGGCATCAGTACCCGCGAGGCGCTCAAAAGCCTGGATCGCATTTTTAAGGCCGACATCGCCCCGGATCAGGTTGCCGCCATCATTCTTGAGCCAGTACAAGGTGAAGGCGGATTCAACATCGCGCCTGCCGATTTCATGCAGGGTCTGCGCACCGTGTGCGACACCTACGGAATATTACTGATCGCCGATGAAGTTCAAACCGGCTTTGCGCGTACCGGTAAGTTATTCTCGATGGAGCACCAGAGTGTGAAACCGGACCTGATCACCATGGCCAAAAGTCTGGCAGGAGGCATGCCGCTTTCTGCCGTTTCCGGGCGTGCTGATGTTATGGATGCCCCAGCCCCGGGTGGACTGGGCGGGACCTACGCAGGTAACCCGCTGGCGATTGCCGCCGCACTTGCCGTGCTGGAGGTGATCGACGAAGAAGATCTGTGTCACCGCGCAGCCCATCTCGGCCACGACCTGGTCGAAGTGCTCAGTAAAGCGAAAGCGGGCTGCCCTTATATCGCGGATATTCGCGCGCAAGGCTCAATGGTGGCGGTGGAGTTTAACGATCCGCAAACCGGACTACCTTCGCCGGAGTTTACCCGTCAGGTGCAGGAGCGTGCGCTCCAGGAAGGGTTACTACTGCTGAGTTGTGGCGTGTATGGCAACGTCATTCGCTTCCTTTATCCGCTCACTATCCCCGAAGTTCAGTTCCGTAAAGCGCTGGATATTATCTCGTCAGTGCTGACACGTTAAAGCCATTGCCCGGTATCGAATGCATGCCGGGCTTACCATAGATACATTTCAAATTAGCTATTCCAAATTCATAAAAATGGGGTATGTTTTAGCAGAGTATGCTGCTTTTGTCCGGGTGGCACGCCAAAACATAACTATCATATGCTTTTCTTATACCTATAAGAAAAATAATGTACTGAACAACAACATCACAACAATTGCAAAAACCATCACAATGGGGATTCTCAGGATGAATATGAAGGGTAAAGCGTTACTGGCAGGATGTATCGCGTTGGCATTCAGCACCATGGCTCAGGCCGATATCAAAGTGGCTGTTGTTGGGGCAATGTCTGGTCCGGTAGCACAGTATGGCGATCAGGAGTTTACTGGCGCAGAACAAGCGGTTGCAGATATTAATGCCAAGGGCGGGATCAAGGGCGAAAAACTGCAGATCGTAAAATATGATGATGCCTGTGACCCTAAACAAGCGGTCGCCGTGGCGAACAAAGTGGTCAATGACGGGATCAAATACGTTATCGGTCACCTGTGTTCCTCGTCCACTCAGCCAGCGTCTGACATCTACGAAGACGAAGGCATTCTGATGATCACCCCGGCAGCAACTGCACCAGAGCTGACGGCGCGCGGCTATAAATTGATCCTGCGTACGACAGGCCTGGACTCTGACCAGGGCCCAACGGCAGCCAAATACATCGTCGAAAAAGTGAAACCGAAACGCATCGCCATCATTCACGATAAACAGCAGTATGGTGAAGGTCTGGCACGTTCCGTACAGGACAACCTCAAAAAAGCCAATGCTGACGTGGTGTTCTTTGACGGTATCACTGCTGGTGAGAAAGACTTCTCCACGCTGGTTGCTCGTCTGAAGAAAGAGAATATCGATTTCGTTTACTACGGTGGCTACCACCCTGAAATGGGTCAGATCCTGCGCCAGGCGCGTGCAGCTGGTCTGAAAACCCAGTTCATGGGGCCAGAAGGTGTTGCGAACGTCTCCTTGTCTAATATTGCCGGTGAATCTGCTGAAGGCCTGCTGGTCACCAAGCCTAAGAACTACGACCAGGTTCCTGCGAACAAACCTATCGTAGATGCCATCAAGGCGAAGAAACAGGATCCAAGCGGTGCATTCGTGTGGACCACTTATGCTGCGCTGCAGTCTCTGCAAGCAGGTCTGAATCAGTCAGCCGATCCGGCTGAAATCGCTAAATACCTGAAGGCGAACTCTGTTGAAACCGTTATGGGGCCGTTGTCCTGGGATGAGAAGGGCGATCTGAAAGGCTTCGAGTTCGGTGTGTTTGACTGGCACGCTAACGGTACGGCGACCGACGCCAAATAAACACAAATGGCAACCGTAAGGTTGCCATTTTAGTGTTTGCACCCTCTCCCCGTGGGAGAGGGTCGGGGTGAGGGCATCAGGCCGCACAAATCAACCCTAATGCTTTTCCCAGCCATTCTCCAGCGCCGTAAATCCTAACGCCTGCATAAACGCCGCCATCACATCACAATCTTCCACGCCTACGTCGGCCATCCACCAGGCACTTACGCTCGGATTTTCGCGGATCACCTCTTCAATCAAATATTGCCCCACACCGCGACGGCGGGTCACGTCACGCACACGCAGTGAGTCAAGCGCCCCTTGCGTACCGCTCAGCGTCACGCGAACGGCAGCGAGCAGACGCTCGTTAAAGCGTGCGGCATAAATTCGGTGCGTGTCGTCGACGATCAGCGACGAAGGGGAGTATTCCGGCCAGATTTTGCCCAGGTCGATATGATCCTGGTCGCTAAAGGTCACCAGACGGATGATGGTCAGTTTCATTAGCTGCTTGTCCAAATCAAAAAGAGTATGGGCAGTGTACTCAATTTATTCTGCCAGAGGCTTTCTCTTTTTATACCCATTTACCAGGTGATTAGTTTTTTGACGACTCAATGCGCAGTTCGAAAACATATGGATCGAAAAATAAGCAGGATTTTAACCTAAATGGTAGTGATTTATTCGGCGCTTTGTACCGTTATTTTATGCTGTAAAACCTACTTTTATTTGTTTATCTCTGTAAGATTTCAGAATATTATCTTTGCTTAATAGCCTGAAAAATAGAGATTTTAGTCTGGTTTTTGACAAAAAACTGCGCTAAACCATTAAAGGCACTGGTAAAAATAGCGTTGTTCATTAAAAGTACAGAATGCTTTTTAACCATAATAAAACAAAATATATACATCACATCACGAGTGGGGATTCAGAGATGAAAAGGAACGCGAAGACGTTAATCGCGGGGATGGTTGCACTGTCGATTTCGCATGCGGCCATGGCGGAAGATATTAAAGTTGCTGTAGTCGGCGCGATGTCCGGTCCGGTTGCCCAGTGGGGTGATATGGAGTTCAACGGTGCGCGTCAGGCGATCAAAGACATCAACGCCAAAGGCGGTATCAAAGGTGACAAGCTGATTGGCGTGGAATATGACGACGCCTGCGATCCAAAACAAGCTGTCGCGGTTGCCAACAAAATCGTTAACGATGGCATCCAGTACGTCATCGGCCACCTTTGCTCTTCATCCACACAGCCCGCGTCGGATATCTATGAAGACGAAGGCATTCTGATGATCACTCCAGGTGCAACGAACCCGGAACTGACCCAGCGCGGCTATCAGCACATCATGCGCACCGCCGGGCTGGACTCCTCTCAGGGACCCACCGCTGCCAAATACATTCTCGAAAACGTGAAGCCGCAGCGTATTGCCATCATTCATGACAAACAGCAGTACGGGGAAGGGCTGGCGCGCTCCGTCCAGGAGAGCCTGAAAAAGGGCGGAGCGAACATTGTCTTCTTTGACGGTATTACCGCAGGTGAGAAAGATTTCTCCGCGCTGATTGCCCGTCTGCAAAAAGAAAATATCGACTTCGTGTACTACGGTGGTTACTACCCGGAAATGGGCCAGATGCTGCGCCAGGCGCGCGCTACTGGTCTGAAAACCCAGTTCATGGGGCCTGAAGGGGTTGGTAATGCCTCCTTGTCAAACATCGCGGGCGATGCAGCAGAAGGCATGCTGGTCACGATGCCAAAACGCTATGACCAGGATCCCGCGAATAAGACTATCGTAGAGGCGCTCAAGGCGCAGAAGAAAGATCCGAGTGGTCCATATGTGTGGATCACCTATGCCGCAGTGCAGTCTCTGGCAACCGCTATGGATCGCACCGGCAGCAAAGCGCCGCTGGATTTAGTCAAAGATTTAAAAGCACACGGGGCGAACACCGTGATTGGGCCGCTGAACTGGGATGAGAAAGGCGATCTGAAGGGATTTGAGTTTGGTGTCTTTAAGTGGCACGCCGATGGTTCGTCCTCGGTCGCCAAATAATTATCCCACCGCCCGGTGATACCGGGCGGGTATAAAAAGGTTTCCTTATGTCCGAGCAGTTTCTCTATTTCTTGCAGCAGATGTTTAACGGCGTAACGCTGGGAAGCACCTATGCGCTGATCGCCATCGGCTATACGATGGTTTACGGCATTATCGGCATGATCAACTTCGCCCACGGCGAGGTGTATATGATCGGCAGCTATGTCTCCTTTATGATCATCGCCGCACTGATGATGATGGGCATCGACAGTAGCTGGCTACTGGTGGCCGCCGGTTTTGTAGGGGCAATTGTGATTGCCAGTGCCTACGGCTGGAGCATCGAGCGTGTCGCATATCGCCCGGTGCGTAGCTCAAAACGTCTGATTGCCTTGATCTCCGCGATCGGGATGTCCATTTTCCTGCAAAACTACGTCAGCCTTACGGAAGGCTCGCGTGACGTCGCCCTGCCAAGCCTGTTTAACGGCCAGTGGATTGTGGGGGCGAGCGAAAACTTCTCTGCCTCTATCACCACCATGCAGTTGGTGATCTGGATTGTGACCTTCCTGGCGATGCTGGCGTTGACCATTTTCATCCGCTACTCCCGTATGGGGCGCGCTTGCCGCGCCTGTGCAGAAGACCTCAAAATGGCAAGCCTGCTGGGGATTAATACCGACCGCGTCATTGCGCTGACCTTTGTCATCGGTGCTGCCATGGCGGCAGTTGCTGGCGTTCTGCTCGGTCAGTTCTATGGCGTAATCAACCCGTACATCGGCTTTATGGCCGGGATGAAAGCCTTCACCGCAGCGGTTCTGGGTGGCATCGGCAGCATTCCAGGGGCAATGATTGGCGGCCTGATTCTGGGCGTGGCGGAAGCGCTCTCCTCGGCATATCTGAGTACCGAATATAAAGATGTGGTGTCGTTCGCCCTGCTGATTCTGGTTCTGCTGGTAATGCCTACCGGTATTCTGGGTCGTCCGGAGGTAGAGAAAGTATGAAACCGATGCATTTTGCAATGGCGCTGCTTTCTGCTGCCATGTTCTTCGTGCTGGCGGGCGTCTTTATGGGCGTTCAGTTAGAGCTTGATGGGACAAAGCTGGTGGTGGATACCGCCGCTGATATCCGCTGGCAGTGGGTCTTTATTGGTACTGCCGTCGTCTTCCTGTTCCAGCTTTTGCGTCCGGTATTCCAGAAGACGCTGAAAAACGTTTCAGGGCCGAAGTTTGTTCTGCCCGCGATTGATGGCTCCACCGTTAAGCAGAAGCTGTTCCTCGTTGCTCTGTTGGTGGCGGCGGTTGCCTGGCCATTTGTGGTGTCGCGCGGGACGGTAGACATCGCCACCCTGACCATGATCTACGTGATTCTTGGTCTGGGTCTGAACGTGGTGGTAGGCCTGTCCGGTCTGCTGGTGCTCGGCTACGGCGGCTTTTACGCCATCGGAGCCTACACTTTCGCGTTGCTGAACCACTATTACGGTCTTGGTTTCTGGACGTGCCTGCCGCTGGCGGGGCTGGTTTCTGCTGCGGCAGGCTTCCTGCTCGGCTTCCCGGTATTGCGTCTGCGCGGTGACTATCTGGCGATTGTGACCTTAGGCTTCGGTGAAATCGTCCGTATTTTGCTGCTCAACAACACCGAAGTGACCGGTGGCCCGAATGGTATCAGCCAGATCCCGAAACCGACCTTCTTTGGTCTGGAGTTCAGCCGTTCTGCGCGTGAAGGTGGCTGGGATACCTTTAGCAACTTCTTTGGCGTGAAGTACGATCCGTCTGACCGTGTGATATGGCTCTATCTGGTGGCGCTGCTGCTGGTGGTGATTACGCTGTTTGTGATTAACCGTCTGCTGCGCATGCCGCTGGGCCGCGCGTGGGAAGCACTGCGTGAAGATGAGATCGCCTGTCGTTCTCTGGGTCTGAACCCGACCCGCATCAAGCTGACTGCGTTCACCATCAGCGCCGCGTTTGCCGGTTTTGCCGGGACGCTGTTTGCCGCGCGTCAGGGCTTTGTCAGCCCGGAATCCTTCACCTTTGCCGAATCGGCCTTTGTACTGGCGATTGTGGTGCTCGGCGGAATGGGCTCGCAGTTTGCCGTTATCCTCGCTGCCATCTTGCTGGTGGTGTCGCGTGAACTGATGCGTGACTTTAACGAATACAGCATGTTGATGCTGGGTGGTTTGATGGTGCTGATGATGATCTGGCGTCCGCAGGGCTTGCTGCCGATGACCCGTCCACAGCTGAAGCTGAAAAACGGGCAAGCGAAAGGAGAGCAGGCATGAGTCAGCCATTATTATCCGTTAACGGCCTGATGATGCGTTTTGGCGGCCTGCTGGCGGTCAACAACGTCTCTCTTGATCTGCATAAAAAAGAGATTGTCTCCCTGATCGGCCCGAACGGCGCGGGGAAAACCACGGTCTTTAACTGCCTGACCGGTTTCTATAAGCCGACGGGCGGAACGATTATGCTACGTGACCAGCACCTGGAAGGGTTGCCGGGTCAACAGATTGCGCGGATGGGTGTGGTACGTACTTTCCAGCATGTGCGTCTGTTCCGTGAGATGACGGTGATTGAAAACCTGCTGGTGGCGCAACACCAGCAGCTCAAAACCGGCGTGTTCTCCGGTCTGTTAAAAACCCCGTCATTCCGTCGCGCGCAGAGCGAAGCGTTGGATCGTGCTGCCACCTGGCTTGATCGTATCGGCCTGTTGCCGCATGCCAACCGCCAGGCAAGTAACCTGGCGTATGGTGACCAGCGTCGTCTGGAGATTATCCGTTGCATGGTGACGCAGCCAGAAATTCTGATGCTGGATGAACCTGCGGCGGGGCTTAACCCGAAAGAGACAAAAGAGCTGGACGAGCTGATTGCTGAACTGCGTAGTCATCACGACACCACTATTCTGCTCATTGAGCACGACATGAAGCTGGTGATGGGCATTTCGGACCGTATCTATGTGGTGAACCAGGGGACGCCGTTGGCGAGCGGAACGCCGGAAGAGATCCGCAACAACCCGGATGTGATCCGTGCTTACCTTGGTGAGGCATAAGATGGAAAAAGCGATGTTAACGTTTGATAAGGTAAGTGCCCACTACGGCAAGATCCAGGCACTGCATGACGTGAGTCTGCATATCAATCAGGGCGAAATCGTTACTCTGATTGGTGCTAACGGTGCGGGCAAAACCACGCTGCTGGGCACATTATGCGGCGACCCGCGTGCAACCAGCGGCCGGATAGTATTCGATGGTAAAGACATTACCGACTGGCAGACGGCCAAAATCATGCGTGAAGCGGTGGCGATTGTCCCGGAAGGACGTCGCGTGTTTTCCCGCATGACGGTAGAAGAGAACCTGGCGATGGGCGGCTTCTTTGCCGACCGCGACCAGTATCAGGACCGTATTAAACGCGTGTATGAGCTTTTCCCGCGTCTGTTTGAACGTCGTATTCAGCGTGCGGGTACGATGTCGGGTGGTGAGCAGCAGATGCTGGCGATTGGGCGTGCGCTGATGAGCCAGCCGCGTCTGCTGTTACTTGATGAACCGTCACTGGGCCTTGCGCCGATCATCATCCAGCAGATCTTCGACACCATTGAACAACTGCGTAAAGAGGGGATGACCATCTTCCTGGTTGAGCAAAACGCCAACCAGGCGCTGAAACTGGCTGACCGCGGCTACGTGCTGGAAAACGGTCACGTGGTGCTATCCGATACCGGTGATGCACTGCTGGCGAACGAAGCGGTGCGTAGCGCGTACCTCGGGGGCTAAACAGGGCAGGCTGGCGGAGCCAGCCTATGCTGTTCTGTCGGCAATCACTGCGGTGGCTCATATTATTTGTTGTAACCAGGGGGCAGGGATGACTCGTTTGGGCGCTATTTGTTTTGTGGGTATGAGCTTGCTGGTGGCCGTGTGCTTTCAGGCCGCGTCATCGGAAAAAAGAGATCCCCGTGACCCAACCATCTGGCAGGAAAAGTTGCAGACGGGGCAACCTCTGCGTACTGTCCCTTGCGAGGTGGAAAGTGGCCCAGATTGTCCGGTATTAGATTCCGGGAAATCACTCATTCAGGCTGAGCGCGAGCGGCGAGAGAAGCGCGCGATATATGCCTGGGGTAAGGACAAGCACTAAATATATATTTCCTGGCGGTGACGTTGATGTTGCCGCCACATTTCCTTCACCATTCCACCATCCCTCTGACGCCTTCCTGTCATCATTCTGTAAATAAACAGTTATTTTTCTGTCATTCGAGCATGTCATGTTACCTCGCGAGCATAAAACGCGTGATATCGCGCATCCGGCACAATAAGAGAGATGACAATGACATCGTTACGACACACAGCTTTGGGTCTGGCACTGAGTCTGGCTTTTGCGACGAACGCAATGGCTGTCACTACCATTCCATTCTGGCATTCCATGGAAGGGGAGTTGGGTAAGGAAGTTGACTCCCTGGCGCAGCGTTTCAACGACACCCACCCGGATTACAAAATTGTGCCGGTGTATAAAGGCAATTATGAGCAGAGCCTGAGTGCGGGCATCGCGGCATTCCGTACCGGTAACGCGCCGGCACTGTTACAGGTTTATGAAGTGGGTACGGCGACCATGATGGCGTCGAAAGCGATCAAGCCCGTCTATGAAGTGTTCAAAGATGCGGGCATTAACTTCGATGAATCCCAGTTTGTACCGACCGTTTCCGGTTACTACACCGATTCCAAAACGGGCCACTTGCTGTCTCAGCCGTTTAACAGCTCAACGCCTGTGCTTTATTACAACAAAGATGCTTTCAAAAAAGCCGGTTTAGATCCTGAGCAGCCACCGAAAACCTGGCAGGATCTGGCGGCGTACACCGCGAAGCTGAAAGCGGCAGGTATGAAGTGCGGTTATGCGAGCGGCTGGCAGGGCTGGATCCAGATTGAAAACTTCAGTGCCTGGCATGGGCTGCCAGTGGCAACGAAAAATAACGGCTTCGACGGCACAGACGCGGTTCTGGAGTTCAATAAGCCAGAGCAGGTGAAACATATCGCGTTGCTGGAAGAGCTGAACAAGAAAGGCGATTTCAGCTACTTCGGCCGTAAAGATGAATCGACCGAGAAGTTCTACAACGGTGACTGTGCCATCACTACGGCGTCCTCCGGTTCACTGGCTGACATCCGTCATTACGCTAAATTCAACTACGGTGTCGGCATGATGCCATACGATGCGGATGTGAAGGGTGCGCCGCAAAACGCCATCATTGGTGGGGCGAGTCTGTGGGTTATGCAGGGCAAAGATCAGGGGACGTATAAAGGTGTTGCCGAGTTTCTGGACTTCCTGGCAAAACCTGAAAATGCGGCCGAGTGGCATCAGAAAACCGGCTACCTGCCGATCACCAAAGCCGCTTACGACCTGACTCGTCAGCAGGGATTCTATGACAAGAACCCAGGTGCAGATATTGCGACGCGTCAGATGCTGAACAAGCCACCATTGCCGTTCACCAAAGGCCTGCGTCTGGGCAACATGCCACAGATCCGTACCATCGTTGATGAGGAGCTGGAAAGCGTGTGGACCGGTAAGAAAACGCCACAACAAGCACTGGATTCAGCTGTTGAACGCGGTAATCAACTGCTGCGCCGTTTTGAGCAGTCAACGAAGTCTTAATTAAAACTAATCCCCCCCTCACTCCGGCCCTCTCCCTTAAGGGGGAGGGTGTAATCGTTCCTTCGCCCTTTGGGGGGAGGGTTAGGGTGAGGGGAAATCAATATGAGCTAATCTATGTCCTCATCCCGTCCGGTGTTCCGTTCGCGCTGGCTGCCGTATCTGCTGGTCGCGCCGCAACTGGTCATCACCGTAATCTTCTTTATCTGGCCTGCGGGCGAAGCGCTGTGGTACTCAGTCCAGAGCGTTGATCCGTTTGGGCTTTCCAGCCAGTTTGTCGGTCTGGATAACTTTGCCGCCCTGTGGCATGACAGTTACTACATCGACGCCTTCTGGACGACAATCAAATTCAGCACTCTGGTGACGGTAAGCGGCCTTGTCGCTTCGCTCTTCTTCGCGGCGCTGGTGGATTACGTGGTGCGCGGCAGCCGTCTCTACCAGACCCTGATGCTGCTGCCTTACGCCGTTGCACCTGCGGTCGCTGCCGTGCTGTGGATCTTCCTGTTTAACCCAGGACGCGGGCTAATTACCCATTTTCTTGGGGAGTTTGGCTATGACTGGAACCACGCGCAGAACAGTGGCCAGGCGATGTTCCTGGTGGTGTTTGCCTCGGTGTGGAAGCAGATCAGCTACAACTTCCTGTTCTTCTTTGCGGCGCTGCAATCCATCCCACGATCGCTGGTTGAAGCGGCGGCGATTGATGGTGCAGGCCCGGTTCGTCGTTTCTTTAAGCTGGCGCTGCCGCTGATTGCCCCGGTAAGTTTCTTCTTGCTGGTGGTCAACCTGGTGTATGCCTTCTTCGACACCTTCCCGGTGATCGATGCTGCCACGGCGGGCGGCCCGGTTCAGGCTACGACGACTCTGATTTATAAGATCTACCGTGAAGGCTTTGCGGGTCTTGATCTCTCGGCCTCTGCTGCCCAGTCCGTCGTGCTGATGTTCCTCGTCATCATCCTCACGGTGGTTCAGTTCCGCTATGTTGAAAGTAAGGTGCGCTACCAATGATTGAGAACCGTCCGGGGCTGACGATTTTCAGCCATACCATGCTGATTCTGGGCATTATCGTCATCCTCTTCCCGCTGTATGTCGCCTTTGTGGCGGCGACTTTGGATACCAAAGCGGTGTTTGACACGCCGATGACCTTAATCCCTGGTGGACATCTTTTCGAGAACATGAAAACCATCTGGACGCAGGGCGTCGGGGTGAACAGCGCGCCGTTCTGGCTGATGATGCTTAACAGTTTCATTATGGCTTTTGGCATCACGGTGGGCAAAATCGTGGTATCGATGCTCTCCGCGTTTGCCATTGTCTGGTTCCGTTTTCCGCTGCGTAACCTGTTCTTCTGGATGATCTTTATTACCCTGATGTTGCCCGTTGAAGTGCGCATCTTCCCGACGGTCGAGGTGATCGCTAACCTCGGGATGCTCGACAGTTACGCAGGGTTAACCCTGCCGTTGATGGCCTCTGCGACTGCGACTTTTCTGTTTCGTCAGTTCTTCATGACCCTGCCGGATGAGTTGATTGAAGCGGCACGTATTGACGGTGCATCACCGATGCGTTTTTTCCGTGACATCGTGCTGCCGCTGTCGAAAACCAACCTCGCTGCGCTGTTTGTGATTACGTTTATCTACGGCTGGAACCAGTATCTGTGGCCGCTGTTGATTATTCAGGATGTCAATCTGGGGACTGCGGTGGCCGGAATCAAAGGCATGATTGCCACCGGCGAAGGCACGACCCTCTGGAACCAGGTGATGGCGGCGATGCTGCTCACGCTCATCCCCCCGGTCATTATCGTTTTAGCCATGCAGCGTGCGTTTGTGCGTGGTTTAGTGGACAGTGAGAAGTAGGTTGTATCCCTTGATTACTCGTGACGTCGGTGCTGAGCCGAAATCGTGTAATCAAGGCGGAGGATGATGGACATAGTGGGCCTATGTCCAAATCCAACAACGCAGAGTACGCGATTTCGGCACGCGCCCCAAAGGGCTGGGGCTATTTTTGCCCAGTGCCGCGTTACTTGCGTTTTATTTGGGCCCACCAAACGTTGTCGCTCGCGCCTTGCCCTGGGCAAGGCGCGAGCGACGTTCACGAATAATCAAGGGATACAACCTCTATGGCAGGACTGAAACTTCAGGCAGTAACCAAAAGCTGGGATGGCAAAACCCAGGTCATTCAGCCGCTCACGCTCGACGTGGCGGACGGAGAATTTATCGTGATGGTTGGCCCGTCCGGCTGCGGAAAATCGACGCTATTGCGTATGGTGGCGGGGCTTGAGCGTGTGACCTCCGGCGATATCTGGATTGATCGCCAGCGCGTCACCGAAATGGAACCCAAAGATCGCGGCATTGCGATGGTGTTCCAGAACTACGCCCTCTATCCGCACATGAGTGTGGAAGAGAACATGGCCTGGGGGCTGAAAATTCACGGTATGGGCAAAGGTCATATCGACGAGCGTGTGAAAGAAGCCGCGCGCATTCTGGAGCTGGATGGCCTGCTGAAGCGCCGCCCGCGTGAACTCTCTGGTGGTCAGCGTCAGCGCGTGGCAATGGGGCGCGCCATTGTGCGTGATCCGGCCGTGTTCCTGTTTGATGAACCGCTTTCAAACCTCGATGCCAAACTGCGCGTACAGATGCGCCTTGAACTGCAACAGTTGCATCGTCGTCTGAATACCACTTCACTTTACGTCACGCACGATCAGGTGGAAGCCATGACTCTGGCGCAGCGTGTGATGGTCATGAACAAAGGTATCGCAGAGCAGATTGGGACGCCGGTTGAGGTGTATGAAAAACCGGCCAGCCGTTTTGTGGCGAGCTTTATTGGCAGCCCGGCGATGAACCTGCTGGAAGGCCGAATCAGCAGCTCAGGAACCCATTTTGAGCTGGACAGTGGGATGGCATTGCCGATCAACTGGTACTATCGTGGCTATGCCGGGCGTAAGATGACGCTTGGTATCCGCCCGGAACACATTGCGCTAAGCTCGCAGGCAGAAGGCGGTGTACCGCTGGTGATGGACACGCTGGAGATGCTGGGGGCGGATAACCTGGCCCATGGACGCTGGGGCGAACAAAAGATCGTTGTGCGTCTGGCGCATCAGGAGCGCCCGAAAGCAGGCAGTACGCTCTGGCTGCATCTGCCAGAAAATCATCTGCACTTATTTGATGGTGAAACAGGACAACGACTATGAGTAACTGGCCTTACCCCCACATCGTCGCCCACCGTGGTGGCGGTAAACTGGCGCCGGAAAACACGCTGGCGGCGATTGACGTGGGTGCGCGTTACGGTCATACCATGATTGAATGTGATGCCAAGCTGTCGAAAGATGGCGAAATTTTTCTGCTGCATGACGATAACCTCGAACGGACCAGCAACGGTTGGGGCGTGGCAGGGGAATTACCGTGGCGCGATCTCCTGAAAGTCGATGCCGGGAGTTGGTACAGCGGCGAATTTAAAGGCGAACCGCTTCCGCTTCTGGCGGAAGTAGCCGATCGCTGTCGTCAACACGGGATGATGGCCAATATCGAAATTAAACCCACCACGGGAACAGGGCCGTTAACCGGCAAGGTTATCGCCCTCGCCGCGCGTGAGTTGTGGGAAGGGATGGCTCCGCCGCTGCTCTCTTCATTTGAAATTGATGCGCTGGAAGCGGCTCAGGCCGCCGTACCGGAACTGCCGCGCGGGTTATTGCTGGACGAGTGGCGTGAGGACTGGCGCGAGCTGACCACTCGCCTGGGCTGTGTGTCGATTCACCTGAATCACAAACTGCTGGACGAAGCTCGGGTTAAGATGTTGAAGGATGCCGGGCTGCATATTCTGGTGTATACCGTCAACAAACCCCAGCGCGCGGCAGAACTGCTGCGCTGGGGTGTCGATAGTATCTGTACCGATGTGGTTGACGTGATAGGTCCGAATTTTAATTCTGCGGATTATTAAGCATATCCCCATTCGAACGCGGCGGCAGCATATGCTGCTGACCGCTACTCTGCGTTGCCCCGCCACTTAACATCCCGCCATTGCTGTTCGGTAATACCTGCTCACGCGGCTGGTTTTGTTGAACACGCTGGGTGTTGTTATTGATCTGCGTTTGCAGTTTTTGCTGCTGAAGCTGAGTCTGCGTTTTAAGCTGCTGATTAAGCATTCCTTTTTGCTGCTGTTGTTGGCTCATCATCTCCGTTTGCATACGTTGCTGGCTCGGAATGACATAGCCTGGCTGGTTAGGGTTGTTCATGGTGTTGAGTGGCTGCGCTAGCGCGGCAAAGGGTAGCAGCGCGGTAAGAATCAAAAAGTGTTTCATTGTCATCTCCTCCTTTTGAGGCTTCTCTTAAGTTTACCCTGATTCCGCCATAACGATGATTTTTTAGGAGTTGTGAACCAGGATTAAGCGGGGAATATGGATCCCATCACCTGGAGAACAATAATGATGAAACCAACGTTTTTTCGCTGGGTAGCGATCGCCGCACTGATGGCAGGCGGCACATTTAGCGTGGCGGCGAACCCGCCAGCCGCTCCGCCAGTGTCCTACGGCGTGGAAGAAGATGTGTTTCATCCCGTGCGGGCGACGCATGGCATGGTGGCATCGGTTGATGCGATGGCCACACGAGTCGGCGTGGATATTCTCAGGCAGGGTGGGAACGCGGTAGATGCCGCGGTGGCGGTGGGTTACGCGCTGGCAGTAACACACCCGCAGGCCGGTAACCTGGGCGGCGGCGGCTTTATGATGCTGCGCACCAAAGACGGTAAAACCACGGCCATCGACTTCCGCGAAATGGCGCCGAATCAGGCATCCCGCGATATGTTTCTTGATGATCAGGGCAACCCGGACAGCAAAAAATCCCTGACCTCTCATCTGGCTTCCGGAACACCAGGCACAGTGGCGGGTTTCTCGCTGGCGCTGGAAAAATATGGCACGTTACCGCTGAACAAAGTGGTACAACCCGCGATTAAACTTGCGCGTGATGGCTTCGTGGTGAACGACGCGTTGGCGGACGATCTCAAAACCTATGGCAGCGAAGTGATCCCTAATCATGAAAACAGTAAAGCGATCTTCTGGAAAGACGGCGAGCCGCTGAAAAAGGGCGACAAGCTGGTGCAGAAAAACCTGGCGAAAAGCCTGGAGCTGATTGCGGAGCACGGGCCGGACGCCTTCTACAAAGGCGCGATTGCCGATCAGATTGCCGAAGAGATGCAAAAGAACGGCGGGCTCATCACCAAAGCCGATCTGGCTGAGTACAAAGCGGTTGAGCGCGAGCCGATTAGCGGAAGCTATCGTGGTTATCAGGTGTTCTCTATGCCGCCGCCGTCTTCCGGCGGGATCCACATCGTGCAGATCCTCAACATTCTTGAAAACTTCGATATGCACAAGTTTGGTTTTGGCAGTGCCGATGCGATGCAGGTAATGACGGAGGCAGAGAAACGGGCCTATGCCGACCGCTCGGAATACCTTGGCGACCCGGATTTCGTCAATGTGCCGTGGCAAGCGCTGACCAATAAAGCCTATGCCAAATCCATCGCCGATCAGATCGATATCAACAGGGCTAAGCCATCGAGTGAGATCCGCCCAGGCAAATTAGCGCCGTATGAAAGTAACCAGACCACGCATTTCTCGGTGGTGGATAAAGACGGTAACGCCGTGGCGGTGACCTATACGCTGAATACTACCTTCGGAACCGGGATTGTGGCGGGTAATAGCGGTATTCTGCTGAACAACGAAATGGATGATTTCTCTGCCAAGCCTGGTGTGCCCAACGTCTACGGGTTAGTGGGGGGCGATGCCAATGCTGTTGGGCCGAAGAAGCGTCCGCTGTCGTCCATGTCGCCAACCATCGTGGTGAAAGATGGCAAAACCTGGCTGGTAACTGGCAGCCCTGGCGGGAGCCGTATTATTACCACCGTGCTTCAGATGGTGGTCAACAGCATCGATTTTGGGATGAATGTGGCTGAAGCGACCAACGCCCCGCGATTCCACCATCAGTGGCTGCCGGATGAGTTGCGCGTCGAGAAGGGTTTTAGCCCGGACACGATAAAACTGCTGGAGCAACGCGGACAGAAAGTGGTGGTCAAAGAGGCGATGGGGAGCACTCAGAGCATTATGGTTGGGCCGGAAGGTGTGCTGTTTGGCGCGTCAGATCCGCGTTCTGTGGATGATTTGACGGCGGGGTACTAATGATTTCTCCCTCTCTCCCCGAAGGGGAGAGAGGGAGAACAATCAGGTCACTGTTTCATGCGCGCCATATAGTACGCATCCACATACTCGCCGTTACGCAGGGCGAATTTCTTTCCCGTACCTTCAATTTCAAAGCCAAACTTTCGGTACAGTGCCAGTGCTGGCGGATTATCGGCAAACACTGTTAATTCAATGCGTTCGATACGCATCCAGTTATCACACAGGTTGACCATTTCACGCATTAACGCGCTGCCCACACCGCGCCCCTGTGCGTGCACTGCGACGCTAATACCAAATGTGGCCACATGGCTACGCCGTGGGCTGGCTTCGACCTGGAGCGCTAAATCCCCTACTACGGTATCGTCTATGCAGGCGACCAGGCGTTTTTGGCCTGGCTTAACGATGAGACGCTCCTGCCACATTTCGAGAGAAGGATGAGGTAGTTGTAGCGTGTCGTGATACACCCCGTAATGCATGTAGTTCTGGCGTAAGGCTTCTGCATCTTTCGGTTCAGCGTGGCGTATCACTATCTCACTCATTCCTTAATCCTCAGTCAGTTAAACATCCCTTCCAACATCATTGACTTTAAAATTTGAGTCAACTGCTATTTTTTGCAAAAAGTATTGGACAAGTGCGAATGAGAATGATTATTATTGTCATGCATTCAGGAAGACCACTACGGGAACCTGAAAGCACGACATTGCTCACATTGCTTCCAGTATTACTTTAGCCAGCTTCTAGCTGGCTTTTTTTTTGGGGTTTTTGTTTCAGCCTGGCTTACTTGCCATTTTGCCTCCGGGAAGTGCTCGCAATCCTCACGCACTCTATGTACGCTCCGGTTGCTGCGCGCTTGCCGTGAGCAGACTGCCTGCGACGTCGACGGCCGATGCGCGAGCAGAGGTATTGCGCTATGGTAAGACGCAGTAACCTTTCAAAAGGACTGAGTCATGACATTACATTGCGCATTTATTGGATTTGGTAAAAGCACCACCCGCTACCACCTGCCGTATGTTCTCAACCGCAAAGACAGCTGGCACGTCGCGCATATCTACCGCCGCAGTGCGAAGCCTGAAGAGCAATCCCCGCAATACTCTCACATTCATTTCACCAGCGATCTCGACGAGGTACTCAACGATCCCCAGGTCAAGCTGGTGGTGGTTTGTACCCACGCGGACAGCCATTTTGACTACGCAAAACGCGCGCTGGAGGCCGGTAAAAACGTGTTGGTGGAAAAGCCGTTCACGCCAACCCTGGCTGAGGCAAAAACGTTGTTTGCGTTGGCAAAAAGCAAAGGGTTGACCGTAACGCCATATCAAAACCGTCGCTTTGACAGCTGCTTCCTGACGGCGAAAAAGGCCATTGAGAGCGGCAAACTTGGCGAGATTGTCGAAATCGAAAGCCACTTCGATTACTACCGCCCGGTGGCGGAAACGAAACCTGGCCTGCCGCAGGATGGCGCGTTTTATGGCCTGGGTGTCCACACCATGGACCAGATCATCTCCCTGTTTGGTCGCCCGGATCATGTTGCCTATGACATCCGCAGCTTGCGCAACAAAGCCAACCCGGATGATACCTTCGAGGCGCAGCTGTTTTATGGCGACCTGAAAGCCATCGTCAAAACCAGCCATCTGGTGAAAATGGATTACCCAAAATTTATCGTCCACGGAACGAAAGGCTCGTTTATCAAATACGGTATCGACCAGCAGGAAACCAGCCTGAAGGCTAATATTATGCCGGGCGAGCCTGGTTTTGCGGCGGATGATTCCGTTGGCGTGCTGGAGTATGTGAATGCCGAAGGCATCACAGTCAAAGAGGCGCTAAAGCCTGAAACCGGTGACTATGGCTTCATTTACGATGCGCTGTTTGAAACGATAAGCCAGGGTACGGCAAATTACGTCAAGGAAACTGAAGTTCTGACCAATCTTGAAATCCTTGAACGTGCCTTTGAACAGGCTTCTCCTGCCACGGTAACCCTCGCCAGATAGGTAAAAAAGACTCCTGCTGGCTTGTTCATAATTTTTGAACAGAGGAGTCAATTTTCACCCTCTATCATCCCTGGCGGTTTGCGTCCACACTGAGTCCATCAAAACGAACTGGGGATGAAAACAATGATCTACTTACGCAAAGCAAACGAACGTGGTCACGCGAATCATGGCTGGCTGGACTCATGGCATTCATTCTCGTTTGCCGATTACTACGACCCGAATTTCATGGGCTTCTCTGCACTGCGGGTTATTAACGACGACGTGATTGATGCAGGCCAGGGCTTCGGGACTCACCCGCACAAAGATATGGAAATCCTGACCTATGTTCTGGAAGGGGCGGTTGAGCACCAGGACAGCATGGGCAATAAAGAGCAGGTTCCGGCGGGTGAATTCCAGATCATGAGTGCAGGTACAGGGATTCGTCACTCCGAATACAACCCAAGCAAAACGGAAAAACTGCATCTGTACCAAATCTGGATCATTCCAGAAGAAATCGGCATCACGCCACGTTATGAGCAACGCCGCTTCGACGCCCTGCAAGGTAAACAGCTGGTGTTGTCTCCGGACGCGCGTGATGGCTCGCTGAAAGTGTATCAGGATATGGAGCTTTTCCGCTGGGCGCTGGCGAAAAACGAACAGTCAGTACATCAGATCGCCGCAAACCGCCGTGTGTGGATCCAGGTGGTGAAAGGCGACGTGACCATCAACGGTACGAAAGCGAGCACCAGTGATGGTCTGGCGATTTGGGATGAACAGGCACTGTCCGTTCATGCTGACAGCGAAAGTGAAATCCTGCTGTTCGACCTGCCGCCGGTGTAATTAATCATAAATAAATGCCCATCCTTCCTTTTGACAGGGGAAGGATGGGCTTTGTCCGTGATAAACTGAGAAAATCGCAAACTCAAGATTTCTCAGGACGATGAAAAAGAAACGCCCCGTACTTCAGGATGTAGCCGATCGCGTCGGCGTGACCAAAATGACGGTCAGCCGTTTTCTACGTAACCCGGAACAGGTTTCCGTGGCATTGCGTGGCAAGATTGCTGCTGCTCTCGATGAACTGGGTTATATCCCCAACCGCGCCCCCGATATTCTCTCGAATGCAACCAGCCGCGCGGTAGGTGTCCTGCTCCCTTCCTTAACCAACCAGGTTTTTGCCGAAGTGTTGCGCGGTATCGAAAGCGTGACGGATGCGTTCGGTTACCAGACAATGCTTGCGCACTATGGGTACAAACCGGATCTGGAAGAAGAACGTCTGGAATCCATGCTTTCCTGGAACATCGACGGGCTGATTTTAACCGAACGTACTCACACTCCCCGAACCCTGAAGATGATTGAAGTCGCCGGTATTCCGGTGGTTGAGCTGATGGACAGCCAGTCTCCTTGCCTCGATATTGCCGTCGGGTTTGATAACTTTGACGCGGCACGTCAGATGACGGCGGCGATCATCGCGCGCGGACATCGGCATATCGCATATCTGGGCGCACGTCTTGATGAACGTACTATCATCAAACAGAAGGGCTACGAGCAGGCGATGCTCGACGCAAACCTCATTCCATACAGCGTGATGGTCGAGCAATCGTCTTCTTACACGTCCGGGATTGAGCTGATGCGCCAGGCGCGCCGCGAGTATCCGCAGCTTGATGGCATCTTCTGTACCAACGATGACCTTGCGGTGGGTGCGGCGTTCGAATGTCAGCGTCTGGGGCTGAAAATCCCGGACGATATGGCGATTGCCGGTTTCCACGGCCATGACATCGGCCAGGTGATGGAGCCCCGTTTGGCGAGCGTCCTGACGCCGCGTGAACGCATGGGGCGTATTGGTGCGGAACGCCTGCTGGCACGCATTCGTGGTGAAGTGGTTACGCCGAAAATGTTAGATTTAGGTTTCACCTTGTCACCGGGTGGATCAATTTAAGCTGACAAATTTGAAGTAGCTCACACTTATTCATTTCTCGCACGTTTGGATATTGCTTCTCTTTTGCCCCGGCAGGACAATGTTACCGATAACTGTTACCCGTAACAATTGACTGAGGGCCACCCTTTGAGCACGACTAATCATGATCACCACGTTTACGTCCTGATGGGCGTTTCCGGTAGCGGTAAATCTGCCGTGGCTAGCGAAGTGGCGCATCAACTTCAGGCTGCATTCCTTGATGGTGACTTCCTCCATCCGCGCAGCAATATCGTTAAAATGTCTTCCGGCGAGCCGCTGAACGATGACGATCGCAAACCGTGGTTGCAGGCGCTGAATGACGCCGCATTTGCTATGCAGCGCACGAACAAAGTGTCGCTGATTGTCTGCTCTGCACTGAAAAAGAGCTACCGCGACCTGCTGCGCGAAGGCAATCCAAATCTCTCCTTTATCTACATGAAAGGCGATTTCGAGGTTATTGAAAGCCGCCTGAAAGCGCGTAAAGGCCACTTCTTCAAAACCCAGATGCTGGTAACGCAGTTCGAAACGCTGGAAGAGCCGGGCGCAGATGAACGCGATGTACTGATTGTGAATATCGATCAGCCGCTGGACGGTGTTGTGGCAAGCACCATCGAGCTTATTAACAAAAGGCAGTAAGTTTTGACTACATTAACGTTAGTTTTAACGGCAGTCGGCTCTGTTTTGCTGCTGCTGTTTTTAGTCATGAAAGCGCGTATGCACGCTTTCGTTGCTTTGATGGTGGTTTCTATTGGTGCAGGTCTCTTTTCCGGTATGCCGCTCGATAAGATCGCCGCGACCATGGAAAAGGGGATGGGCGGCACGCTGGGTTTCCTGGCGATTGTCGTTGCGCTGGGTGCGATGTTTGGCAAGATTTTGCATGAGACGGGGGCCGTCGACCAGATTGCCGTCAAGATGCTCAAATCGTTCGGGCACAGCCGTGCGCATTATGCTATTGGTCTGGCCGGCCTGATTTGTGCGCTGCCGCTGTTCTTCGAAGTGGCGGTTGTGCTGCTGATTAGCGTAGCCTTCTCAATGGCGCGTCACACCGGTACAAACCTTGTGAAGCTGGTGATTCCGCTGTTCGCGGGTGTTGCGGCGGCGGCGGCGTTTCTGTTGCCGGGGCCTGCGCCGATGCTGCTGGCGTCTCAGATGCACGCTGATTTTGGCTGGATGATCCTGATTGGTCTGTGCGCAGCCATTCCAGGGATGATCATTGCGGGTCCGCTGTGGGGCAACTTCATCAGCCGTTACGTTGAGCTGCATATTCCGGATGACATCACCGAGCCGCACCTTGGCGAAGGCAAAATGCCGTCCTTCGGCTTCAGCCTGTCGCTGATCCTGCTGCCGCTGGTGCTGGTCGGGTTGAAAACCATCGCTGCACGCTTTGTTCCTGTAGGGTCTACGGCTTACGAATGGTTCGAATTTATCGGCCATCCATTCACTGCGATCCTGGTCGCTTGTCTGGTGGCGATTTATGGTCTGGCGATGCGCCAGGGCATGCCGAAAGACCGTGTTATGGAGATCTGTGGTGCTGCACTGCAACCGGCAGGTATTATTCTGCTGGTAATCGGCGCAGGCGGCGTGTTCAAGCAGGTGCTGGTGGATTCCGGCGTCGGCCCGGCACTGGGTGAAGCACTGACCGGGATGGGTCTTCCCATTGCCGTGACCTGCTTCGTGCTGGCGGCGGCGGTGCGTATCATTCAGGGCTCCGCGACCGTGGCGTGTTTAACTGCCGTGGGTCTGGTGATGCCGGTGATTGAACAACTGAACTACTCCGGCGCACAGATGGCGGCACTGTCTATCTGTATCGCGGGCGGCTCGATTGTGGTGTCACACGTAAACGACGCAGGCTTCTGGCTGTTCGGTAAATTTACCGGTGCAACCGAAGCGCAAACCCTGAAAACCTGGACGCTGATGGAAACTATCCTTGGCACGACAGGGGCAATTGTCGGGATGATTGCGTTTACGCTGCTGAGTTAACCTCGTTTTTCACCCTCTCCCGCCGGGAGAGGGTGAGAGCGTTAGCGCCGTCCTGGCTTTTTTACAGCAGCACAATACCCTCATCAGTTCGCAACCCACGCGGCGCTTTCAGCGTATCACTATAAAACCCCACTAAATCCTGCAACACATCTCCTGCGACTCTTTTTTCACTTCCTGACAACGCACGACTCAACAGCAGTTGTGTTAACCGCTGGCAATACCGTCCCGGTTGATCACTTTTCGGCGCAAAACAGGCACATCCAGCGGCAGATCATCCACTGTCAGGCTTGCTTTCAAATGCTCAGGAATGGGGTCCAGAAGCGTTGGCTGGAGCAGGGCGAGGCACATGGATGCGCCTGGAGGGCGGGGATGTTACCTCCGCCCGTCCCCGATAAGCCGGAAGGATTAGCCGAAGACATCGCGAAGCGGTGATTTACCGCCGGGAGCCCGGGTTGCCAGGGGGGTGGCGATTGAGCCACCCTCGCACGTTCACGGGTTATGGTGGTGAAAGAGAAGCATGAAACGTAAGGTGAACAGAATAACCACTGAAGCTGCATGAGCCCTCACCCTAACCCACTCTTCATGGGGGCGAGAGGGCTGATGCACTCACTCCAGCTCTCTCACGGGGGAGAGGGAGAAGGTTAACTCTTCATCCACGCCCGGATCCCATCCAGGAACATTTGCGTCGCCATCATCACCAGAATCAACCCCATCAGGCGTTCCAGCGCATTCACCCCTTTCTCACCCAGCAGGCGCAGGAACAGCGACGACTGCAGCAGGATGATAAAGGTCCCGCCCCAGGCGATCAGCAGTGCAATGACCAGATGGCTCATCTGGTTCGGGTATTGATGCGAAAGCAGCATCAGCGTCGCCAGAATCGTCGGCCCGGCGACCAGAGGAATAGCCAGCGGCACAATGAACGGCTCTTCACCCGCAGGCAGGCCACTGCTGCTCCCTTCAGCGCCTGGAAAAATCATCTTGATGGCAATCAGGAACAGAATAATCCCGCCGGAAATTGAGACCGTTTCGGCGCGCAAATTCAGGAACGCGAGAATCTTTTCGCCGGCGAACAGAAAGATAAACATCACCAACAGGGCGATGAGCAGTTCACGGATCATGATCGCCCGGCGGCGCTTGGGTTCGGTGTGCTTCAGCACCGACATAAAGATAGGCAGGTTTCCGAGTGGATCCATAATCAGGATCAATAAAACCGCGGCGGAAATGATTTCACTCATCTTAAATTATCCCTGATACTTAGTAGTGTTATTCCGATGATTAGCTCTTTTTCTGATTGACGGGCAATCATCGATTAATTTCGCTTGCGACTTTGGCAGCATTTTGTAATGTGAAGCATATCCCAGTTCAATACTGGCTTGCACAAACAGCACACACCTCTGCAGGAAAAAAATGCTATGAAAAACGTTGGTTTTATCGGCTGGCGCGGTATGGTCGGCTCTGTACTCATGCAACGCATGGTTGAAGAGCGCGATTTCGACGCCATCCGCCCGGTCTTCTTCTCCACTTCTCAGCTTGGCCAGGCTGCGCCATCTTTTGGTGGTAGCACAGGCACGTTGCAGGATGCTTACGATCTGGAAGCGCTGAAGGCACTCGACATTATTGTCACGTGCCAGGGCGGCGATTATACCAACGAAATCTATCCAAAGCTGCGTGAAAGCGGCTGGCAGGGCTACTGGATTGACGCGGCCTCTTCGCTGCGCATGAAAGACGATGCCATCATTATTCTCGACCCGGTTAACCAGGGTGTGATCACCGATGGTCTGAACAACGGCGTAAAAACCTTTGTCGGCGGTAACTGTACCGTCAGCCTGATGCTGATGTCCCTCGGCGGTCTGTTCGCCCAGGATCTGGTTGAATGGGTGTCTGTTGCAACATACCAGGCGGCTTCCGGCGGCGGCGCACGCCACATGCGCGAACTGCTGACTCAGATGGGCCAGTTGCACCACAGCGTTGCAAACGAACTGGCAAACCCGGCGTCCGCAATTCTTGATATCGAACGTAAAGTCACCCAGTTGACCCGCAGCGGCGACCTGCCAGTGGATAACTTTGGCGTACCGCTGGCCGGTGGCCTGATCCCGTGGATCGACAAACAGCTGGATAACGGCCAGACCCGTGAAGAGTGGAAGGGCCAGGCCGAGACCAACAAAATTCTCAATACGGCTTCGGCGATCCCGGTTGATGGTCTGTGCGTGCGTATCGGCGCACTGCGCTGCCACAGTCAGGCATTCACCATTAAACTGAAAAAAGATGTGTCTATTCCGACCGTGGAAGAACTGCTGGCCGCGCACAACCCGTGGGCGAAAGTGATTCCGAACGATCGTGATATCACTATGCGCGAACTGACCCCGGCTGCCGTTACTGGCACATTGACTACCCCAGTGGGACGTCTGCGCAAACTGAACATGGGGCCAGAATTCCTGTCCGCGTTCACCGTCGGCGACCAGCTTTTGTGGGGCGCTGCTGAGCCGCTGCGCCGCATGCTGCGCCAGCTGGCGTAATAATTTGTTATAGAGTGGGGGGGGATTGTCGCCCCCTTTTTTTGCGTAATACATGGAGTAAAACGCGTATGTCTTATTTTTTATCAGGAGCCATTTAGAGCGTTGGCTATGCTTTAAGCAGGATGTTTTACATTTTGCCTGGAGGTAGGACGGAGCAGAAAGGATGCACAAATTAGTGCTGCCCCGTTCAGGTCATCATAAAAGAGACGTTTCCGCGCGCTTAAAAGGGAGCGATCTCAAAAAAACAGGAAGAACACCATGTCCGATCGTATGGATAGAGACGTGATTAATGCGCTTATTGCGGGTCATTTTGCCGACCCTTTTTCTGTTCTGGGGATGCACCAGACAGAGGCTGGACTGGAGGTCCGGGCTTTGTTACCGGACGCCACAGAAGTCTGGGTCATTGAACCTAAAACCGGGCGTAAAGTCGGCCAACTGGAATGCCTCGACTCGCGCGGCTTCTTTTCGGGCATCATGCCCCGTCGTAAAAACCCTTTCCGTTATCAGCTTGCCGTTGTCTGGCATGGCCAGCAAAATCTGATTGATGATCCCTACAGCTTTGGCCCTCTGTTACAAGAGATGGATGCCTGGCTGTTGTCTGAAGGTACACATTTACGTCCCTATGAAACGTTGGGTGCGCATGCCGATACAATGGATGGCGTCACCGGGACACGGTTTGCTGTGTGGGCGCCTAATGCACAACGCGTTTCTGTTGTCGGACAATTCAACTACTGGGATGGCCGCCGTCACCCTATGCGCCTGCGTCGCGAAACCGGTATCTGGGAGCTGTTTATCCCTGGCGCACACAATGGTCAGCTCTATAAATTTGAGATGATCGATGCACACGGTAAGCTGCGAATTAAGGCTGACCCGTATGCTTTCGAAGCACAGATGCGGCCGGATACCGCCTCGTTGATTTGTGGTCTGCCGGAAAAAATTACCCAGAGTGAGGAACGTAAACAGGCAAACCGCTTTGACGCGCCCATCTCTGTCTATGAAGTCCATCTCGGTTCCTGGCGACGCCACACGGATAACAACTTCTGGCTCAGCTATCGCGAGTTAGCCGATCAGCTTGTGCCGTATGCCAAATGGATGGGGTTTACCCACCTGGAGCTGCTGCCGGTTAATGAACATCCGTTCGACGGTAGCTGGGGTTATCAGCCTACCGGGCTGTATGCGCCAACACGCCGCTTCGGGACGCGTGATGACTTCCGCTATTTTATCAGTGCCGCACACGCTGCCGGGCTGAACGTGATCCTCGACTGGGTTCCGGGTCATTTCCCGTCGGATGCATTTGGTTTGGCCGAGTTTGACGGTACGCATTTATACGAGCACAGCGACCCGCGTGAAGGTTACCACCAGGACTGGAATACCCTGATTTACAACTATGGTCGTCGTGAAGTGACGAACTATCTCGTCGGGAATGCGCTGTACTGGATCGAACGCTTCGGCATTGATGCCCTGCGTGTCGATGCCGTGGCGTCGATGATCTATCGCGATTACAGCCGTAAAGAGGGCGAGTGGATCCCGAATGAATATGGTGGTCGTGAAAATCTGGAAGCTATCGAATTCCTGCGTAATACCAACCGTATTCTCGGTGAACAGGTTGAGGGCGCGGTGACGATGGCAGAGGAGTCGACCGATTTTCCTGGTGTCTCTCGTCCACCGTCAATGGGAGGGCTGGGGTTCTGGTACAAATGGAACCTGGGCTGGATGCATGACACGCTCGACTACATGAAACTCGACCCGGTTCATCGTCAGTATCATCACGATAAGCTCACCTTCGGGATGCTCTACAACAACACCGAAAACTTTATGTTGCCGCTGTCTCACGACGAAGTGGTTCATGGCAAAAAATCCATTCTCGACCGCATGCCGGGTGACGCGTGGCAGAAGTTCGCCAACCTGCGCGCTTACTATGGCTGGATGTTCGCCTTCCCTGGTAAAAAACTGCTGTTCATGGGCAATGAGTTTGCTCAGGGGCGCGAGTGGAACCACGACTCAAGCCTTGACTGGCATCTGCTGGAAGGGGGTGACAACTGGCATCACGGTGTACAGCGTCTGGTGCGCGACCTGAACCACACTTATCGTCACCATAAAGCGCTGCACGAGCTCGACTTTGATTCGTATGGTTTTGAGTGGCTGGTGGTGGATGACCACGAGCGCTCGGTGTTTGTTTTTGTTCGCCGGGATAAAGCGGGCAACGAAATTATCGTCGCCAGCAACTTTACGCCTGTACCACGCCATCACTACCGCTTCGGCATTAACCAGCCGGGCAAATGGCGCGAAGTGCTGAATACCGATTCTATGCACTATCACGGCAGTAATGCCGGTAACGGTGGCCTGGTACAAAGCGATGCGATTGAAAGCCACGGACGTCCGAACTCGCTAAGCCTGACGCTGCCACCTTTGAGCACTATCTGGCTGGTTCGGGAGGGGGAATGACGCAACTCACGACAGGTAGACCCGAGCCGCTCGGGGCACGTTTTGATGGAAAGGGGGTGAACTTTACCCTCTTTTCTGCCCATGCGGAGCGAGTTGAACTCTGTGTGTTTGACGGCGAAGGTAACGAACATCGTTATGACTTGCCAGCTCGCACAGGGGATACCTGGCACGGGTATCTGGCCGGGGGAAGGCCGGGGATGCATTACGGCTTTCGCGTTCACGGCCCGTGGGAACCGTCGCAGGGGCACTGGTTTAATTCGGCGAAACTGCTGATTGACCCTTGCGCGCATCGCGTCGATGGCGATCTAAAAGACGACCCGGTGCTGCACGTGGGGTACGGTGAACCCGATCACCGGGACAGTGCATCAATCGTGCCGAAAAGTGTTGTCGTGAGCGATCTCTATGACTGGGAAGATGACGCTTCGCCTGATACGCCGTGGGGCAATACGGTGATCTACGAAGCGCACGTCAAAGGGCTGACGTACCTGCATCCGTCAATTCCCAAAGAGATGCGCGGAACGTATAAAGCGCTCGCCCATCCGGTGATGATTGCGTATCTAAAACACCTCGGGATCACCGCACTGGAACTGCTGCCCGTGGCGCATTTCAGCAGTGAACCGCGGCTGCAGCGGCTGGGGCTGAGTAACTACTGGGGCTACAACCCGTTGGCTATGTTTGCGCTTGAACCGCGCTATGCCACCCAGCCTGAAAAAGCCAGAGATGAGTTCCGCGATGCGGTGAAGGCGCTGCACCAGGCGGGTATTGAGGTCATTCTGGATGTGGTGCTGAACCACAGCGCGGAAAGCGATCTCGATGGGCCAACGCTCTCCCTGCGCGGAATTGATAACCGTAGCTATTATTGGATCAGGGAGGATGGCGATTACTACAACTGGACCGGTTGCGGTAACACGCTCAACCTGAGCCATCCTGCGGTGACGCATTATGCGTATGAATGCCTGAAATATTGGGTCGAAACGTATCACATCGATGGTTTCCGTTTCGATTTGGCGTCTGTCATGGGGCGTACGCCAGCGTTTACCCAGCAAGCACCGCTGTTTGAGGCCATTAAACATTGTCCTGTGCTGTCGCGGGTCAAGCTGATAGCCGAGCCGTGGGACATTGGTGAGGGGGGTTATCAGGTGGGGAATTTCCCGCCGCTGTTTGCCGAGTGGAACGATCATTATCGCGATGCCACACGTCGTTTCTGGCTGGAGAGAAATCTGTCGTTGGGTGAGTTTGCCGGGCGCTTTGCGGCCTCCAGCGACCTGTTCAAACGTGATGGAAAGTTACCCTCTGCCACCATCAATCTGGTGACAGCGCACGACGGTTTTACCCTACGCGACTGTGTTTGTTTCAATCAGAAACATAATGAGGCAAATGGCGAAGAAAATCGCGATGGCACTAACAATAACCATAGCTCCAACCATGGTATAGAAGGATTAGGCGGGAGTCAGGATGTTATTGAGCGGCGACGCGCCAGCATCCATGCGTTGCTTACGACGCTGCTGCTTTCGCAAGGGACGCCTATGCTGCTGGCGGGCGATGAGCATGGTCACAGTCAGCATGGCAACAACAACGCGTATTGCCAGGATAACACCTTAACCTGGCTGGCGTGGGAACAGGCGAACAGCGGCCTGGTGCATTTCACTGCTGCACTGATTCGCCTGCGACAGACCATACCTGCGCTCACCGCCAACCAGTGGTGGGAAGAGGGCGATGGCAACGTTGTCTGGCTAAACAAAGAGGCGCAGCCACTGAGTGCAGAAGAGTGGCAAAGCGGAATGCCATGCCTGCAAATCCTGCTTTCGGAACGCTGGCTTATCACGTTAAACGCCACGCAGGACGTGGTTAATTTTGTATTACCTGATGGGGCGTGGCACGCCATTCCCCCTTTTGCCGGAGAGGATAACCCGGTCGTAATGGCAGTCTGGCATGGGCCTGCGCACGGAGTGTGCGTGTTCCAGAGATGATAAAAAAGGAGTTAGTCATGGTTAGATTAGATAAGAACGATCCGTTAATGTTGGCGCGCCAGCTCCCATTAAAATCTGTTGCCCTGATACTTGCTGGTGGTCGCGGTACTCGTCTGAAAGATTTGACGATCAAACGCGCCAAACCTGCCGTCCATTTTGGCGGTAAATTTCGTATTATCGATTTTGCACTGTCCAACTGTCTGAACTCAGGTATTCGCCGCATTGGCGTAATCACCCAATACCAGTCCCACACGCTGGTACAACACATCCAGCGTGGCTGGTCTTTCTTTAGCGAACAGATGAATGAGTTTGTCGATCTGCTTCCTGCCCAACAGCGTGTACACGGTGAAAACTGGTATCGCGGGACGGCAGATGCGGTAACGCAAAACCTCGACATTATTCGCCGCTATAACGCCGAATACATCGTGATCCTCGCGGGTGACCATATCTACAAGCAAGATTACTCGCGCATGTTGATCGACCATGTCGAAAAAGGGGCACGTTGCACCGTGGCTTGTATGCCTGTGCCTATTGAAGAGGCAAAGGCATTTGGTGTGATGGCTGTTGATGAAAACGACAAGATCATCGAATTCGTTGAAAAACCCGCTAATCCGCCTGCAATGCCGGGGGATGCAACCAAATCGCTGGCCAGCATGGGGATCTATATCTTTGATGCAGATTACCTTTATGAGTTGCTGGAAGCCGATGACGGGGATGAACAGTCCAGCCATGATTTCGGTAAGGATATCATTCCGAAAATCACCAAAGCTGGCATGGCTTATGCACATCCTTTCCCATTGTCCTGCGTACAGTCAGATCCGAACTCTGAACCTTACTGGCGCGATGTGGGAACACTGGAAGCATACTGGAAAGCAAACCTCGATCTGGCATCCGTCACACCTGAACTGGATATGTACGATCAGAACTGGCCGATTCGCACCCACATGGAATCACTCCCGCCAGCCAAATTCGTGCAGGACCGTTCGGGTAGCCACGGCATGACGCTGAACTCGCTGGTCTCTGGCGGGTGCATTATCTCTGGATCTGTGGTGGTGCAGTCCGTGCTGTTCCCACGCGTGCGTGTGAACTCATTCTGTAATATCGATTCGGCAGTATTGTTGCCGGATGTCTGGGTAGGGCGTTCGTGCCGCTTACGCCGTTGCGTGATTGACCGTGCCTGCGTCATTCCTGAAGGGATGGTGATTGGGGAGAATGCGGAAGAGGATGCGCGCCGTTTCTACCGCTCCGAGGAAGGTATCGTACTGGTTACACGTGAAATGCTGCGGAAACTGCAGGTCAAACAGGAGCGATAATGCAGGTTTTACACGTATGTTCAGAGATGTTCCCGTTATTGAAAACGGGCGGTCTGGCAGATGTCATTGGCGCACTGCCGGCAGCACAAATTGCCGGTGGTGTGGATGCACGAGTCCTGCTTCCCGCTTTTCCGGATATCCGACGCGGTATTCCTGATGCTCAGGTTGTGACCCGTCGCGATACCTTTGCCGGGCGTATTACATTGCTGTTTGGACATTACAATGGCGTAGGTATTTACCTGATTGACGCGCCGCATTTATACAACAGACCGGGCAGTCCGTACCACGATACCAACCTGTTCGCCTACCCGGATAACGTGCTGCGGTTTGCGTTACTGGGCTGGGTGGGGGCGGAAATGGCCGTCGGACTGGACCCGTTCTGGCGTCCTGATGTGGTACATGCGCATGACTGGCATGCGGGGCTTGCCCCTGCTTATCTGGCGGCGCGTGGTCATCCCGCCAAATCGGTCTTTACGGTGCACAATCTGGCGTATCAGGGCATGTATTACGCCCATCATATGAATGACATCGATCTGCCATGGTCGTTCTATAACATGCACGGCCTGGAATTTAAGGGACAGATTTCCTTCCTGAAAGCCGGGCTGTACTACGCCGACCACATTACGGCGGTTAGCCCGACGTATGCCCGTGAAATTACCGAAGCACAGTTTGGCTATGGTCTGGAAGGGTTGCTCAGTCAGCGTCATCGTGAAGGACGACTCTCGGGAATTCTGAACGGCGTTGATGAAAAAATCTGGAGCCCGGAAACCGACCTTCTGTTGGCTTCACGCTATGGCCGGGATTCGGTCGAAGATAAGGCCGAAAACAAGCGTCAGTTGCAAATTGCGATGGGGCTGAAGGTGAATGACAAAGCGCCGCTGTTTGCCGTGGTGAGCCGCCTGACCAGTCAAAAAGGGCTGGATCTGGTGCTGGAAGCCCTGCCGGGGTTACTGGAGCAGGGAGGCCAGTTGGCGCTGCTGGGTGCAGGCGATCCGGTGTTGCAGGAAGGTTTCCTCGCTGCCGCAGCGGAACATCCGGGTCAGGTTGGGGTGCAGATCGGTTATCACGAAGCCTTTTCACACCGCATTATGGGCGGTGCTGATGTGATCCTCGTACCGAGCCGCTTTGAGCCTTGTGGTCTGACGCAGTTGTACGGGCTGAAATACGGCACGTTGCCGCTGGTGCGACGGACCGGCGGGCTGGCGGATACCGTGTCTGACAGTTCACTGGAAAATCTGGCGGACGGAATCGCCAGCGGGTTTGTTTTTGAAGACAGTAATGCCTGGTCGCTACTTCGGGCGATTCGGCGTGCTTTCGTATTGTGGTCCCGTCCTTCTTTGTGGCGTTACGTTCAACGCCAGGCGATGGCCATGGATTTTAGTTGGCACGTTGCGGCGCAGTCATACCGCGATCTCTATCAACGCTTGATGTAACGAGGCGGAGTCACAGATATGAATGCACCTTTTAGCTACTCTTCACCCACACTCAGTATTGAGGCGTTGAAGCACTCCATCGCCTATAAGCTGATGTTCACCATCGGGAAAGATCCGGTTATCGCCAATAAACACGAGTGGCTGAACGCCACACTGTTTGCGGTGCGTGACCGTTTAGTTGAACGCTGGCTGCGCTCCAACCGCGCGCAGTTATCACAGGAAACACGCCAGGTTTACTACCTGTCGATGGAGTTTTTGATTGGCCGTACGCTCTCCAACGCACTGTTGTCGCTGGGTATCTATGACGATGTGAAAAATGCGCTGGAAGAGATGGGGCTGGATTTAGAAGAGCTGATAGACGAAGAGAACGACCCCGGTCTTGGCAACGGTGGCTTGGGCCGTCTCGCAGCCTGTTTCCTCGATTCGTTGGCGACGCTTGCGCTGCCGGGCCGTGGGTATGGCATCCGTTATGATTACGGCATGTTCAAACAAAATATCGTCGACGGACGCCAGAAAGAGTCTCCGGACTACTGGCTGGAGTATGGCAACCCGTGGGAGTTCAAACGCCACAACACCCGTTATAAAGTGCGCTTTGGTGGCCGAATTCAGCAGGAAGGGAAAAAATCACGCTGGGTTGAAACCGAAGAGATCCTGGCTGTTGCCTACGATCAGATCATTCCGGGCTACGATACCGATGCCACCAACACGCTACGCCTGTGGAGTGCCCAGGCCAGTAGCGAGATCAACCTGGGTAAATTTAACCAGGGCGACTACTTCGCCGCAGTGGAAGATAAAAACCACTCCGAAAACGTATCTCGTGTGCTCTACCCGGATGACTCCACCAACTCCGGGCGTGAACTGCGTCTGCGGCAGGAGTATTTCCTGGTCTCCTCGACGATTCAGGACATCCTGAGCCGTCACTACCAGTTGCACAAAACCTACAACAACCTCGCGGAAAAAACCGCTATCCACCTGAATGACACCCACCCGGTGCTGTCGATTCCTGAGTTGATGCGCCTGCTGATTGACGAGCACAAGTTCAGCTGGGATGACGCGTTTGAAGTGACCTGCCAGGTCTTCTCCTACACCAACCACACGCTGATGAGTGAAGCGCTGGAAACCTGGCCTGTCGATATGCTGGGCAAAATTCTGCCGCGTCACCTGCAAATCATCTTTGAAATTAACGACTACTTCCTGAAAACGCTTCAGGAACAGTATCCGAACGACACCGGCCTGCTGAGCCGTGCGTCGATCATTGATGAGTCCAATGGCCGCCGTGTACGCATGGCCTGGCTGGCGGTGGTGATCAGCCACAAGGTGAATGGGGTATCTGAATTGCACTCCAACCTGATGGTGCAGTCGTTATTTGCCGATTTCGCCAAAATTTTCCCGACGCGTTTCTGCAACGTGACCAACGGCGTCACCCCACGTCGCTGGCTGGCGCTGGCTAATAAACCGTTATCGGAAGTTCTGGATGAAAACATCGGTCGAACATGGCGTACGGATTTAGGTCAGTTGAGCGAGCTTGAGCAGCACATTGATTTCCCGACGGTGAATAAAGCTGTGCGTGAAGCCAAACTGCTGAACAAAAAGCGCCTGTCAGTATACCTGGCGATGCATCTCAACGTAGTGGCGAACCCGAAAGCGTTGTTTGATGTACAGATCAAACGTATTCATGAATACAAACGTCAACTGATGAATGTGTTGCATGTGATCACCCGCTATAACCGGATCAAGGCCGATCCTGATGCCGAGTGGGTTCCACGCGTGAACATCTTTGCCGGTAAGGCCGCCTCGGCGTACTACATGGCGAAGCACATTATTCATCTCATCAATGATGTGGCCAAAGTGGTGAATAACGATCCGCAGATTGGCGATAAGCTGAAGATTGTGTTTATCCCGAACTACAGCGTGAGCCTGGCGCAGTTGATCATTCCGGCGGCAGATCTCTCAGAGCAGATTTCACTCGCCGGGACGGAAGCTTCCGGGACCAGCAACATGAAATTTGCCCTGAACGGTGCGCTGACTATCGGTACGCTGGATGGTGCAAACGTTGAGATGCTGGAGCATGTTGGGGCAGACAACATCTTTATCTTTGGTAATACGGCGGAAGAAGTGGAGGCATTGCGTAAGAAGGGCTACAAACCGCGCGATTTTTACGAGCAGGATGAAGAGCTCCGTGAAGTGTTGACGCAAATCGCTACCGGGTTGTTTAACCCAGAAGAACCTGGCCGCTACCGTGATCTCGTGGATTCACTGATTAACTTTGGCGATCACTACCAGGTACTGGCGGATTACCGCAGCTACGTGGACTGTCAGGACAAGGTGGATGAGCTTTACCGCCAGCAGGAGAAGTGGACCAGTGCCGCGATGTATAACATCGCCAATATGGGGTATTTCTCGTCTGACAGGACCATTAAAGAGTACGCCGAGACAATTTGGCATATCGATCCTGTGCGGTTGTAAAAGCAAAGCGGCAACCCTGGTTGCCGCTTTTAATGTTTGCGCCCTCTCCCAACGGGAGAGGGCATAAGGCCGAACGTATTACGACGCTAACGACAGCTCACGCTTTCCCGCATGTTGCAGCAACCACTGGGCCACGCGAGACTGCTGTTCAGCATTCAGCCACATCCCTTCTTTGGTACGACGCCAGATAGCATCATCCAGTCGGCGCACCCATTCGTGTTCAACCAGATAGCGCAGCTCTGCTTCGTACAGCTCGTGTCCGAAATGCTCGCCCAGGTCGGAGATCTCTTTTGCCTCGCCCAAAATCCACTCGGTGTTGCTGCCATAGGTGCGGGCATAATGGCGAGCCATGGATTCGGTAATGAACGGGTAACGACGGCGCAGCTTCGCCGCAAAGTCATCCCGGTTGCCGCCGATTTCACCACCAGGCAGTACCGCGCCTTTGGTCCACGCCGGGCCGATGCCTTTATAGTACGGAACCAGTTTTTCCAGCGCATGCTCGGCCAGCTTGCGATAGGTTGTGAGCTTCCCGCCAAATACAGAAAGCAGGGGAGCCTGACCATCGACATCATGAATATCGAGCGTGTAGTCGCGCGTGATTGCCTGTGGAGAGTCGGATTCGTCATCGCACAACGGACGCACGCCTGAATAGGTCCAGACGATATCATTGCGGGCCAGCTGTTTCTTAAAGTGGGCGTTGTACACTTTCAGCAGGTAGTTAATCTCGCTCTCATCGATCTCGACATTTTTCGGGTCGCCTTTGTACTCCACATCGGTTGTGCCGATGATCGAGAACTCGTCCATCCACGGAATGACAAACACAATGCGCTTATCTTCGTTTTGCAGGATGTAGGCCTGTTTTTGGGTGTGTACGCGCGGCACGACAATATGGCTGCCTTTAATCAGGCGGATCCCGTATGGGGAAGGCAGGTGCATGCCATCGTCAAAGAACTGTTTCACCCACGGGCCGGTAGCATTCACCAGACCGCGTGCTTTCCAGCTGAATTTCTCGCCGGTATCGACATCTTCCGCTTCAACAATCCACAGGCCGTTTTCACGGCGGGCTGCCGTTGCACGAGTGCGGGTTTTCACTTCACCGCCTTTCTTCTGCACCATCTGCGCATTGGCAAGAACCAGACGGGCATCATCCACCCAACAGTCGGAATATTCGAATCCGCGCACGATTTCAGGTTTAAGCACTGATTCTGAGCCAAAACGCAAACCACCTGAGCCCGGCAGGCTGGTGCGTTTACCCAGGTGATCGTACATAAACAGCCCAATGCGGATCATCCATGCCGGACGGAGGTGTGGACGGTGGGGAAGACGAAAGCGCATCGGGATGGCCAGATGGGGAGCCATTTTCAACAGAACTTCACGTTCTGCCAGCGCCTCACTGACGAGGCGAAACTCGTAGTGTTCCAGGTAGCGCAGGCCTCCGTGGATCAGTTTTGAGCTGGCGGACGATGTCGCACAGGCGAGATCGTTGGCTTCCAGCATCAGTACCGATAACCCGCGTCCTGCGGCATCGACTGCAATACCTGCACCGTTGATGCCACCGCCTATTACAATCAGATCTTTGGTTTCCATGTCACCCTCATGCACTTTCGTTAAAGCTCAAAAATGTTCGATATCGCTCATAATAGCAAAGGCTCGCGCTTTTGGTAACATCAAAAAAACAATTTAGAGTGATATGGATAACATAATGGCGTTTACCCGCCGCCAGGACGTACACTAGAGGGTAAAATAATGCCTCCTCTCCCCAGACGGACGAGGGAATGATTTGCTCCTTCTTCCTTGAAGGGAGAGGGCCGGGGTGAGAGCATCAGACCGCACCCAACCTGAATAATGTAAAGAGAACAGCATGGATCATTTTGAATGTATTAACGTAGAAGAAGCCCATCAGAAAATGCACCAGGGAACGGCGGTGCTGGTGGATATTCGTGATCCGCAAAGTTTCGCTATGGGCCATACGCCGGGCGCATTTCATCTGACTAACGACTCTCTGGGCGCGTTTATGCGCGATAACGACTTCGAAACGCCGGTGATGGTGATGTGCTACCACGGCAACAGCAGCAAGGGGGCGGCGCAGTATCTGCTCCAGCAAGGTTATGATGCGGTTTATAGTGTCGACGGCGGCTTTGACGCCTGGCATCGCCATTTCCCGGCAGAAGTTGAGTACGCGTTTGGCGGCTAAAACCATTCGCTCTATACTGTCCCCTTTTGTGTGGAAATAAGCGACTGCTGCGATGCTGATGATTACCTCTTTTACCAACCCGCGCGTCGCCCAGGCGTTTGTCGATTATATGGCGACGCAGGGCGTTATTCTGACCGTCCAGCAACATACACAGACTGATGTCTGGCTGGCTGACGAAAGCCAGGCTGAGCGTGTAAACGCTGAGCTGGCGCGTTTCCTTGAGAACCCCGCAGACCCTCGCTATCTGGCGGCAAGCTGGCAATCTGGCCATACGGGCAGCGGATTGCACTATCGCCGTTTTCCTTTTATTGCCACGGTACGTGAACGCGCAGGCCCCTTTACGCTGCTGCTGATGGCCGCTTGTATCCTGGTGTTCATTATTATGAACGTGGTGGGCGATCAGCCGGTAATGTTGCTGCTGGCCTGGCCTTACGATCCCTCTGTGCAGTTTGATGTCTGGCGCTATTTTACCCACGCGCTGATGCACTTTTCTGTTATGCATATTCTTTTCAACCTGCTGTGGTGGTGGTATCTCGGCGGCGCGGTTGAAAAGCGTCTGGGCAGCGGTAAGTTGATTGTCATTACGGTAATCAGCGCCTTGTTAAGCGGTTATGTGCAGCATAAATTCAGTGGCCCATGGTTTGGCGGGCTTTCTGGCGTGGTGTATGCCTTAATGGGGTATGTCTGGCTCAGAGGTGAGCGCGATCCGCAAAGCGGCATCTATCTGCAACGCGGTTTAATCACCTTTGCATTAGTATGGTTAGTCGCCGGATGGTTTGATCTGTTTGGTATGTCTATCGCCAACGGTGCGCACGTAACCGGACTGGCTGTCGGGCTGGCAATGGCATTTGCTGATACGCTGCATGCGCGGAAACGAACATAATTCCAGGGATTTTTCATGAAACAAACACAACGTCATGACGCCATTATCGATCTGGTAAAAAAACAGGGATACGTCAGTACCGAAGAGCTCGTCGAGCAATTTGCGGTGAGCCCACAAACGATTCGTCGTGACCTGAACGATCTGGCCGATCAAAACCGCATTCTGCGTCACCACGGTGGGGCTGCTCTGCCATCCAGTTCTGTAAATACCCCATGGCATGACCGTAAATCGACACAGACAGCAGAAAAAGAACGGATTGCCCGCAAAGTCGCCAGCCAGATCCCGAATGGCGCAACGCTGTTTATCGACATCGGGACGACGCCAGAAGCGGTTGCCCATGCGTTGCTGGAGCATGAGAACCTGCGTGTGGTGACAAACAACCTGAACGTTGCCAATACGCTGATGAAGAAAGATGATTTCCGCATCATTCTGGCGGGGGGAGAACTGCGTAGCCGTGACGGGGGGATTATTGGGGAGGCAACGCTCGATTTCATCTCCCAGTTCCGTCTTGATTTCGGCATTCTGGGGATCAGTGGCATCGATAGTGATGGTTCCCTGCTGGAGTTTGATTACCACGAAGTTCGTACGAAGCGCGCGATTATTGAGAATTCGCGTCACGTTATGCTGGTGGTGGACCACTCTAAATTTGGCCGTAACGCGATGGTAAACATGGGCAGCATCAGTATGGTGGATGCCGTCTACACCGACGTGATGCCGCCAGCGGGAGTGTTGCAGGTGATTAAAGATAATAATTTGCAGCTAGAACTGTGCTGATAAGCCTGCCGCCTCTCTCCCTGTGGAAGAGAGGCGGTGAGGGCAACAGGCCGCAAAGAACCTACACGCCATACCCCATCATCTTCAACAGCTGCTGCGCATGTTGCACTGCATCCTGACGATGCGCGACACCGAGTTTCTGATACAGATTACGAATGTGCGTTTTGATGGTGGTCGCTGCAACCGCCAGTTCACCGGCAATCTGTTCGTTGCTGTAACCAGAGTAAATCAGCCCCAGAACCTGCCATTCACGCTGAGTGAGCGGACTGGTGCGGATAAGTTCCGGGACTTCCGGGTGGTTCAGCAGACGTTCAACAAAGTTCTCATCAAAGTGCGCAAACTTGTGACGGTGATGCTGGTTAATCTCACGCAAAATTCGCTGGGCACGATGCTGGTCCAGCTCCGGCAGCGTATTGAGCTGAATAAGCTGGCGTAACTGCTGTGCCATAACCTCACCTTCAATCACAAAGTGGCTGATGAATCCGGTCCGGTTCGCGAGCTGTAGCGCTTCGAGCAATACGCGCTGTGCATCATTTTTGCGGTCTGCCTGCCAGTAAAGCTGGTTGAGCAGTAGCAGGTTGCGATTCAGATCGCTCATCAGGCGCAGGCTGCGTGCGTTTTCGTTCAACTCCTCCAGCACCATCTCTGCAGGCTCAAATTCACCCAGCAGGATCTGGACGCGCGCGATATTGCGCCACTGGCTTTGCAGGAAATGGTTATTCGCAAACTCGGGCTTTGGCGTCTGACGCAGCCAGTTGGCGGCGGCTTTTTTGTCACCGGTCATTTGCCAGTAAATCACCCGGACTTTATCGGCATTTGAGACCCAGTCACTGTGATACTGACCGTTACCCAGCAGGTTTTCCAGACGGTTAAGGTGGTTACGGGCATTGTCCAGATCGCCGCGTGCCAGAGAACATTGCACCAGCAACGCCAGGCATTGCAACTGCTGCTGGGGCTGGAAGCTTGAGAGCACGTCAACACCCTGGCGGGCGCAGCTTTCAGCTTCATCCAGGCGAGACCAGGCCCACAACAGTTGAGCGCGAATGCGCAGCAGGAACTCATGCATCGGCAACTGCTCCAGATGCTGATCGCGGATCAACTGGAACGCTTTCTCCTGGTTTTCCCAGGCCGCCTGCAGGAAGCCCTGAGCGAACAGGATTTCGCTTTGCTGTATCAGGCTCCATAACGCGTAGTGCCAGACATCATGACGGCGGGCCATCTGCTCTGTTTGCTGCATCAGGGAAAGTGAACGCGTGAGGTCGCCTTTGCAGTGCAATACTTCGCCGTGAACCGAGGTGGCGACGATACGGCTGTAGAAGTTAGCTAACGGCAGTTCGTCGAGGGCGACCATCGCCAGGCGTTCAGCCTCTTCCTGATCGCCGTCGTTGATCGCTACCTGCGCACGCAAGGCATTAAACTCGCCGTGCAGCGTGGCATCCATCTCACTTTCCATTTCCTGTTCAGCACGGGCGAGCAGGGTATTCACTTCACTGTAGCGATGCTGGCTCTGCATCAGCCAGGCCTGCAACAGGACCAGACGCGGATTTTCCAGCAGACTTTCCCACGGCAGGGCTTTTAACGACTCTTCGAGCAACGTCAGCTCGCTGTGGTTGAATAATCCCCAGGCGTGATTGAGCAGGATATCGCGCAACATACTGGCATCACCGGCGGCGAGCGCATGGTGAATCGCTTCACTTGGGAATCCTTGCGCCATCCAGCTTTCGGCGGCAGCGCGGTGAATTTCAGGTAGCTCAACGGCAAGTTCCCACTGGCAACGCTGGCGTAAGAAGTTGCCAAACAACGGGTGGTAGCAGAACCATTCGCCAGGATCGTCCATACGTTGCAGGAATAACCCCTGACGCTCGATCTCTTCGAGCTGTAGCTGGCCGTTTTCGATACCCGTGACGCGCACAATCAGCGCATCATTCATGGAACGAAGAAGGGAACTTTTCAGCAGAAACTGGCGTGTTGAGGCGTCAACGCTGTCCAGAACTTCATCCACCAGATAGTCAGACAGATGAGAGGCATTAATCCCGGCCAGACGCCGCGCCGACTGGTGCGTTGGGCTATTGTTCTGGCGGGCGGAGAGGGCGATAAGCTGCAGTGCGGTGGCCCAACCCGCGACATCATCGCAAAGACGACTGCTTTCGGCTGCTTCAATAGGCGACGTCAGACGACAATCAAAGAACTGTTTAGCTTCCTGATGGGTAAAGGCAAGCTGCTGGCTTCCGACTTCCAGCAATTGATCGCGAACACGCAGGTTAGCAATACCCAGTTGCGGCAGATTGCGTGACAGTACGACCAGGGTCAGGTTCTCTGGCTGATGGCGCAGGAAGAAGCGCATGGACTCATGGATGACCGGATTGGTGATCAGATGATAATCATCAATGACCACATAAAGTGGGCGATGCCACTCTGCAAGTTCGATAAAGAGTTGAGAGAACAGCGAAGACAGGCTCGCATATTGGCGTTTTTGCACCATGACTTCGCTGGTGACACAGTGCCCGTTGGTTGCCTGCTGAATAGCCGCAATGAGGTAACTGGCAAAACGCTCTTGCTGGTTATCGCCCTCATCAAGGGAGTACCAGCCAAGATCGCTTTTCCCTGCTGCCCATTGCGAAATGAGCGTTGTTTTTCCATAACCTGCAGGACTCGTAACCAGCGCCAGTCGGAAATTATGCGCGCCGGAAAGTTTAGCCAACAGACGCTCGCGAACCACCGTGTGGTCAAGACGAACCGGGCGACTTAATTTGGACGGAATCAACATATTTTTCACTTCACTGTGGGGAACGAGGAATTTGATTTTTTTTGCGCTTCGTAATTAATAGATATAAGGTCGGCCAGAAAGGGAACTATTGCAAGTTATGTCCGGGTTTTGTGCCTCTGAATTTGCACTCTGTCACAAAATTATTTGTGCACAGAAAACCCCCAGCTAGGCTGGGGGTTCCGGAAAGCTTTCAGCTTTAAGCCAGTTATTAAAACCCCTTT